>DATBAJ010000055.1:0-34784 GCA_036271575.1 Gammaproteobacteria bacterium
ACCCGCGGTCAAGGCCGCCGGCGGTTTCATCCTCACCGCCAGCCACAATCCCGGCGGCCCGGACGGCGACTTCGGCATCAAGTTCAACCTGCAGAACGGCGGCCAGGCTTCCGAGACGCTGACCGAAGCCATCTACGCACGTAGTCGCGTGCTGGACCGCTACCTGATCGTGCCGGACGAATGCCGCGTGGAGCTTGGCCGCATCGGCGTGCAGGGTTTCGCCGGCATGCAGGTGGAGATCGTGGATCCGGTGCAGCACTACGCATCCGTGATGCAGGGCTGCTTCGATTTCGGGCGCATGCGTGCCTTGCTCACCAACGGTCAATTCCGCATGCGCTTCGATGCGCTGCATGCGGTGACCGGACCTTATGCCGCGGAGGTCTTCGAGCGGCAACTGGGGGCACCGGCCGGCAGCGTGCTGCATGCGACCCCGCTGCCGGATTTCGGCGGCGGCCATCCGGATCCGAACCCGCATGACGCGGCTGACTTGGTCGCAAGTTTCTCTGGAACGACTGCGCCGGACTTCGGTGCGGCTTCGGACGGCGACGGTGACCGCAACATGATCCTGGGACCGGGCATGGTGGTGTCACCGGGAGACAGCCTGGCGGTGCTGGCGGCAAATGCTCATCTGATACCGGGCTACAGCAAGGGCCTCGCGGGCCTCGCCCGCTCCATGCCGACCAGTCGCGCCGCGGATCGGGTAGCGAAGAGACTGGGCATCCCTTGCTATGAGACGCCCACCGGCTGGCGCTTCTTCACCAACCTGCTGGACGCCGGCCGGGTGACCCTCTGCGGTGAGGAGAGTTTCGGCACCAGCAGCAACCATGCCCGCGAGAAGGACGGCCTGTGGGCGGTGCTGTTCTGGCTGAACATCCTGGCGCTGCGCCGGGAACCGTTGCCGCAGATATTGAAAGCCCATTGGGCCGAATACGGCCGCGACTTCTTCCAGCGGGAGGATTACGACATCCCTGATTCCGCGCAGGCGGCGGCGGTGATGAAATCATTGGAGGCCGCGCTGCCGGCGCTGCCCGGCAAGTCCGTGGCGGGGATACCGATCGAGTCGGCCGACAGCTTCACCTATGAAGACCCGGTCGATCACAGCGTGAGCCGGAACCAGGGCCTGCGCATCTTCACCGCCGACGATGGGCGCATCAGTTTCCGGCTCTCAGGCACCGGCACTCGCGGGGCGACGCTGCGGGTGTACCTGGAACGGCATGAGGCGGACGTCGCGAAACAGGGGCGCACTTCAGTAGCCGCCCTCGCCTCTCTCTCGAAAGCGGCACATACGGTCGCGAGGCTGGAAGAGTTGACCGGGTTGAAGGCGCCCAGCCAGATCACCTGATTCAATAGCGGCGTTTCAACCCGGACTGGTGAAGGATCGTGGTGGCGATCTCTTCTATAGAGGGGTGCGTGGTATTGATGAACGGTATCCCGGCACTCCGGAACAGATTCTCCGCCTTCTCCACTTCGTAGCTCACCTGGTCTTTCGACGCATAGCGGCTGTCCGGCCGGCGCTCCTGGCGGATCTGTTGCAGGCGCTGCGGTGCGATGGTCAGGCCATAGAGCTTGGCCTTGAACGGCAAAAGCGCCTCCGGCAGGCGGCCCCGGTCCATGTCGTCCTCCGTGAGCGGATAGTTGGCCGCCGAGATACCGTATTGCAGGGCGAGATACAGGCAGGTCGGCGTCTTGCCGGAGCGGGATACGCCCACCAGCACCACGTCGGCCTCCGGGTAATGCCGGGTGGTGACGCCGTCGTCGTTGGCCAAGGCGAAGTTCACCGCCTCGATGCGGGTGAGATAGGCCGCATCATCCGCATTGGCGTGGGCCTTGCCGGCGGCATGGGAGGACTTCACTCCCAGTTCCCGCTCCAGGGGACCGATGAAGGCGTCGAAGAAGTCCAGGCACAGGGCCTCGCTGGCATGGAAGGCGGCCCGGAGGTCGTCCTGCACCAGGGTGCTGAACACCAGCGGCCGCGCCCCGTCCTCCCGGGCGGCGGCATTGATGCGCGTCACGGCAGCGGCGGCCTTGTCCGGGCTGTCGATGAAAGGCAGGGTGACCTGGGTCACACCGGAGCCGTCGAACTGGCTCATGAGACTGCGACCGAGCGCCTCGGCGGTGATGCCGGTGCGATCCGAGACGAAGAACACGGTGCGGCGGTTGGGCATGGACTTTCGCTCTCCCGTGAGTGACCGGCTTGGGTCCGGAGCTGGTGCCGGTATAATAATGGAATCTCACCAGGGGTAGGCCGTGGATTCGCGCTACGTGATCAGTTTCGAAAAACTCGGCATGCACGACGTGGACAAGGTGGGCGGCAAGAATGCCTCCCTGGGCGAGATGATCAGCCATCTTGCCAAGCTCGGTGTCTCGGTGCCGGGCGGCTTCGCCACCAGCGCCGACGCCTACCGCGAGTTCCTGGCCCACGAGGGCCTGGCGGAACGCGTGAACCACGAACTGGCCAAGCTGGACGTGGATGACGTGACCGCGCTCGCCGAGACCGGCGCCCGTATCCGCCAGTGGATGGGCGAGACACCCCTGCCGCCTGCCCTGGAAAAGTCCATCCGCGAGGGCTACCTGGCCCTCTCCGCCGGCAAGGACGTGTCCGTGGCGGTGCGTTCATCCGCGACGGCCGAGGACCTGCCGGACGCCTCCTTCGCGGGGCAGCAGGAGACCTTCCTCAACGTGCGCGGCGCCGACGAGGTCATCAAGGCCGTCAAGCTGGTGTTCGCCTCCCTGTTCAACGATCGCGCCATCTCCTACCGCGTGCACCACGGTTTCGAGCACGCCGAGGTGGCGCTCTCCGCCGGCATCCAGCGCATGGCGCGCAGCGACTTGGGCGCCAGCGGCGTGATGTTCACCATGGACACCGAGTCCGGCTTCAACGACGTGGTGTTCATTACCGCCTCCTATGGCCTGGGCGAGACCGTGGTGCAGGGTGCGGTGAACCCGGATGAGTTCTACGTGTACAAGCCGGCGCTGAACCAGGGCAAGGCGCCCATCGTGCGCCGCAACCTGGGCAGCAAGGCCATCATGATGGTGTACGGCGAGGGCGGCGGCCGCGCGGTGCAGACCATCGACGTGCACGCTGAGCAGCGCGCCCGCTTCTGTATCAGCGACGCCGACGTGGTCGAGCTGGCCAAGCAGGCACTGGTGATCGAGAAACACTACAAGCGCCCCATGGACATCGAGTGGGCCAAGGACGGACACGACGGGAAGATCTACATCCTGCAGGCGCGTCCCGAGACGGTGAAGAGCCGCCGCAGCCAGAACATCGAACGCTACGAACTAAAATCCCGTGGCCCGGTTATCGCGGAAGGCCGCAGCATCGGCCAGAGGATCGGTGCCGGCACCGCCAAGGTGGTGAAGGACCTGCATGAGATGAACCGCATCCAGCCGGGCGACGTGCTGGTGACGGACATGACCGACCCCGACTGGGAGCCGGTGATGAAACGCGCCTCCGCCATCGTCACCAACCGCGGCGGGCGCACCTGCCATGCGGCCATCATCGCCCGTGAGCTCGGCATCCCCGCCGTGGTGGGCTGCGGCGACGCGACCAAGAAGATCAAGGACGGCCAGGCGGTGACCGTGTCCTGTGCCGAGGGCGATACCGGCTTCATCTATGAGGGCAAGCTCGAGTTCCAGCGCCGCGAGATCAGCCTGGCCAAGATGCCGGAGGTGCCGCTCAAGATCATGATGAACGTAGGCACGCCGGAGCGGGCTTTCGACTTCGCCGCCCTGCCCCACAAGGGCGTGGGCCTGGCGCGCCTCGAGTTCATCATCAACCGCATGATCGGCGTGCACCCCAAGGCGCTCATCAACTACGGCACGCAGCCGGCCGACGTGAAGCGCGAGATCGACTCGCGCATGGCCGGCTACAAGGATCCGGTGAGCTTCTACGTGGAGCGCCTGGCCGAAGGCATCGCCACCATCGCCGCGGCCTTCGCGCCGGAACCGGTGATCGTGCGCACCTCGGACTTCAAGTCCAACGAATACGCGAACCTGGTGGGTGGCCGCCAGTACGAGCCCCATGAGGAGAACCCCATGCTGGGGTTCCGCGGCGCGTCCCGCTACATCGACCCGAGCTTCCGGGAATGCTTCGAGCTGGAGTGCCAGGCCCTGAAGAAGGTCCGCGAAGAGATGGGCCTGACCAACGTGCAGGTCATGATCCCCTTCGTGCGCACCGTGGACGAGGCCAGGAAGGTCATCGATATCCTGGCGGCTAACGGCCTGAAACGCGGTGAACACGGCCTCAAGGTCATCATGATGTGCGAGCTGCCTTCCAACGCGCTGCTGGCGGACGAGTTCCTGGAATACTTCGACGGCTTCTCCATCGGTTCCAACGACCTGACCCAGTTGACCCTGGGATTGGATCGCGACTCCGGCGTGATCGCCCATCTCTTCGACGAGCGCAATGCGGCCGTGAAGAAGATGCTCTCCATGGCCATCCAGGCCTGCAAGAAGCACGGCAAGTACATCGGCATCTGCGGCCAGGGCCCCTCGGACCATCCGGACCTGGCGCAGTGGCTGCTGGAACAGGGCATCGAGAGCATGTCGCTCAACCCAGATACCGTAGTGGAGACCTGGCTGCTGCTGGCGGGCAAGAAAGCATGAGCGTCTCCGCCGACAGCCGTTTCGAGGACCATTTCCCGATCACGGTGATGCTGAACCAGCATCGCGGCGCGGAGAAGATCAATGAGGGCATCGCCACGCTGCTCCATACCTTGCGCCAGCGATATCTGACGGACAAGGGCGAGAACGAAGCTCTCTCCGGCACCATCACCACCTACGGCGGCTACCAGACGCCGAAGAAGGTGATGTTCCTGAACCGGCCGGAGCCGGAGGTGCAGGCGCTACGCGAGCAGATGGTGAAGCCCGCCGTGCAGGCCTATCTGGAAAAGGTATACGGCAAGGAAGCTGCGGCGTTCAGGACCCAACTCGTATCCTGGGCCAACATCCTCTGCCAAGGCGACTGGCAGGCGCCCCACATGCATCCCACCGCCGGCAACCTCATCAGCGGCGTGTATTACGCAGCGGTACCGGACAAGCCGGACCCCGAAGGTTGCATCGAGTTCCTGAATCCGCACCCGGTGGCGAACCACCACGGTGTGAGCCTTACCCGGCGCATCATGCCCAAGACCGGCGACCTCATCCTGTTCCCGCCTTATTACATCCACTACGTCTACCCCTTCCGTGGCGAGGGCGAGCGCTGCATCGTGGCCTTCGACGTCCTGGTCCAAAACACGCAATTCGTGTATTGATCGCTGGATTGACCGAAAAGACCGTCCCGGTCTTTTCTGGCCGCAGGCCGAAAACATGGTTTCCGGCCTGCGCGCTTCTTCTACCCAGTAGCATCCTTACAGGCGACGGGCCGTCCTTGGCCCGGTACTCTGCGTGCCTTGTATCGGGGTGACACACGCGGGATGATTTAGAGATGAGTGCGCGACTCGAAACAGCTATCACAATCACCCGCAACCCGGCCACGGGCAAGGTGCTGGCGCGCACGCCGGAACTCGGCGCCGCTGAAGTGCGCGCGGCCATCCAGCGGGCGCGCGCGGCACAGCCCGCGTGGGCGGCCTTGCCCCTCAAGCAGCGTCGCGGGTGCATCGCCGCGCTACGCGACGCACTGCTGCGCGACATAGACTACACGGCGCTCGTCATCAGTCGCTGCGTGGGCAAGACCGAGGTGGAAGCGCTGGCGACGGAGGTCATGCCTTCCTTGAGCGGCGGCCGCTGGTACGAGCGCCATGCTCGCCGCGCGCTCGCTCCGCGTCGCCTGAGCATGGGTTCGCTGCTGTTCTTCAACAAGCGCAGCACCGTATATCGCCTGCCCTACGGCGTGGTGGGCATCATCTCGCCGTGGAACTATCCCTTCGGCATCCCCATGCATGAGATCGTGCCGGCCCTGCTGGCCGGCAACGCCGTGGTCTTCAAGACTTCGCCCGAGACGCTGCCGGTGGGCGAACAGATCTGGCAGCTCTGCGCGAGGGCAGGTCTGCCGACGGGCGTGTTCCAGCACCTGAACGTGGACGGCCCGCTCTGCGGCGACCTATTCCTGGAGGAAGGCGGCGTCGACAAGCTGTTCTTCACCGGCTCGGTGCGGGTCGGCAAGCAGTTGATGGCCAAGGCCGCCCATACCCTCAAACCCATCTCCCTGGAACTCGGCGGCAAGGACGCGATGATCGTCTGCGCCGATGCAGACCTGGAACGGGCCGCGGGCGGCGCGCTGTGGGCCGGCTTCACCAACGCCGGTCAATCCTGCGCCGGGGTGGAGAGGCTGTACGTGCATAAGGACGCGTACGCGCCGTTCATGGCCCTGCTCAAGCAGAAGGTAGAGGCGCTACGGGTCGGCGTGGACCAGGACGTGGGTGCCCTGTGCACCGAGCGCCAGGCGGCGACGGTGCGCCAGCATTACGACGCGGCGCTCGCCTCGGGCGCCACCCTGTTCGCCCAGACGCCGATGCCGGTGGGCTTGAACGGCCAGTTCATCCCGCCCACGGTGCTAACCGGCGTGGACCATCGCATGCAGGTGATGCGTGAGGAGACGTTTGGGCCCATCCTCGGCGTCATGCAGGTGGCCGACGACGAGGAGGCTCTGACTCTGGCCAACGATTCCTGCTACGGCTTGAGCGGCTCGGTGTGGACCCGCGATGCGCGCAAGGGCGAACGCCTGGCGCGGCGCATGCAGGCCGGCGCGGTGATGGTGAACGATCACCTGCTCTCTCACGGCCTCACCGAGACGCCCTGGGGCGGGTCGAAAGACTCCGGTGTGGGACGCGGTCACGGCGCCTGGGCTTTCGAGGAAGTCACCCAGCCGCAGGTGGTGGTGGAAGACTGGCTCAAGCTCGCCCGGCGCAACGTGTTCTGGCATCCCTACGACCAGGCCATGTACGACGGCCTGAAAGGCGCCATGCATCTCCTCTATGGCAAGGAGCTGCGAGCGCGCCTGGCCGGAGCGCTGCATTTCCTCAAGGTCATGCCGCGCATGTTCAGCGCCAAGCCGCCAGCCGCGAAACCCCCGCGCGGAGCGCAGCAACCGGAGCCGCCTTTCGATTCGCTGACGCCGGCGCAGAAGGTCGCGCGCCTGGAGCGCTGGGGCGAGGAAGCCTATACACGCATGTACGATGCGCGTTCGCCTTCAGGCGACTACAGCGAAGCCAAGGAGAACTTCCACGCTGCCATCGCGCTCGCGACGGACCTGGGACTGACGGAAGAAGTGGAGCGCCTGGAGCAGCGCTTAGACCACATCAAATCGGTATTCCGTTCGCAATTCGGCTGAACCGCTCAGAACTGGTTGGCCGGGATCTCTTCCAGCACTTCGATGTCACCGCTCAACAGCAGTTCGTCGTCGTAGGACTCCGACTTCGCGCCGTTCCAGTAGTCCGTGGCGCGTCTGCGCCACTCGCTCATGGAGATGGTGTCGCCCATGACGATCTGCTGGGTGGCGCGGTGCAGTTCACCTGTGGCATTCACGCGGTACACCTTCTTGTAGTCGCCGCGCATGTTATCCAGCCAGAAACGCACTGCCCGCGGGTCTTCCGGGATCAGCCAGATGCAACTGGTGCGCGAAGGCAGCGTCACGTACATCTGCCGTCGCACTTCCTCGAACACCATCTCCCGCACCATGCGCGTGGCCAGGAACAGGCTGTCCAGGGTCTCGGCCAGGGTCACCACCGGATCGAAGTGATAGAAGGCGAGCTTGGGGTCCTTGGACTTCTGCTTGCGGTAGAACTCCAGGGCGCGCAGCGCCACCATGTCCACCGTATAGACCTCGTTGTTCTTGGGATTGGTCACGCCGCGGCGCGCCACCTCGAACGCCCGCCAGGCGTTGTTAGGCTCCAGGCCAAACCCCAAGCGCGCACCCTCGAACCACTTGGGCGAGTTGTGCTTGTGGATATGGAAGAACTTCTGGTTCTCGATGTGCATGGAGGTCCCCGTGTTTCCCCGGCGCAATTATAGGGCCGGCCGCGCGCCGGCCCATGACGGGGTTCACAGATTACGCCCAAGGCTGCCGGTGGTATGGTAGCGGCATCAGACCGGGAGACCCGCAATGAAGACCTTGCCAGCGCTGCTGTTGATGACCACCCTCGCCGCCTGCGGTTCCAGCCACCAGGACCAGGCTTCCGCCACTGCTTCGCCGCCCCCGGGCACCGGTCCGGTGAAGATCTCCAGCAGTAATGTATTCAGCCCGCTGGTGCAGGACCTCAACAAGGCCAAGGCCTTGAACGGGCAGGTGCAGCAGCAGGCCAAGGGCGCCGATCAGACCATCGAGAGCGACTCGGCTCCTGCCGCCGCGACGAATAATCCGAATTGATATCGATCAGGAATGAGTGACCGCCGCGGGCGCATCCGTGGGCGGCCGGGTCCATATCTCGGTGCGGCCGAACAATGAGATGCCCCAGTAGCCCCGTACCTTGAGGCTGCCATCCATCGTCAGGGTCATCTTGCAGCTGTAGAGCTTGCCGCTCTCCGGGTCGTAGATGTGCCCGTCGGTCCAGACGTTGTCGCTGCCGTACTTGAAGCCCTGGATCAGAGGCAGGCCGATGATGGAGCGGCTCCGCAGCGCCTTATCCGGATTCTCGCGATCCACCTTGGGTCTGCCAGCCATGCCCTGCTTGTCATCGGCGGGATAGACCGGCTCCTTCAGCCACACGATCGTGCCGTCGTAGACGCCGTCTTGCTTCACGATCTCGATGCGGGCCTTGCCGTCCCCGGTGACCCATTGGCCGACCACGGCATCCGCGTCGTCCGCCGCCCAAGCAGGAGCCACGAAGCAAAGCGACAACAGCGAGAAGATGACCACGGCCCACGGATGGGCCGTGCGTTTTCCAGGTTGCTTTGAACCTGGAAAACGGAGCCGGGCGAAACTAGGTTTTGCCCGGCGAGGCAGAAAAGGCCATGGATGGCCTTTTCGGTAGATGCAAGCTTCACGCATGGGCGGACTCCGGGTCAGTGGCTCGGGGCGCGATGGGATTCCAGACGCGGATGCATCACACGCCGCCATAGCGGCGGCAGCAATGAGAGCATCAGCATCCCGGCGTAGCCGGCCGGAAGCTGCGGGCTGTCATCCTCATGGGCCAGCGCCTGGTAGTGGCGTTGTACCTGGATGTGATGATGTGAGTGGCGGGTCAGGTTGAACAGGAAATAGCTGCTGAGGCGATGGTTGGAGTTCCACGAATGACCGGCGTGCATCTTCTCGCGCCCGCCGCCCGGTAGCGCGCGACGCTCCAGACCATAATGCTCTACATAGTTCACCATCTCCAGCAAGACGATGGCGACGAGCGCCTGCACCAGGAAATACCATACCGCAGCTGTACCGAACAGGAGACCGAAGGCGCCGGCGATCAGCACCGGTAGCGCCACGCACCACAGCATGGGGTTTCGCGGGCTCCAGCGGCTGACCCCGGATTTCGCGAGACGCGCCTCCTCCAACCGCCAGGCGTGAGCGAAGCTGCCCACCAGGGTGCGCGGCAAGAACGCGTACAGACTCTCGCCGTAACGCGCCGAGGCCGGATCCTCCGGCGTCGCGACGTGGGAATGATGGCCGCGGTTGTGCTCCACGTGGAAATGCATGTAGCACACCGAAGCCAGGATCGCCCGCGCCGACAGCCGGTCCGAACTCTTGAGGTGATGACCCAGTTCATGGGCGACGACGATCCCCAAGCTGCCGCTGACCGTGCCGACGGACAACACCAGACCGATGAGCGCATACCAGCTGAGCACGCTGTGCGTGACCGCCCAGGCGCCGAACAGCAGCACCGCGAAATGCGCCGCGGCACCGATATAGAGCAGCCCGCGATACCAGGGGTCCTGCTCCAGGGAAGCGACCTCGGCGGGCTCAGGCCGGAAGCGCGGCTGACCGGAAGCGAGATCCAGCAGCGGCAGCACATAGAACGAGAACACCACCGTCAGGAAGTTCCAGGCGCCTCCCAGCATGAACCCCGCCACGACCATCAGTGGAAGCACGAAGCCCAGCAGGAAACCGTAGCGGTTCATTGCACCCGTTTCACGAACACGGTGTCGCCCTGGCCTGGCAGCGTGAGCAGATAGCCGAAGGCGAGACGCTTGATCACCACCTTCGGATCCTGCAGGTTGGCCTGGAAGTATCCGCTCCCCGCCTGCTTCCAGACCTGCCCGTTGGCAAGCTTGAATACCGTGCTCCCGTTCCAGCCGGTGAAATGGCCGACGAGGGTGGATTCGATGCGTGCCGGCTCGTCCCGTTTGGCGGGGGCCAGCATCTGTTGGCCGAAGGCATTGGTATTGCTGGTAGCGGCGGGAGCCGGCGTCGGCACCGCGGGCGTCGGTGCGGGCGCCGCTACTACCGGCATTGCCGGTGCCGCAGGCGCCACTACGGCCGGCACTGCGACAGAGGCGGAGGCCGCACCGCTGCCAGCGGCGGCGGAATGGGCATAGGCGGCGAGCCAGGCATTGAAGGCCGCCAGTTGTTCGGGATTGAGCGTGTCGAGGCCAGTGGCGTGGAATTGGGTGGCGGTCATGAGGTCGCGCACGTCGGCCGGCTTGTCCGCCGCCACGGCGACACCGAGGAGCAATCCCGCCAGCAAGCCCACGACGATGCGAAGTTTCATCACACGCTCCACTTGAGATGATCGAGGTCCACGTTGCCTCCGCTCAGGATGATACCAGCCCGATGACCGCGCACCTCCACGAGCCCCCGGCGCAGGGCCGCCACAGGTACGGCAGCCGAAGGTTCGATCAGTATCTTCATGCGTTCCCAGATGTAGCGCATGGCATCCAGGATATCCTGCTCCTCGATACGCGCCACCTCGTCTATCTCCTCCCGCAGCACCGCGAAGGTCAGCGGACCGATAGTGGCGCGCAAACCGTCGGCGACGGTGTTGGGGTGAGACACGGGTTCGATGCGCCCGGCCTTGAGGGAGCGCCATGCATCGTCCGCCCCCAGCGGTTCCGCGCCGATGACCCTGGCCTTCGGTGCCAGCGCACGGGTCGCGACGGCGGTGCCCGAAAGCAGGCCGCCGCCCCCCAAGGGCGCGAGCACCAGATCCAGACCCGGCACCTGCTCATGCAGTTCGAGAGCGGCAGTACCCTGCCCGGCCATCACCGTCACATCGTTATAAGGATGCACCACGGAAGCGCCGGTCTTGGCCACGTAGGCCGCCAACGTCGCCTCACGACCCGCCTGCGTGGACTCGCAATAGATGACCTCGGCACCGTAGGCCGCCACGGCGCGCTTCTTGTAGGCGCTCGCGTTCTCCGGCATCACCACGCAGGCATGCACGCCGCGGCGCTTGGCGGCGAGTGCCAGCGCCGTACCGTGGTTGCCGGAGGAATGGGTGGCGACGCCTCTCTTGAGTGACCCATCGGGCAAACTCAATACGGCGTTAGTGGCGCCGCGCAGCTTGAAGGCGCCCATCTCCTGGAAGTTCTCACATTTGAAATGGACCTCGGCGCCAAGCTCGGTGTCCAATTCCGGGCAACGCAACACCGGCGTGACACGCACGCTTCCGGCGATGCGCCGGGCGGCGGCGCAGATGTCATCGAAGCTCAGGACGTCCTGCATCGGCGCGATCTCAGCGTCCGGCAGGCTGAGCGAACTCGGGACGGAACAGCCTCTCGCGATAGAACTTCAGTTCCGCCACGGAATCGCGGATGTCGGCCATGGCGAGGTGGGTGGATTCCTTGCTGAAGCCGGACGCCGCAGCCGGCGCCCAGCGCTTGGCCAACTCCTTCAAGGTGCTGACGTCCAGGTTCCGGTAATGGAAGAAACGCTCCAGCTCCTGCATCTGTCGCGCCAGGAAACGCCGGTCCTGGCAGATGCTGTTGCCGCACATGGGCGAGGCACCGGGCGGGACATGCTGACGCAGGAACTCGAGCGTCTGCCGCTCCGCCTCGGCCATGCTGACGCGGCTCTGGCGCACCCGTTCAGTGAGTCCGGACTGGCCGTGCTGGCGCGTGCACCATTCGCCCATGGCTGCCAGCACAGCGTCGCTGTGATGGATAGCGAGTACCGGGCCTTCCGCCAGCAGGTTGAGTTGCTTGTCGGTGACCAGCGTGGCGATCTCGAGGATGTGATCGGTGGCGGGGTCGAGCCCGGTCATCTCCAGGTCGATCCAGATGAGGTTCTCAGCGTCCTGCGCCATAGGTTGTGATCGATGTGACGTAAGGTTGGTCGGGCTAGTCTAACGCGCCCACGGCACCGTGCCCATCTGCACCGGCATGGCTTAAGATAGCGCGCATGAACCCCCTATCGCTGGTATTCGTGGTGGCGCTCAGCGTGGCGCTGCTGTTGCGCCTGTGGCTGAGCCTGCGCCAGGCCCGGCACGTACGCGCGAATCGCGACCAGGTGCCGGCGCCCTTCGCGGCGGAGATCGATCTCGCGGCCCACCGCAAGGCGGCCGACTATACCGTCGCCAAGGGCAAGCTTGGACGCTTCAGCCTGGTGCTGGACTTCGCGGTGGTGCTGCTCTGGACCCTGGGCGGCGGCCTCGTCGCACTGGACGATGCCTGGCGCGGCCTCGGTCTGAGTACCCTCAACACCGGCGTGCTGGTCATCGGCAGTTTTGCCGTGATCAACGCGCTCATCGGCCTGCCCCTGAGCCTCTACTCCACCTTCGGCATCGAAGCGGAGTTCGGCTTCAACCGCACCACTTGGCGCATCTGGGTCATGGACCTGCTCAAGATGCTGCTGTTGGCGCTGCTGCTGGGCCTGCCGCTGCTGTATGCCGCCCTGGCCCTGATGCAGAAAGCCGGGCCACTCTGGTGGTTGTACCTGTGGGCGCTGTGGTTCGGCTTCAGTCTGGCGCTGACCTGGGCTTACCCAAAGTTCATCGCGCCCTTGTTCAACAAGTTCTCGCCGCTCTCCGACACCGAGCTCAAGGCGCGCATCGAGAGCCTGCTCGCGCGCTGCGGCTTCACCAGTCAGGGCGTGTTCGTGATGGACGGGTCGGTAAGATCGGCCCATGGGAATGCGTACTTCACGGGCTTCGGTTCCAACAAGCGCATCGTGTTCTTCGACACGCTGATGGCGAGCCTCACCCATCAGGAGATCGAAGCGGTGTTGGCCCACGAACTCGGCCACTTCAAGCTGCATCACGTGATCCAGCGCCTGGCGGTGACTGCGGTCTCCGGCCTTGCGGGCCTCGCGCTCCTGGGCTGGCTCTTCGGCCAGGACTGGTTCTACACGGGCCTCGGCATCGCCGCACCCTCGCCCTATGCGGCGCTGCTGCTGTTCACCTTGCTGCTGCCGCCGTTCCTGCTGTTGCTGGAGCCTTTAGGCTCAGCCTGGTCGCGGCGCCATGAGTTCGAGGCGGATGCCTATGCGAGCGCCCAGTCCGACGGCGCCGCGCTGGCGCGGGCCCTGGTGAAGTTGTATCGCGAGAATGCCTCCACGCTCACGCCGGATCCATTGCATTCCGCCTTCTACGACTCGCACCCCCCGGCCTTGAGCCGCATCTCCCGCCTGCAAGCTTCCCTCAAAGCATGACCGGCAGGCGCGAAGTCCGGGTGGTGGCCGGGAGCGGTCGCCGCTTCGTGGTGGAGACCCCGGAAGGCGAGAGGCGCATCTGCCTCACCGCGAACCGCGCCTTGCAGGTGGTGTGCGGCGATCGCGTACATATAGATGATGCAGCGGAACCGCGCATCCTCGACTTCATGCCACGCGCATCGCTCTTCAGCAAGGCCGACAACCGCGGACGTTCCGTGCCGGCGGCGGCCAACCTGGATCGGATCCTCATGGTGCTGGCACCGATACCGGCGCCCGAACTCTTCCTCATGGACAAGTACCTCGCCTCCATCGAAGGCATGGGCATCGAAGCAGGCATCGTGCTCAACAAGATGGACCTGGTGGACAAGGACGACGACGGTGGATTGGGGCGGCGCCTCGACTACCTCGGCAGGCTTGGATACCCCATACACCGGGTGAGTTCACACGGCGGCGCGGGACTCGAGTCTTTCGCCGCGGCGCTACGCGGACATGAAAGCATGCTGGTGGGTCAATCGGGCGTGGGTAAGTCCTCGCTCTTGAACGCGCTGGTGCCGCAAGCCCGCCACCGCATAGACGAGCTCTCCGCCGCCACCGACGAAGGCCGGCATACCACCACCGCCACCACCTGGCATCCGCTGGCGCAAGGCGGTGCGCTGGTGGACTCCCCCGGCGTGCGGGACCTGGAACTCGTTATCCGCGACCCAGGGCAGATCTCACCTCTATTCAGGGATTTCCGCGAGCCCGCCAGCCGCTGTCGCTTCGCCAACTGCCTGCACCTGCAGGAGCCGGGTTGTGCGGTGAAAGAAGCGGTGGAGAAGAAAGAGATACCGGAGAGCCGCTACACGAGTTACCGGTGGCTCATGACCACGATGCAGCAAGCTAAAGATCGCAAATACGATTAAAAGCTGCTGCGCTTGGCATGGCGTTGTTGGGCATCGGTCTCGCAGTCGGTCATGCACGTAAGAGTGCACTCCCTCCTGCTCGCCTCGCCCTGCCTTCGCTCGCTACGCTTTTAATCTCAATCTTTTAACCAAAAGGCGTGACTAACTTTCTACCACCGAGCAGGTGGATGTGGATGTGGAAGACCGACTGTCCTGCGTCCGCGTTGCAGTTGTTCACGGTGCGATAGCCTGAAGCGGCGATGCCTTCCTGGCGCGCGATCTTCTGCGCCGCCAGCGAGAGCTTGCCAAGCAACTCCGCGTCCTCGGGCTTGGCCTCGTCCAGGCTGGCGATGTGCTTGCGCGGGACGATCAGCACATGCACCGGCGCCTGGGGCGCGATGTCGCGGAAGGCGATGAGATCACCGTCCTCATATACCAGCTGCGGCTTGATATCGCCGGCCACCATCTTGCAGAACAGGCAGTCCTTCATGGCGCCTCCCCCAAGCCGTACCGCAGTCCCCTGAGCTTCATCAGCGCACGTCCTGGCGTCCGCTGAAGGCATGCGACAGCGTGCCGCCATCTATATATTCCAACTCGCCTCCTATGGGCACGCCGTGGGCGATGCGCGTGGCGCGGATGCCGCGCCGCGCCGCAAGTTCCGCGAGATAGTGGGCGGTGGCTTCGCCCTCTACCGTCGGGTTGGTGGCGAGGATCAATTCACGCACGCCGCCCTCGTCCAGGCGCCTCTCCAGAAGGGCCAGGCCCAATTCCTCGGGACCGATGCCGTCCAGCGGCGAGAGATGCCCCATGAGCACGAAGTATTGGCCGCGGTAACCGGTGGCGCCTTCAAGGGCGTTCACGTCCGCAGGTGTCTCCACCGCGCACACCAGCGAGGCATCGCGCTTCGGGTTGGCGCAGGTCTCGCAGAGCTTGGCCTCGGTGAACATGCGGCAGCGCTCGCAGTGACCGATGCCCTGCATGGCCGCCTGCAGCGCCTGCGCTAAGGCCAGGGCACCCTCGCGGTTGCGCTCCAGCAACTGGAACGCCATGCGCTGCGCGGACTTCGGGCCCACCCCCGGGAGGCAGCGGAATGAGTCGACCAACTTCTGCAGTAAGGGCGAGTAAGCCATGAACTCAAATACCCGTTTTGCTCATAACCCACGTGGTGCAGGGATGCACCACGCGCGAAGCAAGCACGTCAGTGCTTGCTTCGACGGAAGCGAGTCCGGGCTTGTACCGGACTCGCTGAGTCTGAAAAATCCAGGATGGCATTTTTCAGACCTCTATCAGAGAGGCAGCTTGAATCCCGGCGGCAGGCCGATACCGGAGAAGCTCTCACGCGTGACCGCTTCCACTTTGGCATTGGCATCGTTGCAAGCCACCGCGATCAGGTCTTCCAGCATCTCGGTGTCGCCCTTGAGGAGCTCCGGGTCGATGTGGACGCGGCGCACCTCGTGCTTGCCGCTCAGGGTGACGCTGACCTTGCCGCTCGCGGCCTGACCGGTCACCTCCAGCTTCTCCAGGTTCTCCTGGGCACGGCGCATGTTCTCCTGGATCTGCTGCGCCTGCTTCATCATGTTGCCCAAGCCGCCGCGCATCTGTTGTCACTCCATCTATATATGTGTAGGAGGCCTTATGGCCTCAATCCACTGGCTTCACCAGTTCCGGGTTCACCTGGGTGCCGAAGGCGTCGCATAGCTCCCGCATGGAGGGGTCCGCGGCGATGGCACTGCGCGCCGCCGCCAGCTTGTCCGCCTCGCGCTGTTCGCCCAGCTTGGCGGGCGTGACCAGGGCCCCTTCACCCGCCTGGATGCGCACCTTGAGCGGTTCGCCGTAGTGGCGCGACAAGGCTTCCTCCAGGCGTCCCTGCAATTGACCCGTCACCATCTGCTGGTGGGTCTTGTCGATCTCCAGATACAGGATGCCGCCCTCGCGGCGGCGGTACACGCAGTTCGCCGCCAGTTGCTGGGCAGCACCCCTGAGGCCGAGGCTCTCGATCAAGGCATTCCAATCCGGTTCGCTCCAGCTCACCGGTGCCGCCGATACGATCGGAGCACCCGCACTCGATGCGCCTGCACCTGGCATCGGGGCCTGGGCTTTAGCTGACGGCGCAGAAGCCGCCTGCGGCATCGCTACTGGACCGGCGCTGGCCGTGACGGCAGGCGTGCCGTCCACGGGCTGGAATGCCAGCATCCGCAGCAGCGTCATCTCGAAGCCGGCCCGCGGCGAGGGCGCGAGCCCCAAGTCGCGTTTGCCCATGAGCGCGATCTGGTAGTAGAGCTGCACGTCCGCGGGGTCGAGCCGCTTGGCGAGGCCTGAGATGAGTTCCGCTTCGTCGAACTCTGCAGCGGCTGCCGGCACCGCCTGGGCCACGGCGATGCGTTGCAGTGCCGAGGCCATGTCATCCAGCACCAGTTGATAGTCCGGCGCCCGTTCATCCAACTGCGCCACCGCCGCCAGCACCGCGGCACCGTTGCGCGCCGCCAGCGATTCCAGCAAGGCGCGTACATGGGTGCGCTCGATGGTGCCGAGCATGCTGCGCACGTCCGCATCCTTCACATCACCGCCGCCGAAGGCGATGGCCTGGTCCAGCAGGCTGAGACCGTCACGCAGGCTGCCGTCCGCGGCATGCGCCAGCAGCGCCACTGCCGGCGCCTCGTACTCGATCTTCTCGGCGTCGAGGATGTGGGTGATGCGCCCTGAGATCAGGTTCTCCGGCAGGCGCTTCAGGTTGAACTGCAGGCAACGCGACAACACCGTGACCGGGATCTTCTGCGGATCGGTGGTGGCAAGCAGGAACTTCACATGCGGCGGCGGCTCCTCCAGGGTCTTCAGCAGCGCGTTGAAGGCGCTCTTGGAGAGCATGTGCACTTCGTCGATGAGATAGACCTTGTAGCGCCCACGGCTGGGGGCGTACTGCACGTTGTCCAGGAGGTCGCGGGTATCGTCCACGCCGGTGCGGGAGGCGGCATCCACCTCGATGAGATCCACGAAGCGGCCCGCGTCGATCTCCTGGCAGGCGCTGCATACGCCGCAGGGCCGCGAGGTCACGCCGGTCTCGCAATTGAGGGACTTGGCCAGTATGCGGGCGATGGTGGTCTTGCCCACGCCGCGGGTGCCGGTGAACAGGAAAGCGTGGTGCAGGCGGTCGTGGTCGAGGGCATTGATCAGGGCCCGCAGCACGTGCTCCTGGCCCACCATCTCCGCGAAGTTACGCGGGCGCCATTTTCTCGCCAGGACTTGATACGACATGCCGTCTCGGGGGTTGGATCGCTCGTTGAAGCTACTTTAACAGACCCCCGCCAACCTGGCGGCTAGACCACGGCGCAGGGATGCGCCGTGCGCGAGCCAAGCACCTAGGCGCTTGGCTCGGCGGGTGAGCGGCAAAGCCGCGAACGCCCCCACATGGATGTGGGGGCTGGGCTTTCCGTGCCGCAGGAGCGGCACGGAAAGTGAGTCCGGTACAGGCCCGGACTCACCGAGTTTGGAAATTCCAGGGATGGAATTTCCAGAAGACTTCGTATGGGTGGCCGCCTGCGCCGGCCGGATCCGGCCCGCAAAGCCTCTGCTACCGTTGCTCCCTTCCGGGCCTGGCGGGGTTTGCAGCGCGTCGCGACCGGGAAGCCGGCACAGGCTGCCATAGAACTAGAGTGGTAATGATGGGGGTTGGAGAGAGGACCTTCAAGAAGATTTTTAAAGACTGAAGACCCGGGAAAAGGATGAAGACCGAGAGAGGGATTGTTCGCCCTTTTCCGCTCCGCCTCCTGCTCCGCGGAAAACCCAGGGCGACATCCCTGTCGCCCGTCCGGCGCTTCGCGCCGGACCCCTGGGGCTCCCTGCTTCGCAGGCCCGCCTACGGCGGTCCAAGTTTGCTCCAGGCAAACTTGTCGAACCGGCTATACACATCGAGGGTTCGAATACTCCGTCTTCCCGAATTTAGTCCAAAAAGAAGGGGGCTTCGGGCCCCCTTCTTTTTGGACTAACTGGCGGAGAGAGAGGGATTCGAACCCTCGATACGGCGTTAACCGTATACACGCTTTCCAGGCGTGCTCCTTAGACCGCTCGGACACCTCTCCGTATACCTAAGTCTTTGTCTTCTATCCTTCCCTGGCATGCCTCCAGCTCGGCATCCATGCCTCGCGTTCGGCGGCTACGCCGCCTCACCCTCCCCGGATACTTACTTATCTATCCTAAATCTTCGGCGCAAAAGGCGCGGAAGGTTACTCCATGGAATCCAAGCCCGCAACCGGCCGCGGATGGCTGGCTGCCGCCGGCGCGGGCTTCGCCGGTGCCTGAGTCACTGCGCCGGGTACCGCCGTCGCCTTGGCGGGTGCCGGGCTGCCGGGTTTCGCCATGTCCTGTCTGGTCAGCACCGAAGGCGGTGTGACCATGCAGGGCTCCGCAGAGGTCGTAGCGGCCGGCGCGCCCCGGGTGCCCGCCGCGGGGACCTGATAGGCCGCATCCGCAGGCGGTAGCGTCACACCCGTGGGGGCCTTGAGCGGCGCGCCCGCGACATAGTTCTTATAGGGGTGGGAATTGCCGCAGTTGGGCCCGAAGCTGCAGGAGGCCAGCAACAGTGCGATGGCCGGCGGCGTGAAGGAGATGAGGAAGCGGTTTGTCATCGGATACCTTGGGGGTCAAAGATTCAAGTCAGTGCGCGGGCGGCCTTGAGCGCGGAACGCACCGCGGCCTGGTGCTCGCCGGCGAGTGGGGTCAGCGGCAGACGGATGCCGGCCGGGATGCGTCCCATCGCGGTCAACGCCCATTTTACCGGGATCGGGTTGCTCTCCACGAACAGCGCCTTGTGCAGCGGGGCGAGTTCCGCATCCAGCGCCGCGGCCTTGGCGGCATCGCCGGCGCGGGCTGCCACGCACATCTCGTGCATGAGCCGCGGGGCCGCGTTGGCGGTGACGGAGATCACCCCCAGGCCGCCCTGCAGGATGAATTCGCGGGCCGTGGCATCGTCACCGCTGATGAGCTGGAAAGAGTCGCCGCAACGGCGGCGGATCTCGGCAGCGCGCTTCAGATCGCCGGTGGCTTCCTTTATCCCGGCCACGTTCGGCAGCTTGGCGAGCCGCTCCACGGTCTCCGGGAGGATGTCGGTGATGGTGCGGCTAGGTACGTTGTAAAGAAGCAGCGGGATGGAGATGGCCTCGGCCACGGCCTTGAAATGCCGGTACAGTCCTTCCTGACCCGGCTTGTTGTAATAAGGTGCGGCGCTCAAGACCGCATCGGCACCCAGGGTCTCGGCGCGGCGGCTCAATTGCACGGCGTGTGCCGTGGAATTCGAGGTGGCGCCGGCGATCACCGGGATGCGCCCCGCGGCGGCACGCACACAACGGGCTATGACTTCGAACTGCTCCTCGCCTTCCAGCGTCGAGGCCTCGCCGGTGGTACCGATGGCGACGATGGCATCGGTGCCCTGGGCCACGTGCCAGTCCACCAGCGCGTCGAGCGCGGCCATATCCAGCCGGCCGTCGTCGGCCATGGGCGTCACCAGCGCCACCATGCTGCCCTGGAACATGCGGGAGACCTCGGAGGAAAGCGCTATTTTACCGGCCGCCCGCTGCCGCCGCCAGCGACGGTTGCAGCGCCGCGGAAACCCGTTACACTGCTCGCATCCTCCCCCTGCGGTACCGGTTAGCCCGCTGCGAGCCCGAATGAAACAATTTCTGGTGGTCTCGGTGCTGGCGGAGGACCGGCCCGGCATCCTCCACGACCTCGCGCGCGCCGTGAAGGACAGCGGCTGCAACGTGGTCGAGAGCCGCATGACGGTGCTGGGCGCCGAATTCTCCATGCTGCTGCTGATCTCGGGCAACTGGAACACCGTCACCAAGCTGGAAGGCACCCTGCCCAAGCTCGAGAAGAAGCTCGGGCTGACGCTGGCCGCCCGCCGCACCAAGGAACGGGAGCCCCGCGAAGACCTCCTGCCCTACGCGGTGGACGTGGTCTGCCTGGACCAGCCCGGCATCATCTTCAACCTCGCGGATTTCTTCGCCGCCCGCAATATCGGCGTGGCGGACCTGAGCACCCGCAGCTACACCGCGGCCCACACCGGCGCGCCCATGTTCGCCGTGCAACTGGCGGTGAACATACCCGCAGACACCCACGTCGGCCGCCTGCGCGAGGAGTTCATGGAGTTCTGCGACAACCTGAACCTGGACGCCATCATGGAGCCCATCAAGGGCTGAACCACCAAGGAGACTCATGAGCAAGATCGCGGTCGGCAAGAAGATCCCCGATTTCACCCTGCCCGCCGGCGGCGGCAAGCAGGTGAGACTGTCCTCGTTCAAGGGCCACGACGTGGTGCTGTACTTCTACCCGAAGGACGACACCCCGGGCTGCACCCTCGAGGGCAAGGACTTCCGCGATCTCAACGCCGACTTCCGCCGCAGGAGCGCCGTGATCCTGGGTGTGTCCCGCGACAGCGTGAAGTCCCACGACAAGTTCTGCGACAAGTATTCCCTCAACTTCGACCTGCTGTCGGACGCCGACGAGAAGCTGTGCAAGCTGTTCGACGTCATCAAGATGAAGAACATGTACGGCAAGAAGGTGCGCGGCATCGAACGCAGCACCTTCCTCATCGGCGAGGACGGCACCTTGCGCCGCGAGTGGCGCAAAGTGAAGGTCGAAGGCCATGCCGCCGAGGTGCTGAAAGCCATCACCGAGGCGGATACCGCGCCGCAGCCCGCACCCAAGACCAGACCGCGGCCGAAGAAAAAAGCCGCGTCGAAGAAGCGCCCCGCGCGCAAGACCTCCGCAAAGAAGGTGCGCCGCACGTGAGCAAAGCCAAAGCCGGCCGCACGCAGCGGCGCCTGTACGTGCTCGACACCAACGTGCTGATGCACGACCCGACCGCCATCTTCCGCTTCCAGGAGCACGATATCTTCCTGCCCATGGTGGTGCTGGAGGAACTGGACGCCGGCAAGAAGGGCATGTCGGAAGCCTCGCGCAACGTGCGCCAGGTGAGCCGCTTCCTCGATGACATGATGCGCGACGTCAGCAAGCAGGAGATCGACGCCGGTCTCGTGATCCAGAGCCTGCAGAACGCCACCGGTGCCGCCATCACCGGCGGCCGCCTGTTCTTCCAGACCGAAGCCCTGGCCGCCGCCCTGCCCGACACCCTGCCGGGCAACAAGCCCGACAACTACATCCTGGCCACCACCCAGGCGCTGCAGCAGCGCCACCCCGATACCCGGGTGACCCTGGTGTCCAAGGACATCAACCTGCGCATCAAGGCGGCGGTGCTCGGCATCCACGCCGAGGACTACTTCAACGACAAGGCGCTGGACGACCTGGACCTGTTGTTCACCGGCTTGCAGGAGCTGCCCAAGGATTTCTGGGACAAGCACAGCAAGGACATGGAGTCCTGGCAGCAGGAGGGCCGCACCTGGTACCGCATACAGGGACCGTTGGTGAAAGACTGGCACCCCAACCAATGCGTGTACAGCGAGAGCGACAACTTCGAGGCGATGGTGCGCGGCATCGACGATCGCGGCGCGCTCCTGGAACTGACCCGCGACTACCGCGGCATCCGCCACACCGTGTGGGGCATCAACGCCCGCAACCGCGAGCAGAACTTCGCTCTCAACATGCTGCTCGACCCGGGCGTGGATTTCGTCTCGTTACTGGGATCCGCCGGCACCGGCAAGACGCTGCTGGCGCTGGCCGCCGGTCTCGCCCAGACCCTGGAGCAGAACCGTTACCGCGAGATCATCATGACCCGCGTCACGGTGCCCCTGGGTGAGGACATCGGTTTCCTGCCCGGCACTGAGGAGGAGAAGATGACGCCCTGGATGGGCGCCCTCATGGACAACCTGGAGGTGCTGACCCAGTCCGGCGAAGGCGGCGAATGGGGCCGCGCCGCCACCGGCGACCTCTTGCGCAACCGCATCAAGATCCGCTCCATGAACTTCATGCGCGGCCGCACCTTCCTCAACCGCTACATCATCGTGGACGAGGCCCAGAACCTGACCCCCAAGCAGCTGAAGGCGCTCATCACCCGCGCTGGTCCCGGCACCAAGATGGTGTGCATCGGAAACATCTCGCAGATCGACACGCCCTACCTCACCGAGACCACCTCGGGCCTCACTTTCGTGGTGGACCGTTTCAAACGCTGGCCGCATTCCGGGCACCTGACCTTGCTGCGCGGCGAGCGTTCGCGGCTCGCGGATTTCGCTTCGGAAAGCCTGTAAAAGGGCCCTGGAGAATGCCCGGCGGCTTACAATTTATGGCCGCCTATGCTTAAATCTGACGGTCACATATCCGTCATCCTGGGGAAGCCGATGAACAAGAAGTACACCGCCCATTGGGCCGTGCCGATGGCCGCCGCTGTGCTGGCCGCCGTTCCGGCCGCCGCGTCTGCGGCCAACTTCCAGCTCACCGAGCAGAGTGTCACCAGTCTCGGTCGCGCCCATTCCGGCGGCGCCGCGGCGGCGGAGGACTCCTCCAGCATCTGGTACAACCCGGCGGGTCTCTCCAACCTCTCCGGTGCGGAGATCCTCGGCGGCTACAGCCTGATCCGCTTCAACGCGGACTTCACCAAGAGCTCCGCCACCGACGCCACCGGCCAGAACCTCTCGGGCGGTGAAGGCGGCAAGGTCGGCAAGCTCGGCGGCCCCGTGTTCGTCTACTACTCGCAGCCGATCAACGACAAGATCACCTTGGGCTTCGGCATCACCACGCCGTTCGGTCTCGCCACCAAGTACGACGATGACTCGATCTTCCGTTACCAGGCGATCTACACCAGCGTAGACATAGTGAACTACAACCCGACCATCGCCTGGAAGATAAACGACAGCGTGTCGCTGGGCTTCGGTCTCGACTACCAGCATATGGACGTGAAGCTCACCAACGACGTGGATTACGGCGCGGTATGCTTCAGCCAGGTGGCGCCTGCCACCTGCACCTCCATCGGCCTCACGCCCCAGGGCCACGACGGCTTCTTCTCAGCCCAGGCCAGCGGCACCGGCACCGGCTGGAACGCCGGTGTGTTGTGGAAGATCGACTCCGAGAACCGCATCGGCTTCTCCTACCGCTCCAGCGTCAACCATGACCTGTCCGGTGGTGCGAGCTTCACCAATGTGCCCGTGCAGTTCTCGGCCCAGCCCCAGTTCCAGGCGCAGGGCGTCAGCTCGTCGTTCAAATCCCCGCAGATGTGGTCCTTGAGCTATGCCTTCCAGATGAACACACAGTGGACGCTGTTCGCAGACTGGTCACACACCGGCTGGAGCAGCTTCGACAAGCTCGACCTCGCCTTCGCCAACAAGGGCAGCCAGGACGTGGTTGTGGATGAGGGCCTGAGCGACGTCAATCGCTACAGCGTCGGCGCGGACTTCCACTTCAACGACGCCTGGACCTTCCGCGGCGGCCTGGCCCTCGACATGACGCCGGTGTCGGATCCGTCCGCGCCCTGCAACACCGCGGCCTTGAACCCGGCTTGCACCAACAACGTGAGCGCCAGCCGCACCGCCCGCCTGCCGGACGGCGACCGGCGCTGGATCTCGCTCGGCGTCACCTGGCGCATGACAGAGCATTCCCAGTGGGACGTCGGCTACGCGCACCTGTTCCTGGGTTCGAGCCTGGCCTTCAACCAGACCAACTCCGCGGGCGACGATCACATCGTCGGCACCTTCAAGGCGGATGCGGACATCCTGGGCGTGTCGTACCGTTACAGGTTCTGACCCGGTAGTATTTCTTGATATCAAAGCCCCCGCCTTGCGGGGGCTTTTCTTTTAGACCGGGTTCCAACCGGCATGCGATAATGGCGTCCTCCGGATGTATCCGTATCGCCGGCGGTTCCTCGTGGTGCGATCCCTGAAGCAACTCCCGCTCTGTCTCCTGGCCGCGCTCTGGACGGGAGCCGCCGCATGGGCGGCCGCATCCGATACCCCTGCACCGGCAGCCGTGAGCCTCGTGTCCCCCGCCGTGCGCAGCAACGATTACAACAGCAACCGCTCCGCCAGCGATTTCAACCTGCCCCAGATCGGCGAAGCGGGCGGCGACGTCATCAGCCCCGCGCAGGAATACGTGATCGGCCTGCAGATCATCAATGAGCTGCGCGAATCCGGAGCGATCCTCGACGATCCGCAGTTGCAGCAGTACATCCAGGACCTGGGGCGCCAGATATCGTCACACAGCGATAACCCGACGCTGCACTTCGGGTACTACATGATCGACGACGATGACATCAACGCCAGCACCCTGCCCGGCGGCTTCATCGTGGTGAACAGCGGCTTGATATTGTTGACCAAGGACGAGGATGAGCTGGCTGGCGTACTGGCCCACGAGACCGGCCACGTCACCCAGCGGCACCTGGCGCGACAGCTGGAGGACCAGAAGGACCACGCCTTCATGAACGTGGCCACCCTGCTGGCCGCGATCGTGGCGGCCTCGCGCGCCAGCGACCCGGACGTGGCGGTGGGTGCCCTGGCCAGCGCCCAGGCCTCGATCATCCAGCACCAGATCAATTACACCCGCGGCGACGAAGAAGAAGCCGACCGGGTCGGTATCGCCACCCTGGCCCGCGCCGGCTTCCAGCCGCAGGGCATGGCGGACTTCTTCGCCGAGATGCAGAGGAACTCCTCACTCAACGGCTACGACAAGGTCCCCGAGTTCCTGCTGGACCATCCGCTGGACCTGAATCGCATGACGGAAGCCGAGAACCGGGCTGAGCAACTGCATGTGGAACCGCGACCCGACAGCCGCAGCTACGCCTTGATGAAGATGCGCCTCCAGGCCATGCAGAACAACTTCGGTACCGATCAGCAACTGACGGACTTCCAGGGTCTGGTGGACCAGGCCACGGGTTGGGACCAGGCGGCAGCCCGCTATGGCCAGGCACTGGTGTACCAGAAAGCCGGCCGCTACGCGGACGCGGTGCAGGCCATGCGCGCCCTGGTGCGGCAGTACGACGACGTGATCGCCTTCCGCATCGGCCTGGCGGATGCCGAGATCCACTCAGGGCAGGTGCAGACCGGCATCGCCACCTATGCGGACGCCATGAAGCTGTTCCCCGACAGCGAGCCGCTGACCTTGAGCTACGCCAACGACCTGATAGACGCCGACAAGGCGCAGCATGCCATCGCACTGCTGACGCCCCTGACCCTGGATTCCCACGGTGACCCGGAGGCGGTGCACCTCCTGGCCAAGGCTTATGACAAGGACGGCAACAGCGCGGACTCCCACTACTACATGTCCGAGTACTACCTGGTGAACGGCTTGCCGGCGGCTGCGGTGGATCAGCTCAAGATCGCGCTCGCCACGCCTGGCATCGACAGCGTGCAGAAGCAGCGCTACCGGGCGCGCCTGCACCGCGTGGAAGAAGAGGCGCGCGCCGACGCCCGCGATAACCCATCCCGCTACCACTGAGCCCCGGCATGGGCGTGCGCCGCCTAACCTGCTAGGATTGACGCTGTCTTCTGCGAGGAATCCCATGTCCGGACCTGCGCGCCGCCTTCTGCGGCCACGCTCGTTGACGATCCTGACTCTGAGCCTGGGCCTGCTCACCGCTTGCGCCGGCGGACCGCCCGAGCGCGTGGCCCAGACCCAGGATCCCTGGGAGGGCTTCAACCGCAAGATCTACGCCTTCAACGACGCGTTGGACAAGCACGTGGCGCGGCCGGTGGCCAAGACCTATGTGCGTGCCATGCCCGGCCCGGCCCGGGACGGCATCCACAACGTGATCACCAACCTGGATGAACCGGTGACGGTGGTCAACGATGCGCTGCAGGGCAAGTTCAAGCAGACCCTGCAGGACTTGGGGAGGTTCCTGGTGAACAGCACCGTCGGCATCCTCGGCTGGTTCGACGTGGCGGGCCACGTGGGCTTGCCGCATCATGTCGAGGATCTGGGGCAGACCCTGGCGGTCTGGGGCGTGCCATCCGGCCCCTATCTCGTGATCCCCGTCATCGGCCCGAGCAGCGTGCGCGATGCCAGCGGCCGCGTGGGCGACCTGTATACCAACCCGCCGCGGGATGCGATCCCGCCGCGCTGGCGTAACGGCGAACTGGTCATGGACGGCCTGGATACCCGGGTCGGTCTGCTGCAGGCGGATGACACCATCGACAACGCCTACGACCCCTACACCTTCATGCGCGACGCCTACATCCAGAACCGCCGCTACAAGATCTACGACGGCAACCCGCCGACCTCGGCTTCTGACTACGACTACGACCTGCCCCCGGATGGCAGCACCTCCACAGCTCCGGCAACGGCAACCGGCGGTACCGCAGCCCCCGCAGCGGACACCACCGCTGCACCGCCCGCCTCGACTCATACCCCGCCCAAATGAGGACGGCGGGCTCCGGGCTCGCCGCGATCTATCAAGTTGAAGTTCGATACAGGGATGTATCGACCTCCTCCGATCGTCTGCGGTCGGAGGACGGAGAAAATAGCGAATTCACTTCGCGATTTTCGAGGCTGAAAAGGCCAGGACGGCCTTTTCAGCTCAATTAGCCCACGGGCAGGAGCTTGTCCACTTCGCTGATCTTGGCCAGCGCCAGCGCCTGCTCCGGCACGTGGGTGAAGGTGAGCTTGCGCTTCTCGCGGCGCGCCCAACCGGTCCACTCGATCAGCAAGGCGAGTCCGGCGCTATCGGTGCTCCCGATGCCGGACAAGTCCAGCTGGATGCGCTTATGGTCCGCGAACAAGCCGTGGCTGTGGCTCAAAGCATAGTTGGCTGTGTCGAAGCCCAGGTGGCCGGTGAGCCGGAAGCGCCCGCCCCCCAGGTCTTCGAACTCCAATGCCGGCGAGACCGCGGCCAACGCCGTCAACCCTTGGTGGCAGGCGCCGGCACGGCGTTGGGCGCCTTGCTGGTGCTGAGGCGCTTGATGAGTTCATCCAGACCGCTCTTCTGGATCTCCGGCGCGAACTGGTCGTGATAGCTGTGCACGTAGGAGATGCCCTCGATGATCACGTCGAAGGCCTTCCATTGCCCGGACTCATTGCGCAGCACGTAGTCCACTTCCACGGGCTGACTGCCGCTCAGCTGCACCTGGGTCTTGACCATGGCCTGATCCGGCTGGCTGCTGGGGCGGTAGGGTTCGACCTTCACGTTGCGTTCCGAATAGTTGCCCTTCACCAGCGCGTCCGCGTAGCTGCGGGTCAGGTACTTGAAGAACGCGTCCTGGAAGGCCTTGCGCTGTTCTTCCGTGGCGCTGCGCCAGGCCTGACCCAGCACATACCGCGATGACAGTTCGAAATCGAAACGCGGCAGCAGGATCTTGCTCACTATTTCGTACAGCTGGCTCGGGTCTTTCTGCAGTTCGGCCTTCTTGGAGTTGACGGTGTCGAAGACGTCCTTCGCGGTCTGCTGCACCACCTGGTCGGGCGGAGTACCCGACGCCGCGGCAGGCGCGGCGGCATCCGCCAACGCAGTGAAGCTGAAGAACGAGAGTACGAAGGCGAGGATGAGTTTGCTGCGCATATTGCTTACCTTTACTTACTGCCGGGTTCAGTGGCCTTGGAGAAGAATTGACCGATGAGCTTCTCGAGCACCAGCGCCGATTGGGTGTACTGGATGCTGCTCCCCTGCTTCAAGAACTTATCCGAACCTCCCGCGTCGATCCCTATGTAATTTTCACCCAACAGCCCCGAAGTGAGGATGCTGGCGGTGGAATCGTCCGGTACCTGGTTGAAACGGCCGTCGATCTGCATGCTGACGAGCGCGGTGAAGCTCTTGGGATCGAGCTTGATGTCGGTGACGCGGCCGATGGCCACGCCAGCCATGGTGACCGCGGCACGGGGCTTCAGGCCGCCGATATTGTTGAACTCGGCGCTCACCGTGTAGCCCCTGCTTCCGCCGTAGGAGGTGAGGTTGGTGGCGCTGGTGGCGATGATGTACAGCGCCACGAATCCCAGGACGATGAAGGCGCCGGTGACGATCTCTATGGTACGGGTCTGTTTCATGGAGAGCCCCTCAGAACATCAATGCGGTAAGTAGGAAATCGAGCGCGAGCACCGCGACGGCGCTGTTCACCACCGTACGGGTGGTGGCGCGGCTCACACCCTCGGCGGTGGGCTGGGCATAGTAGCCTTCGAACACCGCGATCAGGGTCGCTGCCACGCCGAACACGAAGCTCTTGATGATGCCGCTCACGAAATCCTCTTGGAAATCCACGCGTGCGTGGATCTCCGACCAGAACGAACCCCGGTCCACGTGCATGTGGATCACACCGAGGTAATAGCCACCCAGCAAGCCCACCGCGTTGAAGATGCCCACCAGCAGCGGCATCGAGATCACGCCGCCCAGGAAGCGCGGCACCACGATGCGCCGCACCGGGTCCACGGCCATCATCTCCATGCCCGCCAGCTGCTCGGTGGCGCGCATCAGGCCGATCTCAGAGGTGAGCGCAGTGCCAGCGCGGCCGGCGTACAGCAAAGCCGTGATCACGGGTCCGAGCTCGCGCAGGAGACCTAAGGCCACCAGCGTGCCGAGGATGTTGGTCGAGCCGAACTTGTTCAAGGTGTTGAAGCCTTGGAGTCCCAAGACCATACCTACAAAGAGCCCGGAGACCATGATCAGCACCAGTGACATGGCGCCGATGTTGAACACCTGCTGGAAGATCAGGCCCGGCCGCCGCAGGGCGTGGGGCGTATAGCGCAGCAGGCGAAACAGGAACAGCCCGCAGGCACCCATCATCTCCAGGAAGCCCAGCAGTATGTAATAGGCTTCGCGCAGCACTCTCACTTTGCCCTCTCCCCCAGGAGCTGCGTCGCCAGATCCGGTGCCGGGTAGTGGAAGGGGACGGGACCGTCGGCAAGGCCCTTCATGAACTGCCGCACCCAGGCGGATTTGTTCTGCTCCAGCTCCTGGGGCGTGCCGTAGGCCACTACCTTGCCTTCGGAGATCAGATAGCTGTGGTCGGACACGGAGGACACCTCCTCCACGTCATGGGAGACGATGATGCTGGTGAGCCCCAGGTTGTCGTTGAGTTCGCGGATCAGGCGCACGATCACGCCCATGGAGATAGGGTCGAGGCCGGTGAAAGGCTCGTCGTAGAAGATGATCTTGGGATCGAAGGCGATGGCCCGCGCCAAGGCGACCCGCCGCGCCATGCCGCCGGACAGCTCCGCTGGCATCAGGTCCGCGGCGCCGCGCAGGCCCACCGCCTGCAGCTTCATGAGCGCGATGTGACGGATCAGGCTCTCCGGCAGGTCGGTGTGCTCGCGCAGCGGGAACACCACGTTCTCGTAGACACTGTAATCAGTGAAAAGAGCCCCGTTCTGGAACAGGAAGCCCATCTCCTTGCGCAGCTCGAACAGTTCGTCGGAGGAGAGGGTCGGCACGCTCTTGCCGTCCACCAGCACTTTGCCCTTATCGGGCAGCACCTGGCCGGTCATGATGCTGAGCAGCGTGGTCTTGCCGGTGCCCGACGGACCCATGATGGCCGTGACCTTACCGCGCAGGATGTCGATATCCAGACCGTCGAAGATCAGCTTCTCGCCCCGCCGGTACTTGAGGCCGCGGATCTCGATGATGTGTTTGCCGTGCTTGTCGGAATCGCTTGCCATGGCTACCTGCCGGCCTGTCCTTCTTGTTCCTGGGCCTCTATGAAGGCCCGCTGCCACTTTGGACTGGACGGTCTAGTCTAGTTTGTTTACCCCTGGGGCGTCAATTCGACGAGGAATTTATTCCCGAAGAACCCCCAAAACCAACGCGGCCGCCGCCCTACGGACGACGACCGCGCAGGTCGATCGCTTAAAACGGCCTGTGGGGCTTCAGGCCGCCTTCTCCAGCTTGGCGTCGTAGGTCGCTGCACAGGCGGCGCTATTGCACTGGGCGCGGTGGTGGAAGGCCTTCTGCCCCGCCGACAGGTTGGACTCCTTGCCGTGCCAGGCCTCCAGGGCCGCGGCCTGCAAGGCCCGGCCGTAGGAGAAGCTGAGGATCCAGGGCATCTGCCCCAAGGCGTTCATGGCCTGCAGATGCTCGGTGGCCACCACATCGCTCTGGCCCCCGGAAAGGAACACCACGCCCGGCACCGCGGCCGGCACATGGCGCTTCAGCACCATCACGGTCTCCCGGGCCACGTCCTGCACCGACGCTTGGCTCGGGGACTTCATGCCGGAGATGACCATGTTGGGTTTGAGCAGCATGCCTTCCAGGGCCACCCGGTGGTTGGCCAGCTCTTCGAATACGATCTTGAGCGTCTCGGAGGTCACCGCGAAACAACGGCCGATATCATGGGCACCATCCATCAGCACTTCCGGCTCCACGATCGGTACGATGCCCTGTTCCTGGCACAGGGCCGCATAGCGGGCCAGGGCCTGGGCATTGGCACGGATGCAGTAGGCGGTGGGGATGCCGGCGCCGATGTCGATGACCCCGCGCCACTTGGCGAAGCGGGCGCCGAGCTTGTGGTATTCCTGCAGGCGTTCACGCAGCCCGTCCAGACCCTCGGTGATCTTCTCCTGGGGGCTGCCGGCGAGTTCCTTCACGCCCTTGTCCACCTTGATGCCGGGCACGATGCCGAGCTTGGCCTGGAGTTCCGGGAACGGCACGCCGGCCTTGGTCTTCTGGCGGATGGTCTCGTCGTACATGATCACGCCGCTGATGAACTTCTCGGCGCCCGGGGTGGCGAACAGCATCTCCCGGTAGGCGCGCCGGTTCTCCTCGGTGTTCTCGACACCGATGGACTTGAAACGTTTCTCGATGGTGCTGGTGCTCTCGTCGGCGGCGAGGATGCCGCGGTTATTGGCGACCAGCTTATGGGCGATGTTCGATAGTTCCTGCAGGTTCATGGGGTCAGACCTCTTCATGGTTTGGGTCCGGAGGCCACCGCCCATACCCCTGGGAGGGGGTAAACCTCGGAGAATTCCGTATTTTATCCGCAGATGGTGGGCCGTGGCAGATTCGAACTGCCGACCAACTGGTTAAAAGCCAGTGGCTTAAAGTCGATAATCTGTAACAAGTACCAGCACTTGCGGTACAGGGACTTTCCAAAATGCTTGCGAATTATAGGGCTTTTTACACGGGAATTTCGATAGGTGGCCTTTGGATTTTGGAAAGCCATCTGCTAGGGTTGACTCACGTCGTAGCCGGTTTCAGGAGGGATCCATGAAGATATTATGGCTGGGGGTTCTGGGGTTGCTTGCAGGCTGCGCCAGCAGCACGGTCCTCATGATGAACGCGGCACACCCGCGGATCGCCCCGGAGGCCGTCAAGCTGTACGCCGCGCCGCCGGCACACTACGAGATCGTGGCCATCATCCAGGCCCACAGTAACAGCGGTTGGAGCGACCAGGGCAAGCTGGATACGGCGCTGGAAGAACTCAGGTCCCAGGCCGCCAAGATCGGCGCCAATGGGCTGCTCATCGAGGGTCAGGGCGATACCACCACCGGCGCGGTGGCTGTGCCCATCGGCAACGGTATGTACGCCGCGGCGCCGAACCGCCAGCAGGCTCTCTCCGCTCAAGCCATCTACGTGACGGATCAGTAATGCTCACCGGGTTCACCCTGCTCCTGGCGCTGGCCGCCTTCGCACTGGTGAGGGTGAGCCTCTTGGCTTCCGGTCTATGCTGGGTGGGCGTCTTCTACGTGGGGACCATGGCCGAGAAGCAGCCCCGGGAAAGCCGCCTGTTCCCTCTGCTTCTGCTGGTGGCGGCCGGATTCTTCCTGTTCAATTTCTGCACCTGGGCTTGGCACGTCATTTAAGGTCCGGCGGCAGGTTGGTGTAGACCTTCTCCATCAGGTCGTTACGGGCTTCGTACAGTTCGTCGATGGCCTCGCGCTTCGCGTCTGGCGCCATCTTGTCATCCTCCTGGATCAGGTCGATGCGCTGGCGGATGGCGCTCAATTGCTGCGCCGCATCGTTCAGGCTGTCACGCAGACCCAGGTTGTCCTGGTTCGTGTCCATGAGCTTCTGCATGCGGTCGACGGCGCCCTCATCACCCGCCAACTGGGCCACGGCGATCTGCTTCCTGATCGACGCGTAAGTCTCGTTCACCTGCTGCCGGGCATCGTAGAAGTCCTGTTCCCACTGGGTCTGCTTCGCCGGGCCTGAGCCGCGGATAAAGCTCGACAGGGGCGGCATCTCATCGACACGCGCCGTAGCCCGCGGAGGTTGATGCTCCATCAGCCGTTCACCATCATCCACCATGCTGAGCAGGAACATGCCGAGCGCGCCGGTGTAGCCGGAATAGAGTTCCTGCATCTGCTTGGGCGATACGCCGGTCTGGTCCGAGATGTGGCGGCCCATCGCCACCATCGTCGGGCTGGTGGCGCTGCTGTAGCGGTCCGCCGGCAGCAGAGCCTGGTCCGACTCGTTCTCGATGGGGTTGCCCGAGAAGCTGTCTTTGTTCGCGTACACGTCGTAGGCAGGCTTGATGGCCTGCGGCAACGGATCCAGGTTCATCACCTGGCCCATGTTCCACACCCAGTCGTTGAAGCTCTTGCGCAGGGTGTCGTCGCCATCCACGAGGCGCGCCCACCGTTCCGGCATGGTGCCAAAGATCAGGCCCACTTCGAACGGCTTGGGGATGCGGTAGTGCTGGTCACCGATGAAGATGTGCCAGTACGTGTCCTTGTCCCAGTCCGGGAGTTGCTGGTAGCGCTTGTCGTTCCGGTTATAGGCGTACAGCGCCAAGCTGGCCATGGAGATCATGGCGCCGCGGATGGCCACCTGCTGCGCAAGAGACATGGCGCCCTTCCCGGCCACCTTGGCCTTGAAACCCTGCTCCGCGATGCCCGGGATGGCGCCGGCACGACCGATCTTGTAGAGGCCCTGCAGGCGGGCGTTCAGGAACGGGATGGCATCGGTGAAGAACTTCACGGCCGCGAAGTTACCCCGCATGGAGTAGTCCAGCAGATCCTTGGCGTTGTAGGCCGCCTCGGCCTTACTCTCGCCGGCCTTGAGGGCGGCCTCGTATACGGCCTCGCGGTTGCTGTTCTCCACCGCCTCAGAGCCGCGGCGCCACAGGTCCCACAGACGCGCCGGGCTGTCCACGACGGTGGATACGAAGTGGTCTGCGCTCGCGGCATCGAAGCCCTTGCGGCGCAGCATGCGGCGCAGCATCTTGGCATTCTGTTCCGGATCGTGGGCGCTGATGTTGCCGCCGTGGAAGCTGGCGCCGGCCGCCATCAGGTCCACCTGTCCGCCACTCTCGGTCAGGGACTGGTAGAGACCCTTGGCGCTGCCCCACACCACCGGGAACCGGTGCTTGGCGATCACGTTGGCGGTCAGGCTGTCGCGCACCCACACGCGGGCCATGAAGCCCGGCGATACGGTGGACGCCGAGGTCAGCACACGCTTGAAGAACCGCAGCGGGTTCATCAGTCCGCCGGCAGACTTCTCGTTGAAGGCCGTCAGGGCGCGCAGCAACGGGGCGTCATGCACGCGGAAGTAACTGGCCTTACCCTTGTCCATCACGCGGATCACGTCCGGATCGCTCGGCGCCTTGAAGGCCAGCATCTTGCGGACACCGTTCAATACGTCCGGGGTTGCCATGCTAGTGTCGACGCCTGCATCCTCCATGATCTTCTTCACCTGGGACATTGGCACCAGGGCCTGGGTGTACTCCGGACCGAGCTTCTCCAGCACGCCGGTGTCGCGCAGGTTGCTCTCCACCATCCGGACAGCATTGTTTTTCAACGACGCATCCAGGAGATAGGTGAAGTTCATGAGGATGTTTTCGAGCGGGTCGTTCAGCTCGGCCGTGCCGCCTTTGAGTTGGCGGATGCCGGAGTTCTGATGCGAGAGACCGCGACGGCCGCCGGGTGCCTGCACCTGCTCTGTCTCGCCCAGGCGGTAGAACGGGATGTGGTCGGCGTGATCCCACGCCTTCATGCTGTCTTCATCCAACAGGCCGGCGTCGGCAGCGGCCTTGAGCACGGAAGTCTTGAGCGTGGCGTAGTCCGCCCGCACCTTCTTGAACAGCTCTTCCTTGCCGTCGCCCAGCTTGATGAGCGCCGCGATTTCGTCGGGCTTGAACAGGTTCTCCCTGCCCTCACCAGACAGGCGCTTGGCCCGGTTGCCGATCATCCAGCCCATCCAGGCGTTGAGGTCGTCCTTCACCGGCGCGAGTGTGTCCAGCAGGCCCTTGGTGCCGTCCTTCACCTGCAGGATGCCGTCTTTCCATTCCAGGTGACCGTGCACCAGGAGCGTCGATAGCACGGTGGGTGTCCCGGTGCTGAGGCGCGCCGCCACGTAGGCATCCTGCTCCGCCGGCAAGAGGCCCTTAGCCTTGAACTGGGCAGTCTTGATACCGTGGTAGCGGTCGAATACGCCTTCCAGGATGCGGTTCTTGGCGTTCTCCAAGTCCTGCTTGATGACGTCGCTGCCCTGGTCGAAGTAGGCGCGCACGCGATCACGCATGGCCGGCGGCTCCTTGAGACCGGCCTTATCCAGCGCGGCATCCAGTTCGGGGCTGTTGCCCGCGGCGCCGGCCACTGTTCCCTGCTGTTTATTACGGGAAAACTTGGGTTCTTGCCCGTCATCCTCCGCCCGTGGT
>DATBAJ010000056.1:0-12692 GCA_036271575.1 Gammaproteobacteria bacterium
GAATGGTCTTCACCAGCGCTTCGATCTGGCGCGTGGCGTTGGCGGAGCGCTCTGCGAGGCGTTGCACTTCGTCGGCCACCACCGCGAAACCGCGGCCTGCTTCGCCGGCCATCGACGCCTGGATCGCGGCGTTCAAGGCCAGGATGTTCGTCTGTTCGGCGATGTCGTTGATCAGTTCCACGATGTCGCCGATCTCCTGCGAGGATTCGCCGAGTCGCTTGATGCGCTTCGAGGTCTCCTGGATGGTTTCACGGATCGAGTTCATGCCGTCGATGGTGCGGCGCACGGCCTGGCCGCCCTTGTGCGCGATCTCCACGGACTGCGCGGCCACCTTCGCCGAGCGTTCGGCGTTGGCGGACACCTGTTCGATGGACTTCGCCATCTCGGTGATGGACTGGGATGCCGTATTGATCTGCTTGGACTGGTTCACGGACGCTTCGGCGAGGTGGGTCGTGGTGGCCTGCGTCTGGCGGGCGGCGGCGTCCACCTGCACGGCCGTGTCATTGATGGTCGCGACCAGGCCGCGCAGCGCCTCGAGGGCGTAGTTGATGGAGTCTGCGATGGCGCCCGTGATGTCTTCGGTCACGGTCACCTGCACGGTGAGGTCACCGTCTGCCAGTGAGCCGAGTTCGTCCAGGAGTCGCAGAATGGCCTGTTGGTTTCGTTCGTTGGTCTCGAGCTGCATCTGTGCCGCTCGCCGGGCGTCGCCGCCCAGCACGTACAGGTACAAGATGCCCAACAGCAGCAGGATGCCGACCAGGCCAAGGCCGTAGCCCACCGAGGGCCGGGTCAGGCGCGAGTTCACGCTGCGGCTGTAGCTGGTGTTGATGGCCTGGGCGTTGTTCAGCAACTGGTCGGAGAGGTCGTGGATGGTGCCGTTGGCCTTCTGCACGTTGACCAGGAGGCCCACCAGCGGCGTCAGCGAGTTGAGACTGCCGGCAAGCTTGGCGTTCAGCACCTGGATCTGGCGCAGCGGCACCAGCAGGTTGGAGTCGGTGATGGCGTTGAGCTGCAACTGCGGGCTGCCGTCCAGCATGCCCTGGGTGATGCGGGTGAAGATCTGGATGGTGTCCGGCAGCTCCTGCTGCACGGCCGACACGTCGCCGTGGCCGCCGGTGGTGAGCAGGTTCACGTCGCGCAGGATCACCTGGCCGTAGTAACCCATCTTGCCGGCGTAGTACACGGTGTTGTGGCTGGCGGCGCGCTGGCGCGCGGCATCGGCGAACGCATCCCAGGCCTTGAGCAGGTCCGGCATGGTCTGGCGCACACCGGCCGCAGCCTGGTTGGCCACCGCGATCGAGTCCTTGTTGGTGAGGATGACCTTGAGCGAGGTGCGGACCTGGCCCCACTGGTTCTGCAGCACCGAGAGTTCCGACTGCACTTCGCCGGTGGCGGGCGGCATCAGCGTCTGGGGATCGCCGTTGCCCATCAGGTTGATGGTGTTGTCGAACTGGTCGCTGGCGTTGGAGAGCTGCTGGAAGGCGTCGGTGTTCCCGGCCACCGCGTCGTCCGCGGAGCGCACCACGCTCTGCGAGATCAGGGACTGCTGCGCCGACAGGCTCAGGAACTTCGCGTCGTACGTCGAGTCCCGCGCCACGGTGAAGAAGTCGTACACCGCTGCCGCCACCATCAGACCTGCCAGGAACAGCAGCAGGTACAGCGGAGTGTTGGATCGCTTCTCGTTGTCAGCCATGTCAGTTCACCCTAAGAATTTTAGTTGAGCCCTTCCTTCTTTCCCCCAAGCGGCGGCGCGGGCGGCTCAGTCCGCGTGCCGTTCCCATCAACGCGAAGCCTGCAGGAACACGGCGCTCTCCACGAGACCGTGCAACCCCAGCACTCCCCACACCTCGTCTTCGTTGCCGTAGGCACCCGCCAGGAACGGCGTCATGCCCGGCAGCGTATCCGGCATCACTTCGGCCTTCTCGGAGGCGATGAAGCGGCGGAAACCGCGCACTTCGTCCACCAAGAGGCCCGCCGGGATGTCCTGATGGTTCACCATCACCACCCGCGTCGAACGCCCCAGCGCGATCGGCTCGCCGCCGAAGAACGCCGAGAGGTCGGTGACCGGCAGCAACTGGCCGCGCACGTTGGCGAGGCCCAGCATCCAGGGCTTGGCGCCCGGCAGCGCGGTGACGCCCGGCCAGGTGAGCACTTCACGCACTTCCTGGCGCGCAGCCACGAGGCGCGTGCGCCCGACGCGGAAACCCACGCCCACCCATTCCTCCTGCTGGCCGCTCTCCTGGCCGCGGCCCGAGGCGGCGATGCGGCTGCGCCGCTCGAGTTCCAGCAGGAGCTCGAAGGGGCGTTCGCGGAGTTCGAGGAGTGCGCTTGCCATGGTCAGCCCGCGATCACTTCCTTGATCTTGTCCACCAGCTGCTTCTCGGTGACCGGCTTGGGCAGATAGGCGACCGCGCCCTGGCGCATGCCCCAGATCTTGTCGGTCTCCTGGTCCTTGGTGGTGACCATCACCACCGGGATACGCGAGGTATCCGGGTCCTTCGAGAGCTGGCGCGTGGCCTGGAAGCCGCTCATGCCGGGCATGACCACGTCCATGATGATGGCGTCGGGCTTCTCGGCCTTGGCCTTCTCGATGCCTTCCTCGCCGCTCTCGGCGGTGAGGGTGCTGAAGCCGTTCTTCTCCAGCCAGGTCTTCAGGACATGCACTTCGGTGGGCGAATCGTCAATGATGAGCACGGTCGACATGGCATCCTCTCTTCAGGTTGTTTCCCCGCCCGGGTCCTCCCGGACGCATTGATTAACGATCAGGCGATCTTCCGCACGTGGCGGTGGATGGCGCCCACCAATTCATCTTTCGTAAACGGTTTGGTCAGGTACTGTTCCGAGCCGACGATGCGGCCGCGCGCGCGGTCGAACAGGCCGTCCTTGCTGGACAGCATGATCACCGGCGTCGCCTTGAAATTGTTGTTGTGCTTGATGAGCGCGCAGGTCTGGTAACCGTCCAGACGCGGCATCATGATGTCGACGAAGATGATGTCGGGCTTGTGATCGGCGATCTTGGAGAGCGCCTCGAAGCCGTCCACGGCGGTGACGACCTCACAACCCTCCTTGGACAGGAGCGTCTCGGCCGTCTTACGGATGGTCTTGCTGTCGTCGATCACCAGGACCTTGAGGCCCTGCAGACCGCCCTCCGCATTCTCGCTTGCCACCTTCACCTCCGCGCAAAAACCCCTGACCGCCGCGCGAACGCGGGGCAGCAGCCTTGACATATTATGCCCAATCGCCCCGCGATGCAGCGCGGAGCGCAGGGGGCTCTGAGGTACCGGGGCTTGGGGTCCCCGACTGGCTGCCACTTGGGATTTAAGCATAATATCCTTACTTAATCCCTTGAATGCAATAAATTTAACCAGCCCGACCCGACAGGGCTGCTCCCAGGAAGGCCCTCGAACCATGGCTAAAAATCGCCCACTGACGCTAGGCGTGGTCATGGACCCCATCGGGCATATCAAGCCCTACAAGGACACCACCCTGGCCATGCTGTTGGCCGCCCAGGCCCGCGGCTGGCGGCTGCTCTACATGGAGCAGCGGGATCTATATCTGGTCCAGGGCGATGCCCGGGCCCGGCGCCGCGAACTCAAGGTACGGGACGACAACCACGATTGGTTCGAATTGGGTCAAGAGCACGACGGACCCTTGGCGGGTGCCTTGGACGCGATCCTGATGCGCAAGGATCCCCCCTTCGACATGGAATACGTCTACACCACCTACATCCTGGAACGGGCCGAGGCCGCCGGGGTGAAGGTGGTGAACCGCCCCCAGGCGCTGCGGGACGCGAACGAGAAGGCCTATACCGCCTGGTTTCCCCAGTGTTGCCCGCCCACGCTCATCGACTCCGACATGGGGCGCATGCGTGCCTTCCTGAAGGAGCACAAGAAGATCGTGGTGAAGCCCCTGGAAGGCATGGGCGGCACCATGATCTTCGTGCTGGAGGAAGGCGACGCCAACACCTCGGTCATCCTCGAGACCCTGACCCACTACGGCAGCCGCCTCGCGGTGGCGCAGAAGTATCTCCCCGAGATCAAGGCCGGCGACAAGCGCATCCTGCTCATCGACGGCGAACCGGTGCCCTACGCACTGGCACGCGTGCCTGCGCCGGGCGAGTCCCGCGGCAACCTGGCGGCGGGCGGCAGCGGAGTCGGCGTGGCCTTGAGCGAGCGCGACCGCTGGATCGCGGCGCAAGTCGGTCCGGCGTTGCGGGAGAAGGGCCTGATGTTCGTCGGTCTCGACGTCATAGGCGATTTCCTCACGGAGATCAACGTGACCAGCCCCACCTGCGTCCGGGAACTCGATGCTCTCTACAAACTCGACATCGCCGGTCAGTTCATGGACAAGCTGGCGGCGAAGTTCGCCTGATGGCACGCGAGGCCCTCAGTCCCCGCCTGGACTCACCATCGGTCACCGCCCGTGATCGCCTGGTGACTACGCTGTTCTTCGCGGCGCTGCTGCACGGCATCGTGATCCTGGGCGTGACCTTCCGTCCCGATCTGCCTTCTGGGAGCCCGACCCTCGAAGTGACCATGGTCCAGTCGCGTAGCGTGACGCCGCCGGACGATGCGCAATACCTGGCCCAGGCCAACCAACGCGGCTCCGGCAATACCGAGGAACGGGTGCGGCCCGAGAGCCCCCTGTCCATGCCGGCGGCGCTCAACAACGCGGGACGCGCCGATGCGCCGGACCTGGATGACAACCCGGGCAGAAATACAAACAGCAATAGCGGCAAGCCGGGCCAGAACCATGCCCAGGCCTCGGATCGCGACGCGGCCGTGACCACCACGGCCGCCACCGGCCAGAACGCCAACACCCGCGCCGCCACCGCGCCCTTGAGCATCGAGCCCCGCATCCTGGTAGCACGGCTGCTCACGCCCGGCGACGATGCACTCATGCCCAATGACGACGGCCTGCAACTGCCCCAGGCCACGGATGCGAAACCGCGGGAGACCTTCGTCTCGGTGAACGCGCGCGAATCGCGCTTCGCGCCCTACCTCGACGCCTGGCGCCGCAAGGTGGAGCGCATCGGCAACCTGAACTTCCCGCCGGAGATCCGCACCCGGCACCTGACGGGATCCCTGTCGCTGGAAGTGGCCTTGAACAGCGACGGCAGCATCCGCGCCCTCACCCTCGCCCAGCCATCCGGCCAGGCACTGCTCGACGACTCCGCCCAGCGCATCGTCAAGCTGGCGGCCCCCTACCAGACCTTCCCCGCCGGCATCCGACGCGACACGGCCGTCCTGCGCTTCGTCTACGTGTGGCGCTTCAACGGCGGCAAGCTGGATACGCGCCACAGTTCAATAAAATCAGCCGCCTCGGGGCATTAAGTCATACAAGCTTGTTGATAATGCTGGTCACGGGGATACTGTTTCCATGTCCTCACAAGGTTCGCCGCGTAGCGGCGAACGGGCATATAGGGATATATGCCCCGTTCCGCGAGCGGAGCTGGATGCGTAGCGATGCGGGCCGGACTAGAACTACGAGAAGGAAATGCCACAGGACTTTCTTACAAACCAGTTTCTAGTGGCCATGCCCGCCCTGGAAGACCCGAACTTCCGCGAGTGCGTGACCTTCATCTGCGAGCACAACGACCAGGGTGCGCTCGGCATCGTCATCAACCGGCCCATGAACGTGGTGCTGGACGATGTGTTGAAGCAGCTCTCCCTCAAGGCCACTGACTTCGACATCGGCGCGAGCCCGGTCTACCTGGGCGGCCCGGTGCAGACTGAGCGCGGTTTCGTGATCCATGAGCCCCTCGGTGCGTGGGAGGCGACCCTCAAGGTCAGCGAGAGCTTGGGTGTCACCACCTCTCGCGACGTGCTGGAAGCGGTGGCGGCCGGCAAGGGCCCGGAACGCTGCTTCGTGGCGCTGGGTTATGCGGGCTGGACCGCCGGCCAGCTGGAAGAAGAGATGAAGAGCAACACCTGGCTCTCCACCCCGGCCGACGCGCGCATCATCTTCGACACGCCGGTGGAACTACGCTGGCAGGCGGCGGCGCGGCTCATCGGCGTGGATCTCTCCCTGCTCTCGGGCGACACAGGCCACGCTTAGACTCCGGGCTTCCCAGCGCGCGATTCGCGCGCGACGCCTCGCTGTGCTGCAATACCGGACATGGCAGCCACCCCTCCCCAGACGGCCTTGGGCTTCGATTTCGGCCTGAAGCGCATCGGCGTGGCCGTGGGTCAGACCGTGACCGGCAGCGCCTCACCCCTGGGCGTGGCGGCGGTGCGCGGCGGCGAGCCCGACTGGGCGGCCATCGGCCGGTTGATCGCGGAATGGCGGCCCGCGTCGCTGGTGGTGGGCCTGCCTTATAATATGGACTTGAGCGAGCAGGAGATGACGCAGCACGCGCGCCGTTTCGCCGAGGGGCTCGCCCAACGCTTCCCGCTGCCGGTGCACACCGTGGACGAGCGTCTCTCGTCCCGCGAGGCCGAGGCGCAGCTCAAGGAACGCCGCCAGCAGGGGCGCAAGCAGGTGAGTCGCGAGGACATCGACGGCGCGGCAGCCTGCGTGATCCTGGAAAGCTGGTTCAATTCACTGAAGGGGCCGTTTATCGCATGAGCGACATACAGTTCGACGCCCGGGGCCGCCTGCGACATCTCCTGACCTTGGAAGGCGTGGGACGGCAGACGCTCACATCACTCCTCGACCGCGCCGATGCCCTGCGCGTCATCCCCGGCGACAGTCCGCGGCGCCACACCTGGCTCGCGGGCCGTACCGTCGCCAACCTGTTCTTCGAGCCCAGCACCCGCACCCGCGCCTCTTTCGAGCTGGCGGCGCGGCGCCTCGGCGCCGACGTGCTCAACCTGGACATGCAGTCTTCCTCTACCGCGAAGGGCGAGTCCTTGGAAGACACGCTCTATACCCTGGAAGCCATGAACGTGGATGTGTTCGTGGTGCGGCACAAGGACGCAGGCGTCCCCGCGCTCCTGGCCAAGCACGCCGCCCCCCACGTGCATATCCTGAACGCCGGCGAAGCGCACCTCTCGCACCCCACCCAAGGTCTGCTGGACGTGTTCACCATCCGCCGCCACAAGCGCGAGTTCACCAACCTGAGCGTGGCCATCGTCGGCGACATCAAGCACTCGCGCGTGGCGCGCTCGGTGCTGCGAGCCCTCACCACCCTCGGCACCCGCGACATCCGCCTGGCGGGTCCTAAATCCCTGCTGCCCAAGGCGGGCGAGTTGAAGGGCGAACTCTTCACCGATGCCGACAAGGCGATCGCCGGGGCCGATGTGGTGATGATGCTGCGCATCCAGAAGGAGCGCATGCAGAAATCCTCGGTGCCGACCGCGGCCGCCTACTTCAAGCGCTATGGTCTCGACAAGCGCCGGCTGCGGCTCGCCAAGCCCGGCGCCATCGTCATGCATCCCGGCCCCATGAACCGCGGCATCGAGATCGCGTCGGACGTAGCCGACGGTCCACAGTCCGTGATCCGCGAGCAGGTCACCAACGGCGTGGCGGTACGCATGGCGGTGCTGCAGGGCTTCTACACCTGATGGCGGCCTTGGCACATCCCGCGCATCGCGGCAGCATCTTCGTCGAGGATGCCGAGATCCTCTCCCACGAGCATTTCCCCGGTGACCAGCACGTGCTGCGCCTGAAAGCCCCCGCTTGCGCGGCGAAGGCGCTGCCCGGAAGCTTCGTGCACCTCTCCTGCGATGCGGCGCTGCCCATGCGCCGACCCATGTCCATCATGCGGGTCTCGGCACAGGACGGTTGGGTAGAGTGTCTCTATAAAGTGGTCGGCGAAGGCAGCCGCTTGCTCGCCGGACGCCATAAGGGCGACGTACTGAGTTGCTTGGGCCCCATCGGCATTCCATTCGTGCTGCATCCCGAGCGGCCGCGACCGCTGCTCCTGGGCGGCGGCGTCGGCATCCCGCCCATGGTGTTCATCGCCGATGCCATGCGCGCCGACAAGCGCGCGAAGTGGCAACCGCTGGTACTGATGGGTTCCGAGGTGCCTTTCCCGTTCAAGAGCCGCCCTTCCACCATCATGATCGAAGGAATGCCGACGGGCGTGATCGGCTGCATGCCCCTGATGGAAGACTGGGGCTACCCCAGCCGGCTCGCCAGCAAGCAGGGCTATGCCGGCTGCTTCGACGGCTTCATCACCGATCTCGCCCGCGCCTGGCTCGCGACCCTCGATGCCAAGGCGCTGGCCGAAGTGGAGATCTTCGCCTGCGGCCCCACGCCTATGCTCAGAGCCGCGGCACTGCTGGCCCAGGAATTCAAAGTGCCGAGCCAGGTGTCTCTGGAAGAATTCATGGCCTGCGCCGTGGGCGGCTGCGCTGGTTGCGCCGTGGAAGTGAAGACGCCGGAAGGTCCGGCCATGAAGCGCGTGTGCGTGGATGGACCCGTATTCGATGGGGCCAGCATCTTTCCTGCCTGACCCGCCGCGTCAGATTCCACAAAAGAAAAGGCGCCGCAAGGCGCCTTTTCATTAACAGCAATTTACGCAATCACTGGCTGGCGTTGGTCGCCGGTTTGGCCGCATTCGGGCCGATGTACTTGTCGAAAAAAGCCAGCATCCTATTGTAGAGATTGTAACGCTGCTCGGGGTCGGCGAAGCCGTGATAGCCCATGGGGTCGTAGAGCTTCTCATATTGTTTACCGGCCTTGTCCATGGCGGCCATCATCTCCTCGGCGTTCTTGGGCACTACACGATGATCTTGTCCGCCGTAGACGATGAACACAGGAGCCTTCAGCTTGTCGACGCCGCTCAAGGGCGAATCCGCTAACAGCGAGGCATCATCACGGCCGGCCACGGCCCCGATGTAGTGCTTTCCAGATGCGTAGTGAGAGAAATCGCTATCGTTCATGGTGCGCATATCGTAAAGCCCTACATAGCCGACAATGCACTTGTACAGGTCCGCATACTTCTCGCCATTCTCCAGGGCCGCATAACCCCCGTAGCTGGCGCCGTAGATGCACACGCGATTCGGATCGGCGACTCCCTGCTGCTCGGCCCAGCGGACTCCATCCGCCAGATCGTCCTGCATCGTGCTGGCCCAGTGCCCATAACCCAGGTCCTGGAACTTCATACCGTATCCGCCCGAACCGCGGTAGTTGACCTGCAGCACCGCATAACCGTGGCTGGCAAAGAACTGCACTTCCGGGTCCCAACCCCACTCATCGCGGATACCATGAGGGCCGCCGTGCGGGTTGATGATCATGGGTAGTTTCTTGCCGTCCGATCCCGGAGGCAGCGCCAGATAACCATGGAGCTTGACCCCGTCTCTCGACGTGAATTCGATCGGCCGCATGTCCGCCATCTCTTTGGGATCGATCTCGGGCTTGGCTGCGAACAGGAAAGCGGCCTGGCCGGTCTTGGCATTGAACAGGTAGTAGTCGCCTGGGTTCTTATCGCTGGTCACCTGCACCACCATCTGCGCGCCGTCACGGGTGTTGCTGGTGATCTCTACCTTCTGGCCTTCGAAGGCCTGGTAAAGACTAGCCAGCACCTGCGCCTTGGGGTCGTCTCCATCCACGATGTGTACGGCTGGGAACCCAGGCATGGTATTTACCGCGATGATCTTGCGCGGCTTCTGCCAATCGAAAGACCAGACCATGCTGTCCACATCCACGTCGGGATCTGAATAAATCTCAGTCAGCTTTGAAGATGCGATGTCTGCCGAATACAGACCCAGGGTACTTGTCGACGTGTGCCCCAGCCAATACAGGCCCTTGCCATCCGGCGTCAGACCATAAGTGCCCAGATCGGGATAGGCCGGGTCGTCGCTGGCATACAGCGACCCAAAGTCCTTCCAGTCATGGCTATCGTCGTCCGTGCGGTAAAGCAATCGTGGATCGCCGGACTTGGGGTCCTCGCCGGTGGCGAGGCGAATCGCACCATCATCATCCGTGATGAGCCTGCCATCCTGCAGCGGCGAATCCAAAATCAAATGGGTCTTACCGTTATAGACGTCGAGTTCATAGGCCGCAGCAACCGAGTGATAACCATGGTTCAAACCATAAGTGCCGCCATAGACCACTACATGCTGCGGATCGTCGCTGAGCATATGCAGGCCGCCAAAGAAATACACCAAAACTGCATCGTGTGACGGACCGCCCGTCAGTTTCTGGGTGGCAAATTCCTGGGGCATCAATCGAAGCTGCTGAGTACCATCGGCATTGATGGCATAAATGCTGCCATCCCAAAGCGGATTTTCCATGACCCCTGTGTCAGTCCGGGTAGTGCTGGCAAGAATTCGGTCCTTCAAGGTCCACCACAACTCCCCAATCCTCTGGTAGTTGGTCACCCCGAATGACGCCGTCACCTTGTGACTGGCATCGGCAGTCATGATCACAAGCTGTTTGCTGTCTTCTCCCGTCTTCGGATCGGCCGCCACCAGCGCCAGATATTTGCCATCCGGCGAGACCTTGACCTCGGCGACTTTGTCGAAGCTGAAAAAATCCTGCACGGAAGGCACCGCAGCCCGAGCCGTAGAAGACGCAGCCATGAACCCTAGGAATGAACCCGCGAGTATCTTGCGCAACATGTGACCCCCTGACGAAATCCCTACGTTATCGACTAAAGCCCCATTGCCTTCCCTGGATCATCGTCTTTCCAGCTACGCGTCCGGCTCCGCCGGAAAGTCCAGGGATGCATCCTGCATCCCTTTCGGCGCTTCGCACCTCATCCAAAGTTGATCTTGGCTTCCAGGTTGGCGCGAGAATCTGCGTTCTTGAGCGCCTCTTCCAGTTCGATGCGGCCATCCTTGTACAGGCGGAACAATGCCTGGTCGAAGGACTGCATGCCGCCCTCCGGGCTGTCTTCCATGGCCTGGCGGATCTCATCCACCTGGCCTTTGAGGATCAGGTCGGCGATATGCGGGGTATTGAGCATCACCTCCACCGCCGCCACGCGCTTGCCTTCTTTATTCACCACCAATCGCTGCGAGATGATGGCGCGTAGGTTCAGGGACAGATCCATGAACAGCTGCTTGTGCAGCTCCTGCGGGAACATGTTGATGATGCGGTCCATGGTCTGATGCGCGTTATTGGCGTGCAAGGTCGAGATCGCCAGGTGGCCGGTGCCGGCCAGCTCGATGGCGGCCTCCATGGTCTCGCGATCGCGTATCTCGCCGATCAGGATCACGTCCGGAGCCTCACGCAGCGAGCTCTTGAGCGCGTTGGCGTAGGACAGGGTGTCCTGTCCCACCTCGCGCTGGTTGATGATGGACTGGATGTTGGGGTGGCTGAACTCGATGGGGTCCTCGATGGAGAGGATGTGGCCCGCCTGGTTCTCATTGCGGTGGTTGATCATGGCCGCGAGCGTGGTGGACTTGCCCGAGCCCGTTGAGCCCACCATCAAGAGCAGGCCGCGCTTGTGCAGGATCAGCTCCTGTAATACCGGCGGCAGGTTCAGGTTCTCGAACTTCGGCACCGACGAGGGGATGTAGCGCAGCACCATGGCTACGGTGCCGCGCTGCACGAACACGTTGACGCGGAAGCGGCCCACGCCTTCCTCGGCGATGGCGAAGTCGCACTCGTGCTTGACCTCGTAGGACTTGCGCTGTTTCTCGCTCATGATGCCGTAGGCGGCTTCGCGCACCATCTCCGGCGTGAGCAGGGTCTTGCCCACCGGGATCTGCTTGCCCTCGATCTTGATCTTCACCGGCGCATTGGTGGTGAAGTACAGGTCGGAGGCATTCTTCTCCACCATGAGCTTGAGATAGGGGCTGATGTTCATTCCGATCCCATCGTGATTCAGTTGATTCGTTAGACCCCAAAACTTCTTTCTTATTGATGCCGTCCGAAGCGCCTCGCGCTCGCCGCTCCCGCACATCCTGTGCTCCGCGACAGGTACGCATCCCTGCTATAGGCAGCTTTTAGAGCTTATGACCTTTACCAGGATCCACGAGCTGCATGGAGTCGATGCCTTCGTCCACCGGCGCCTTGCCGAGCTTGCTCTCCAACTTGATGCGCAGGCGCAACTCGTTCTGCGAGTCGGCGTTGCGGATCGCCTCCTCGTAGCTGATGTTGCCTTCCTCGTAGTGGTTGAACAGCGCCTGGTCGAAAGTCTGCATGCCGAGCTGGGTGGACTTGGACATGATCTCCTTGATCATGGCGATCTCGCCCTTGAAGATCAGGTCGGAGATCAGCGGCGAATTGAGCAATATCTCCAGCGCGGCGACGCGGCCCTTGCCGTCCGGCTTCTTGATGAGGCGCTGGGAGATGATGCCCTTGATGTTCAAGGACAGGTCCATCAGCAGCTGGTGACGGCGCTCTTCCGGGAACAGGTTGACGATGCGGTCCAGGGCCTGGTTGGCGCTGTTGGCATGCAGGGTCGAGAGGCAGAGGTGACCGGTCTCGGCGAACTGCACCGCGTGCTCCATGGTCTCGCGGTCGCGGATCTCACCGATCAGGATCACGTCCGGCGCCTGGCGCAGGGTGTTCTTGAGGGCGATCTCCCAGTTGTCCGTGTCCACGCCCACTTCGCGCTGGGTGATGAGGCAGCCCAGGTGCGGATGCACGTACTCGATGGGGTCCTCGATGGTGATGATGTGGCCCTTGGTGTTCTTGTTGCGGTAGCCCAGCATCGCGGCGAGCGAGGTGGACTTACCGGAACCGGTGCCGCCCACCATGATCACCAGGCCGCGCTTGGACATCACCACTTCCTTCAGGACGGGCGGCAGGCCCATCTTGTCGAAGTCGGGAATCTCGGTGGTGATGGTGCGCAG
>DATBAJ010000057.1:0-7949 GCA_036271575.1 Gammaproteobacteria bacterium
ACCCTACCGCATGTTCACCAGCCGCGCCGAGCACCGCCTGATGCTGCGGGAGGACAACGCCGACCTGCGGCTCACGCAGCAGGGTCGCGACCTGGGCGTGGTGGACGATGCGCGCTGGCAGGCTTTCAGCGCGAAGCGCGACGCCATCGAGCGCGAGACCGCGCGTCTCGACTCGATCATGGTCCGGCCAGCGGACCTGGATGAAGCGGATGCGACGGCGCTGTTCGGCGCGCCGCTCTCCCGGGAGACCCGCGCCCTGGAGTTGCTGCGCCGACCCCAGGCAAGCTACGCGACGCTCACGGCCGTGCCGCGGGTCGGTGATGCGGGTGTGGCGCCGGAAGTGGCGGAACAGGTGGAGATCCAGGTCCGTTACGCGGGCTACATCATCCGCCAGCAGGAAGAAGTGGCCCGCGCCCGCCGCCAGGAGGAGACCGCGCTGCCGACGGGCTTCGACTTCGCCATGGTGTCAGGGCTATCCAACGAGGCGCGCCAGAGATTGGAACAGGTGCGGCCTGCCACGCTGGGCCAGGCGAGCCGCATCCCGGGCATGACGCCGGCCGCCATCTCCCTGCTTTCGGTCTATCTCAAAAAACGCTCCTTGCGCAAAAGCGCCTGACGACGTCCATCGGCGATGAACCGAATCCAGCTGTTCCTGGCATCCTTGAGTTTCCTGGACTGGTGGGGGCTCGCCATCCTGCTGGCGCTGGCCGACATAGCCCTGCAGCGCTGGAAGCTCCTGCCGACCGCCGTGGCCGCCGGTGTGCTGGGCTTCGTGCTGATGCTGTTCCCGCAGTTCCCCTGGGGCTGGCAGCTGCCATCGTTCGCGCTCTTGGCGGTGGCCGCCGGGGGCGCGTATCGTTGGAAGTCATCGCCTGACCCGCACCGGAGCCGCTCCATGCCCAGCTTCCATGATTTCTCCGTCAAGACCATCGACGGCAAACAGAAGTCCCTCAAGGACTATCAGGGCCACCCGGTACTGGTGGTGAACGTGGCGAGCGAATGCGGCCTCACGCCCCAATACACGGGGCTCGAGAAGCTCCACAAGCACTACAAAGACCAGGGCTTGGTGGTGCTGGGCCTGCCCTGCAACCAGTTCGGCGCACAGGAGCCGGGCAGCGAAGCCGAGATCAAGCAGTTCTGCGAGGTGAAGTATGGCGTGGATTTCCCGCTCACTTCCAAGATCGAAGTGAACGGTCCCAGCGCACACCCGCTGTATGCCTGGTTGCGTGCCGAGAGCGGCGGCGCCGACATCCAGTGGAACTTCGAAAAATTCCTGATCGGCAAGGATGGGCGTATGGTGAAGCGCTATTCGCCGAAGACAGTCCCTGAAGACGCGGGCTTGAAAGCCGACATACAGGCTGCCTTATAAAGGTCACTACGGGGTTTGGGGTCCGGATGAACAAGGGTTTCCTGGCGGCGTTCCTGCTGTGCCTGTGTATCGGGCTCGCCGGCGTTGCGCGCGGCGAGGAAGGCATGTGGACCTTCGACGATCTGCCCCTCAAGGAGATGCAGACCCAATACCAGTTCACGCCCTCGGCGGACTGGCTGGCGCACCTGCAGCACGCGGCGCTGCGCCTCAAGGAAGGCTGCTCGGCCGCCTTCGTCTCCGCTGACGGGCTGATCCTCACCAACCAGCACTGCATCGCCGACTGCATAGCGCAGATCTCCACGCCTAAGCACGACTACACCCTGGATGGCTTCTTCGCCTACAACCGCGACGACGAGCACCGCTGCCCGGAGATGACGGTGGAGCAGCTCACCGATATCAAGGACGTGACTGCAGAGGTCTCCAAGAGTCTCAAGGATCTGAGCGGCGACGCCTACACCGACGCGTTGCGTGGCGTCAGCAGCCGGTTGGAGCAGGACTGCGCGGATGGCGACTCACGGCGCTGGAACTGCGAACTGGTCGATCTCTACCACGGCGGCCGCTATGCCTTGTACAAGTACCGCCGCTACCAGGACGTACGTCTGGTGTTCACGCCGGAGTACGCCATCGCCGGTTTCGGCGGCGATCCGGACAACTTCAATTTCCCGCGTTACAGCCTGGATGTGGCGCTGCTGCGCGCCTACGATCGCGACCAGCCGGTGCAGAGCGAATACCTGCCGTTGGCGGCGCACACCCCTGCCGAGGGCGAACTGGTGTTCACCGCCGGCAATCCCGGCACCACCGAACGCGGCCGCACCGTGGCGGAACTCAAGACCTTGCGTGACGACGACATCACTCCGGCGCTGGTGTATTACTCGGAGCTGCGCGGCATCCTCGAGGAATACGCCCGCGAGGGGACGGAGCAGCGGCGCATGGCCTACGCCAACCTGGGCGCAGTGGACAACCTCATCAAGGCGCACCAGGGGCAGCTCGAAGCCCTGCAGGACCAGGCGCAGTTCGCGCGCAAAGCCGAGGAAGAGAAGTCGCTGCGGGACTGGGTGATGGCCGATCCGGCACGCCGCGCTGAATACGGCGACCCCTGGAGCGCCATCGCCGCCGCCGAGCAGCGCTACCACGGCCTCGCGGTGCGCTACCGCATGCTGGAGACGGATTGGGGTTTCGAATCGCGGCTCTTCGATTACGCTCGGCTGCTGGTGCGCGGCACGGTGGAACGCGCCAAGGGCAACGGCCGGCGCCTGCCGGAATACCGCGACACCAACTTGCCGCGGGTGGAGCAAGCCCTGTTCTCGGACGTACCCATATCCCAGGATTACGAGGAACTGATGCTGAGCTGGTCGCTGGAGAAGTTGCGCGCCGCGCTGGGCGCGGACGATCCCTTGGTACGTCGCGTGCTGGGACGCGATTCACCGGAGAGCGTGGCGCGCCGCGCCGTCGAGAACAGCCGGCTCGATTCCGCCATCACCCGCCGCCACATGTGGGAGGACGTGGACTACATGGAGGTCGCCAACGACCCCATGCTCACGCTGGCCGAGGTCGTGGACAAGGATGCGCGTGCAACGCGTCAGCTCTACGAAGAACAGGTGCTGACCGTGATCCGCAGCCAGAGCCAGATGATCGCGCGGGCCCGCTTCGCCCGCGACGGCACCGGCAACTACCCCGACGCCACTTTCACGCTGCGCCTGTCCTATGGCCAGGTGCGCGGTTGGGAGGAGGGTCAGCAGAAGGTGCCGGCGTTCACGGATTTCGGCGGCCTGTATGCGCGCGCCACCGGCAGCTCACCTTTCGCATTGCCGCCGCGCTGGGTGCAGGCGGAGCCGCAACTGGCATCGGACACGCATTTCGACTTCGTCACCACCAACGACATCGTGGGCGGCAGTTCCGGGAGCCCGGTGGTAGACCGGGACGGCAAGTTGGTGGGCCTGGTGTTCGACGGCAACATCCACTCCTTGGGGGGAGACTTCTGGTACGACTCGGACCAGAACCGCGCCGTGGCGGTGGACGACCAGGCGCTGCTGGTGGCCTTGCGCAAGATCTACGGCATGAACACGCTCGCCGCCGAATTGGTCGATGGACATATGCAGACGGCCGGTCTTGCTCCTAAAGTAAGCGGGCAGTAGCATACCCGGCCCATTTAGGCCTTCCCGAAAATCCATCCCTGGATTTTCAGGAATCGGCGGGGTCCGGCCCAGCCGTACCCGCCTCCCGTTCCCGGCGCATCCGTGCGCCGTGATCCACTGGTAACCGTATGGCTCATCCATCCACCCTCGCTCAGACTTCCCCGCGCGTCGGCTTCGTCAGCCTCGGCTGCCCGAAGGCGCTCGTGGATTCCGAGCGCATCCTCACCCAGCTGCGCATCGAGGGTTACCAGGTGGTCGGCGGCTATGGCGAGGCCGACGTGGTAGTGGTGAACACCTGCGGCTTCATCGAGGCGGCCCAGCAGGAATCGCTGGATGCCATAGGCGAGGCCCTGGCTGAAAATGGCAAAGTGATCGTCACCGGCTGCCTCGGCATGCGCGAGGACTTCATCCGCCAGCATCACCCGGACGTGCTGGCCATCACCGGCCCCCACGACTACGAGGCGGTGATGAAGGCGGTGCACGCGCAGTTGCCGCCGCCGGCCCGCAACCCTTACGTGGATCTCATCCCGGCCAGCGGCATCAAGCTCACGCCGCGCCACTACGCCTATCTCAAGATCTCCGAAGGCTGCAACCACAAGTGCAGCTTCTGCATCATCCCCAAGCTGCGCGGCAAGCTGGACAGCCGGCCCATCGTGGAAGTGATGCGCGAGGCCGAGAAGCTGGTCAAGGATGGAGTGAAGGAATTACTGGTGGTGTCCCAGGACACTTCCGCTTACGGCGTGGATCTGCGTTACGCCGGCGGGGAATGGCGCGGCCGCGCGCGCCGCTCCCATATGAGCGACCTCTGCTCGGCATTAGGCGAGCTCGGCGTGTGGACCCGGCTGCATTACGTGTATCCCTACCCACATGTGGATGAGATCATCCCGCTCATGGCGGAAGGCAAGGTCTTGCCCTATCTCGATATCCCGCTGCAGCACGCGAGCCCGCGCATCCTGAAATCCATGCGCCGCCCCGCCGCGGGCGAGAAGGCGCTGGCGCGCATCCAGGCCTGGCGCAAGGTCTGTCCGGACCTCACCATCCGTTCCACCTTCATCGCCGGTTTCCCCGGCGAGACCGATGCGGACTTCCAGGAACTCCTGTCCTTCATCCGCGAAGCGGAGCTGGATCGGGTCGGTTGCTTCGCCTATTCACCGGTGGAAGGCGCCGACGCCAATGCCTTGCCGGATTGGGTGCCGGAAGAGTTGGCGGAGGAACGCCGGGCCGAGTTCATGCAGGTGCAGGCCGAGATCAGCCGCAAACGCCTGGCCCGCTTCGTGGGCCGCGAGCTGCAAGTGCTGGTAGACCTGGTGCAGGATGGGGAAGCCATCGCCCGCAGCTACGCCGATGCACCGGAGATCGATGGCGTGGTGCGCATCGCTGCAGCGGCCAAGCTCAAGCCTGGCCAGTTCGCCAAGGTCAAAGTACTGGCTTGTGCCGAGCACGACCTGGAAGCCCAGCTGATCTAGTCTTCCCTTTCGAACGCCTCGGAAACCCAGCATCTACAGGGGTTCCAGCCCTGCATCCGTAAATGTCGGCTCTGCGTATAATCGCCTGAGAACGTCAAAACCGTCTTCAGGGAGCTGACCATGTCCAAGCACACCCAACTCGCGCTCGCCGCGGCCTGCGCGCTGGCGATCTCCGCCCATGCGGCTCCGGCACCCATCGCCGCCCCGCAAGCCCAGGCCGCCCCGACAGTACCGGCCGGTCCGCCGATCGGCAGCGTGGTGTCCGCAGTGCAGTCTCCGGCCTGGCTGGTGCACGCCGGCACCACCTCTCCGCTCAAACCCGGCATGCAGGTGGGTGACGGCGATACCCTGCGCACCGCCGCGGGCGGGCGTGTCTACCTGGAACTCCCCGAGAAGAGCACCGTGAAGCTCGGCGAGAACACCGAGTTCGCCACCCCGGCCATGCAGATGGCCAAGGACGACCAGGGTAGCCTGGTCAAGGGTGTGCTGCACATACTGAAGGGCGTGTTCCGTTTCACCACCAGCCTCGCGGGCCACAGCGAGCGACGCCACATGGACATCCAGGTGGGCGTCACCACCATCGGCGTGCGCGGCACGGACGTGTGGGGCCGCGCCAGCGACGATGGCTCTTTAGTGGCGCTGCTGGAAGGCAAGATCTCCATGGACATGCCCGGTCACGCCGGCATGATGATGGAGCAGCCCATGCACTACATGACCACCGCCGCTGCCGGCGCGGATCTGAAGATGGGCATGGACGTGACGCCGGACAAGGTCGCCGACTGGGCAGCCCAGACCGACGTGAATCCCGGCAGCGGAGTGCTCACGGATGACGGCAAGTGGGTGGTGGCCCTGGTCTCATCCACCAGCGATGCCGACACCGCGGCCCTGATGAAGAAGCTGGCCGCGGCCGGCTTCCCCGCCGACGACACCCAGGTCACCGTCAAGGGCACGGCTTATCACCGCTTGGTGGTGCATCAGGTCGCATCCTTCAAGGACGCGAAGGCGCTTGCGGACAAGATCGGGAAGCTGTCGCCGCTGATGAGCCCGTGGGTCTACCAGCAAAAATAATTACGGACTACTTTCGCTTATATGTGTGAGAAGGGCCCGCTAGGGCCCTTCTCTTTTTGACTAGAATTCCAGACCTGGACGTAATACCAGTGTCAGCTGCGATTTAGTATCGGTCCGCAGCGGACCCGAGTATTCGTCCGGGCTGTCCCAGATGAAGCCCATGTCCATGGTCAGGGAGAAGCCCTGTCTCGGGAACGGGTATTTCTTGCCGATCACCAGTTCTTCCCGCACCACCTGACCGCCGCGCTGGTTGAATGAGAACTGCATGTCCACGTCGGAGTTCTTGAGCCAGCTCAGGAACGGCTGGTTGAAGTCCAGGTTGTTGCGGTGGATGCCGAAGTACAGGACGTCGGTGACGTAGGGGTTGGCATTGAACTTGCCGCCGATGCGGAAGCTCCAGGAGAGCTTCTCCTGCTTGTCGTTGAGGTCGCCCTTCACCTTCCATTCCACCTCGTACCACTTGTCCTGGATCAGCACGTTGTCCTTGATGTGCTGCGCACCGACGCTGAGGAGATAGCCGGTATACCCCAAGTTGTTGTTCTGCTGGTCCTCGCCGGGGCGCTGCAGGTTGGCGATGTTGCCGAAGAAAGCCGACATAGCCCAGGGTTCCTGGAAGCCGGCGGTGGCGGACTCGATCAGGTTCACGCCGGTGTGGCTGATCTGGCCTTCCTGGTAAGCCCAAGGTGAGTGGCTCTTGATATAGGTGCCGAGGATCGGCATGGGGTAGGCGCTGGCTTCCAGCAGCATGTAGCGCGGCACCAGCGAACCTTCGATGAGGTCACGATAGATGACCGCCTCGCTGTCGGAGCGGATGGTCGGGATCGGCGAGTCGGTGAGCGGGATGTTTATATCCACATCCGAGTAGTACGGGTCCTTGTCCCAGGTCACCTCGACGCCATTGGCCTTGGCAGCCTGGGCTTGCTCGCGGCCGTTGGCGGGGACGGTGGGAGCAGGCGGCGTGTTGGCCATGGCCACATTGGCCGGCGTGGCGGGCGCGGGCGTGCCGGCGTCGTCCGCCCAGGCGGCCGGTACGAGGAAAGCCAGGGCGAATATCCCTGCGAGCGTGCGGCGTGGCATGCGTATCGGTTTGACCGAACCGGAATTATGTAAAGCTTAACCCGCGACACCCCCCCGGACAAGGAAGAAACCGCCCAAGGTTAGAATGCCCGTCAGCCCGTCCGAGCCCTCCATGACCCGCACACTCCTCACCACCTATTTCGGCCATGGCATCACCGCCGTGGACACGGGTTATGTACGCCCCCTCCTGGATGCGAGCCACGTGATCCTGCGCAACGGCCGCGCGGCTTTCGTCGATACAGGCACCACACATTCAGTACCGAACCTGCTGACGGGCTTGGTGAGTGCCGGCGCCTTGCCAGAGCAGGTGGACTGGGTATTCCTGACCCACATCCATCTCGATCATGCCGGCGGCGCAGGCGAGTTGATGAAGCACTTACCCAAGGCCAGGGTGGTGGTGCATCCGCGTGGCGCTGCCCACATGGTGGACCCAACCAAGCTGATCGAAGGCACCAAGGCGGTATACGGCGAAGCGGAGTTCGCCCGCCTATACGGCGAGATTCCCGGCATCCCCGCGGAGCGCGTCGTCCAGACGAGCGACGGCATGAAGCTGAAGCTGGGTGAGAGTGAGTTCGAGCTGATCCACACGCCGGGCCATGCGCTGCATCATTACTGCATCGTGGACCGGGATAGCGAGAGTGTGTTCACCGGCGACACCTTCGGCATCTCCTACCGGGTGTTCGACACCGTCAAGGGCCCCTTCATCTTCCCCGCCACCACGCCGGTGCACTTCGATCCGGTCCAGGCCCATGCTTCCCTGGATCGCATCATGAGCTATCGACCCAAGGCTGCGTTCCTTACCCACTACAGCCGTGTGGGTAACCTCGAGATCCT
>DATBAJ010000058.1:0-17469 GCA_036271575.1 Gammaproteobacteria bacterium
CACAAGAGGGCGATGGATCTCACAGGGGTCCCTTTCATGTTCAATGCACCATTGTATTCATGTCGAAGATGGGTAGCAGCACGCCGAGCACGATCAGCATCACCAAGCCGCCCATCAGCAGAATCAGTACCGGTTCGAACACCCCCACCAGGCGGGCAGTCAGGGCTTCCAGTTCGCGTTCCTGGTGCTGGGCGGCCCGCTCCAGCATCTGCGACAACTGACCGCTGGTCTCGCCGCTGGCGATGAGGTGCACAGTGATGGGCGGGAACAGCCGGCTGCGACCCAGGGCCTGGCTGATGGCCGAGCCTTCCCGTACCCGCAGGGTGGCATCCGCCACTGCCTCGCGCATGGGGATGTTCTCCACCACTTCGCCGGAGATGCGCAAGGCTTCCAGCACCGGTACGCCAGAGCCGGCCAGGATGCTCAAGGTCCGGGTGAAGCGCGCGGTGTTGAGACCGCGTACCAGCCGGCCCATCAGCGGCAGCTTGAGCTTGCGGCCGTCCCAGCGTTTCTGCACTTCCGGATTCTTGAACAGATAGGACAGGGCGAATCCCGCAGCGATCAGCAGGATCAGGAGATAGATGCCGTCCTGACGCAAGGTGTCACTTATCCAGATCAGGATCTGCGTCAAGAGCGGCAGCGCCTTGTGTGATTGGATGTAGACCGCGGTGATCTTCGGCACCACATACATCATCAGCAAGGTCACGATCGACAGCGCCACCACCGTCAGGATCATGGGATAGAGCATGGCCAGGCCGATCTTCTGCCGCAACTGCTGGCGGGTCTCGGCGTAATCGGCGAGGCGTTCCAGTACACCGTCCAGGTGGCCGGTATGCTCGCCGGCAGCCACGGTGGCGCGGAAGATCTCCGGGAATACATGCGGGAACTGGCTCAAGCCCTGGGCGAGGGTGTGGCCCTCCATGACCCGGGCCCGCACGGCGAGCAGCATGCTCTTGAGACGCGGTTTCTCGGATTGCTCAGAAGCGGCCAGGAGGGCTTCCTCCACCGGTAGCGCCGAGCGCACCAGCGTGGCGAGTTGGCGGGTGATGAGGGCGAGGTCGGATGCGCTGATGCCGCGGCCTATGCCGAAGGCGCGCGGCGTGTTGCTCTCGCGGGCAGCGGCTTCGCTGACCTCAAGCGGCGTGAGCCCCTGTTCGCGCAGTTGTTGGCGCACCTGACGCGGGGTGTCGCCCTCCAGCACGCCTTTTTGCTCGTTGCCTTTGGGATCGAGCGCGATGTAGACGAAGGCACCCATGTCAGTCTTCGCGCGTCACGCGCAGAACTTCTTCTACGCTGGTGATGCCGGCCAGCACCAGGCGCTTGCCGTCCTCACGGATGCTGGAAGTGAGGGTGCGGGCCTGCTTCTCCAACGCCTGCTCGCCGCTGCCATCGTGGATCATGGAGCGCATCTCCTCGTCCACCACCACCATCTCGTAGACGCCGGTGCGGCCGCGGTAGCCGGTACGCTTGCAGAGTTCACAGCCCACCGGCTTGTACAGCGTCGGCGGTTTTGTCTTGGGCAGGTCGAACACTTTGCATTCGCGTTCGCCGGCGGGATAAGGCTGTTTGCAGTCTGGACACAAGATACGCACCAGGCGCTGCGCCAGCATACCGAGCAGGGAGGAGGAGAGTAGGAAGGGTTCCACGCCCATGTCGCGCAGGCGCGTGACGGCGCCCACCGCCGTGTTGGTATGCAGGGTCGAAAGTACCAGGTGGCCGGTCAAGCTTGCCTGCACCGCAATCTCGGCGGTCTCCAGGTCGCGGATCTCACCCACCATCACCACGTCCGGATCCTGGCGTAGGATGGCGCGCAGGCCGCGAGCGAAGGTCATTTCCACCCGCGCGTTCACCTGGGTCTGACCGATGCCGTCGATGTAGTACTCGATGGGGTCTTCGACTGTCATGATGTTGCGGCTGCGGTCGTTGAGCCGGGTCAGGCTCGCATACAGCGTGGTGGTCTTGCCGGAACCGGTGGGTCCCGTGACCAGGATAATGCCGTGGGGCTTGTGGATGGTCTCGTTGATGAGTTCGCGGGTCTTGAGGTTCATCCCCAGGTGTTCGAGGTCGAGACGCCCCGCCTGCTTATCGAGGAGACGCAGCACCACCCGTTCGCCATGGCCGGAGGGGATGGTGGACACGCGCACGTCCACCGCGCGGCCCGCGATGCGGATCGAGATGCGGCCGTCCTGGGGCAGGCGCTTCTCGGCGATGTCGAGCTTGGCCATGACCTTGATGCGCGACACCACCAGCGGCGCCACACCGAGCTTTCGCTCCAGCACCACCCGCAGCACGCCGTCCACCCGGAAACGCACCACCAGGCGGTTCTCGAAGGGTTCGATGTGGATGTCGGAGCCGTTTTCCTTCACCGCCTCGGTGAGGAGGGCGTTGATGAGCCGGATGATGGGTGCATCGTCCTCGCTCTCGACCAGATCTTCCGGTTCCGGCAGTGCCTGGGCGATGCTGTCCAGGTCCAGGCTGCCGTCCAGATCGTCCATCACCATGGCGGCTCCGGACTGGCCTTCGTAGGCCTGCTGCAGCAGGGAATCGAACTCCTCGCGGCTGACCTCACGCAACTCCAGCGGCAGGCCGAGCACGCGGCGCGCTTCCAGCAGCGCTTCAGGGTTCACATCACCGCGGTGTACCAGCAGCGCGCGGCCCCGCTCGAAGCTGTCCACGAGCAAGCCATGTCGCTTGGCGAAGGAGAAGGGGATGCGTTGGCGCGGCGTGGATTCCGCGCCCACGGCCGCCTCAGGCAGCGCGGGCGTGGGATCCATGACTGCTGCGGCTGGGCGGAACTGAACGGTCCGAGGTAGTCGCGGACGGTGCAGCCGAAGTGGCGGCCGGCGCGGGCGGGGTCATGGCGGGCGTGGCCGACGTGGCCGGTGCCGGTGCGGCGACCCGGCCGGGTGCGGTCGCAGCCTTCGGCGCGGGCGTAGCGGGGGGTGTCTGCGCGGGAGCGGCCGGCGGCGGCTGCACCGATTGCACGTTGGGTTGCAGCGGCGGGTTGCCCTTATTGTAGGCACCGCTGTCCACCTTGGGGATGTCGTTCAACAGCGGGCGCTGCTCGCTGGGCAGGAGCTGCACCGGGCTCCTGTCCTTCAACTGCATGTCACGCATGTAGTTGTAGCGGTCGTTGGTGTAGCGCTGCGCGGTATCGCTGTCGCGCAGGATGCTCGGCTGGATGAATACCATCAGGTTGCGTCGCGTATTGCTGGTGCTGCGGTACTTGAACAGGTTGCCGATCAGCGGGATGCTGCCCAACACCGGTACCTGCTGCTCGGATTCCGTCAGGGAGTGGTCGATCAGCCCGCCCAAGACCACGATCTCGCCGGTCTTGGCCAGGACATTGGTGGTGATCTCGCGCTCGTCTGTCACGGGCTGGCCGCCGATGCTGGTCGCGGTGAGGTTCGATACGTTCTGGTCGATCTTGAGCTGCACCGAGTCGCCCTCGTTGATCTGCGGCGTGATCTTGAGGGTGATGCCCACGTCTTCCCGGTCCACGGTCTGGAAGGGATTGATGACGGCGGCGCCGGCCGTGGACGAGGCGCCGGTGGTTGCGCCGGTGTATTGACCGGTGACGAAGGGCACTTTCTGGGTGACCTTGATGGTGGCCTCCTGGTTGTCCAGGGTCACCACGCTTGGCGTGGAAAGGATGTTGGTCTCGCCGTCGCCGGAGAGGGCGCGCAGCAGAGCTGCGATGCTGAAACCGCCGCTGGATATCTTGCCCAGTCCCAGCGACAGGCCCTGGGGCGGAGTGAAGGTGGTGGTGCCGGTGGTGCCGGCCTGCTGTGCCGCCAGCGCCGCCTCGCCCACGCCGACGATGCCGGCACCGGTATTGCTGAAGTCGGTGACGCCGATGCCACCGCTATTCGCCGCATCAGCCACCCAGGTGACGCCAAGTTCGGCGGACTTATCCGAAGTCAGTTCCGCCTCGATGGCCTGCACCAGCACCTGGGCGCGACGGATATCGATCCTGCCGATCACATCCTGCATGGCGCGCATCAGTTTCGGCGGTGCGGTGATGATCAGCGAGTTGGTGCGGTCGTCCGGGATCACCGAGACATCGGTGTTGCTGCCGCCGCCCCCGCCGTTCGCCGCCGGCTTGCCGCTGGTCTGCTTTTGCAGGTCCGTCACGTAACCTTTGAGTTCGTCGGAGATGTCTTTCGCCTTGGCGTAGTGCAGATATACCACCTGGGTGTTGCCACTCTCCAGCGGCATGTCCAGTTGCGCGATCAGCGCGCGCACGTGCAGACGCTGGCCTTTGTCGCCGCTCACCAGGATGCTGTTGGTGCGCTCATCCGGCACCAGCTTCAGGGGTGCGCCATTCTGGCCGCTGGCGTCGGCCTGCATGAGGCTGGTCAGCACCTGCACCACGTCGGAGGCCGGCGCGTTCTGCAGCGTGATCACTTCGATGTCGCTCTCGGTGGCCTGGTCGATGCGCGCGATGATCTCCAGCATGCGGGTCACGTTGCTGGCGCGGTCCGACATTATCAGCACGTTGGACTGGGGATAGGCGGCGAGTTGGGCTTCGGTGGACATCAATGGCCGCAACACCGGCACCAATTGCGTGGCGGAGACGTTGCTTATCTGCACCACGTGGGTGACGACCGCATCGCCCGGGGTGCTCGAGCTGTAATCCGGGCCCGGCATCTGGCGCGCTTCAAGTGACGGCACGATCTTGATGACCTGACCGGCAGGCGCAGCCGCGAGGCCGTGCACTTCCAGTACCGAGAGGAAGGTCGCATACACCGCGTCCGCATCCACCGGCCGGGATGAGACGATGGTCACCCGTCCCTGCACGCGCGGGTCGATGATGAAGTTCTTGTGGGTGATCTGGCCGATGGCGACGATCACCTTGCGGATGTCATCGTCGACGAAGTTAAGGGTGATGCCTCCGCCCTGGGGTCCCTGGTTCGGGTCGGCCGCGCGCACGACAAGGCTCGCCGCCAAAAGCGACGAAGCAGCCAGCAGCAGGGCGGCATTGCGCATCCAGCGCTGACGGATGGGTTCCAAGATCGGTCTCACACTGACACCTTAATATATATGGTGGTGGGGGCGCCACGGCTCACGGCGGGTTATCCGGCTGGTCCTGATTGTCCTGGTCCTGATCCCGCTGTTGCTGCAGGCCCGGCGGCGGCATCTGCAGCACCTGGGTCTGCATCTGGCCGTTGCGCAGCAGGCTGACGCTGATCTGGTCACTGGTCTTGATGGTCGAAAGCACGCGCATGCTCTGAGCCGGGTCCGTCAGCGGGATGCCGTTGACCGCCGTCACCACGTCGCCGGCCTTCAGCCCCAACTGGTTGAAGATCGAGGGGTTGCCCGCCGGGTAGATGCGGTAGCCGCTCAACTTGCCGTGATCCATGACCGGCATGGTGCGGACCACTTCCATGAGGCGCTGCGGATTGTTCATGATCTCCTGGCGCAACTGCCCCAGGCTCTGGGTCGGGGGCGCCATGGCACGGGGCTGCATCGCCATTCCTGGGCTGCCCGAGTTGCCGCCACCACTGCCGATGTCTTGTTGGGGTAGACGCAGAGTCTCCAGGCGACCGCCCCGGTCCAATATCACCCGATCGGCATAGATCGATTGGATCTTCACGCCGCCTGGCAGCTGTGCGCCGACGCCGTAGGGCTCTTCATCACCGTTGGCCTCTATCAAGGCTCGCGAATCCGCAGCGCGTTTGCCGGCCGCGATGCCATGCAGGGTGAAAGCCAGGGTGGTGTCCGGGGCGGGACCGGCATTGCCCGCCTGCGCAGTACCAAACAGATGCTGATTAGCCACACGTTCCGCATCCACCTGGTGGGCGGCGACCTTGGGCATCTCGCTTGAGACTAGCGCGGTGCTACGCCGCGGGATCAGCGACCAGGTGAGCTCCGCTAGGAGCCAAGCCAGCAGCAACGCCAATAGCACACTGACCAGGGTAGGTCCGGCATGCTGGAGAGACAGGACCCAGCGCCGCAGGGTTGCGTCCATGCCCTGGGTGCGGAGCGGGAAAGTTTGCATAGCCATAGGCGGGTCTGGAGGACGCCGTCGGGGTACTCGACGGGCCGATGACGCATGATAACGGCCAGCGCCGCGACCCCTCAAGGGGCAAGCTCCCTCAAGCCGGCTTCATATACACTTAAGTTACATAAAAACAGTCACCAGGGGCGTTATTTTGTTCACCGTCCGCCACCTCGTCAGAGTCGCCATCAGCCTGGCGCTTTTCATCGTCTTCTTCGCCTATGTGAACGGCGCACTGCCGCTGACGCTGGTGGACCAGATGGAGCGTTCCGCCTACGACGCCCGGGCTCGGCTGGCAGCGTCCGGCACCGTGGATCCGCGCATCGTGATCGTGGACATCGACGACAAGACGCTCAAGGAGCAGGGTCAGTGGCCGCTGCCACGGGACAAGTTCGCCGAGCTGATGGACAACCTGTTCAACAAATATCACATCAAGGTGATCGGCTTCGACGTGGAATTTCCTGATGCTGATCGCAGCCAGGACCTTGCCTTGCTGGATCAGCTTTCCACGGGCGCGCTGAAAGGCGATCCGGCGTTCATCGCCCAGGCGGATAAAGTCCGCCCACAACTGGAACGCGACAAGATCTTCGCCGCGAGCCTCCAGCATCGCCCGGCGGTGTTGGGGTATGTGTTCTATGCGGCCAACTCCCCGGAAGCGGAACAGAAGCTCGGGCAGTTGCCTCCGCCGGTCATCCCCGACGCCCGCAATCGTTATCCCATGCTGGTGTTTCCGCATTCGGTCGGCTATACCGCCAACCTGCCGGTGTTGGAAGCGGCCGCCGCCGGCCACGGTTATTTCTCGAATCCGCCGGACGAAGACGGTTCAATGCGCCGGGTGAACTTGCTCCAGGAATATGACGGTGACGTCTATGCTTCGCTGGATATCGCGGTGCTGCAGGTATTGGAGAACGGCGCTCCGGTGAGCTTGGGGTTCGACGCCGGTGCCCAGGACATGGGCCACCTGGAAGACGTAGTGGTGGGCAATGCCGTCATCCCGGTGGACGATGAGATGAATGCCCTGGTGCCCTATCGCGGGCCTTTCAAGAGTTTTCCTTATGTCTCCGCCACCGACGTCATCAAAGGCGTCGCGCCGGCCGATGTGCTCAAGGACGCGGTGGTCTACGTCGGTACTTCGTCGCCCGGCCTCGAAGACCTGCGCAGCACGCCGGTCGGCCAGGCCTATCCCGGAGTCGAGGTGCACGCCAACCTGATATCGGGCGTGTTCGATAACCGGGTGATGAACGCCCATCCGCAATACCTTCGGGGCTCCCTGCTGTTGCTGCTGGCGCTCATCGCTGTGCTCATCACCTGGGTGGCCATGACCAGGTCCGTCGTCACCGGCGCGGTGGTGACGGTCGTCACCGGTACGGTGATCCTGTTCGGCAACCTGGCGCTGTGGAGATATGGCGCGGTGGTGTTCCCGCTGATGCCGCCGCTGATGTTCTTGCTGGTCCTGTATGTGTTCCATCTCTTGTACGGCTTTTTCATCGAGTCGCGCGGCAAGCGCCACCTCTCGAAGATGTTCAGCCAATATATCCCGCCGGAACTGGTGGAGGAGATGGACACCCGCAAGGACACCGCCTCCATGGAGAGCGAGAGCCGCGAGCTGACGGTGATGTTCGCCGACGTGCGCGACTTCACCAGCATCTCCGAGGCCCTGCAGCCCAAGGACCTGTCGCAGCTGATGAACGAGTATTTGACTCCGATGACGCGGGTCATCCATACCCATCGCGGCACCATCGACAAGTACATGGGCGACGCCATCATGTCTTTCTGGGGTGCGCCGCTGCATTACCCGGAGCATGCCCGCTACGCCGTCGAGACCTCCCTCAAGATGACCGGGACCCTGGCGGAGCTGAACAAGACCTTCAAGGCCAAGGGCTGGCCGGAGCTGCGCATCGGCGTCGGCATCACCACCGGCGTCATGAGCGTGGGAGACATGGGCTCCGAGTTCCGTCGCGCCTATACCGTGATGGGTGACGCGGTGAATCTGAGCTCGCGCCTGGAGGGCCTCACCAAGGAATACAAGGTACAGATCCTGTGCAGCGAGATGACCAAGGAAGCCGCGCCGGAGTTCCAGTACCTGGAGCTGGACCGGGTACGGGTCAAAGGCAAGGAGAAGCCAGTAGGCATCTATGAGCCGCTGATGCACAAGGACGCGGTGGGCAAGGACGTGAAAGGGCTTATCTTGCGTCACAAGCAGGCGCTCGCCGCTTACCGGGCGCAGGACTGGGACGGCGCGGAGAAGGAATTCTTCCAGCTGCAGCAGTCCAATCCGGGCATGCCCGTGTACGGTATGTACCTGGACCGCATAAGCTATTTCCGCGGACATTCTCCGGGCACCGGCTGGGACGGGGTGTTTACGTTCAAGACGAAATAGATCTCATCGGCTGCTTACATGCGGCTCTGTGACGGACGTCACGCGACACATCCTCTGCGGGTTGTGAGCCCGCGCAACGATTGGTTCCCTCTGGGTTGCTACCCTGATTTCCCGGGCATGGCCGGGCCGGCAGGCGGGTCATTTTCAGCTAAAATTGCAGCATGAGCGATGAGAAGCTCGACGAGGACCAGCGTAGCGGCATCCTGGTTGAGGAAGCCAAGCCGCGCGTCAAGAAGCCGCCCCTCTACAAGGTGGTCTTGTTAAACGACGATTACACCCCCATGGAGTTCGTGGTGGAGATCCTGCAGAACTTCTTCCGCATGGACCGCAGCAAGGCCACCCAGGTCATGCTGCACGTCCATACCCGCGGCAAGGGCGTATGCGGTGTCTTCACCTATGAGATCGCCGAGACCAAGGCCGCCCACGTCAACGACTATTCCCGCAAGCACCAGCACCCGTTGCTGTGCACCCTAGAGGAGGCTTGAGAGCGCCGTGTTGAGCAAGGAACTGGAATTTTGCCTGAATGCCGCCTTCAAGGAGGCCCGCATCCAGCGCCACGAGTTCATCACCGTGGAGCACCTGCTATTGGCGCTCCTCGACGTACCGAGCGTCGTGGACGTGCTCAAGGCCTGTGGCACGGGCGTGGACAACCTGCGCCGGGAGCTGGCCGACTACATCCGCGAGACCACCCCGCTCGTGGATTCCGACGAACCGGACGTGCAGCCGACGCTGGGTTTCCAGCGGGTGCTGCAGCGCGCGGTGTTCCACATCCAGTCTTCCGGGAAGAAGGAAGTCACCGGCCTCAACGTGTTGGTGGCGATCTTCGGTGAGAAGGAGTCCCATGCGGTATACCTGTTGGGTCGGCACGGCGTGTCGCGCCTGGACATCGTCAATTACATCTCCCACGGCATCTCCAAGATCCACGAAGAGGATACGCGTGAGGCGCCCACCGAGAGCGGCGAGGACGATGACGAGGCAGGACAGCGCCCAGGCCGCAGCCCGTTGGAGATCTATACCTCTAACCTCAACCAGCTAGCCAGCGAGGGCAAGCTGGACCCGCTGATCGGCCGTGAGAACGAGATCGAACGTACCGTGCAGATACTGTGCCGGCGCCGCAAGAATAATCCCTTGTTCGTCGGTGAAGCCGGCGTCGGCAAGACCGCACTGGCCGAAGGCCTGGCGCTGATGATCGTCGAGAAGCGGGTGCCGGAGGTGCTGGAAGGCGCCACCGTATATTCCCTGGACATGGGCGCGCTCATCGCCGGTACCAAGTATCGCGGTGATTTCGAGAAACGCCTCAAGGGCGTGATGGCCGAGCTCAAGAAAGACCCAGGCGCGATCCTGTTCATAGACGAGATCCACACCGTGATCGGCGCGGGCGCCGCTTCCGGCGGCGTCATGGACGCGTCCAACCTCATCAAGCCGGTGCTGGCCAACGGCAACTTGCGTTGCATCGGTTCCACCACCTACCAGGAATACCGCGGCATCTTCGAGAAGGATCGTGCGCTGGCGCGTCGCTTCCAGAAGATCGACGTGCCTGAGCCCTCGGTGGAGGAGACCGCCCGTATCCTGAAAGGATTGCGCCACAAGTTCGAGGAGCACCACGGGGTCAAATACCCGGGCAAGGTGCTGGAGATCGCGGCAGATCTGGCGGCGCGTTTCATCAACGACCGGCATCTGCCGGATAAGGCCATCGACGTCATAGACGAGGCCGGCGCCAACCTGCGCCTGAAACCCGCCAACAAGCGCCGCCGCACAGTCACGGTGCAGGACATCGAGGAGATCGTCGCCAAGATCGCGCGCATTCCGGCCAAGAGCGTCTCGGCCTCCGACAAGGAGAGCCTGCGTAACCTGGAGCGCGACCTGAAACTGGTCATCTATGGCCAGGACCGTGCCATCGGCGCGCTGGGTGCGGCCATCAAGATGGCGCGCTCAGGCCTGGGCAGCGAGCAGAAACCCATCGGCTCGTTCCTGTTCGCGGGGCCCACCGGTGTCGGCAAGACCGAAGTCACACGCCAGCTGGCGCTGATCATGGGTATCGAACTGGTGCGCTTCGACATGTCCGAATACATGGAGCGCCACACGGTGTCGCGCCTGATCGGCGCACCGCCGGGCTATGTGGGCTTCGATCAGGGCGGCCTGCTCACGGAAGCTATCCTCAAGCAACCCCACTGTGTGCTGTTGCTGGATGAGATCGAGAAGGCCCATCCGGAGGTCTTCAACCTGCTGCTGCAGGTCATGGACCACGGCACCCTGACGGACAACAATGGCCGCAAGGCGGATTTCCGCAACGTGATCCTGGTAATGACCACCAACGCCGGCGCCGAGGAGATGGCCAGGAGCAGCATCGGCTTCACGCCGCAGGACGCCTCGCCGGACGGCATGCAGGCCATCAAGCGCATGTTCAGCCCCGAGTTCCGCAATCGCCTGGACGCGGTGATCCATTTCAACAGCCTGGATCCGCGCACCGTAGCCAAGGTGGTGGACAAGTTCGTGATCGAGATGGAGGAGCAGCTGCAGGCCAAGGGCGTGACCCTGGCGGTGGACGAGGCGGCGCGCAAGCTCATCGCCGAGCGCGGCTACGACCCGAAGATGGGCGCCCGACCCATGGCGCGCATGGTTCAGGACCACCTGAAGAAGCCCTTGGCGGAGGAACTGCTGTTCGGCCGCCTTGCCCAGGGCGGACATGTGCGGGTCACGGTCCGGGACGGTGAGTTCCACATGGACATCGAGCCGGCGACCCCCAAGCTGCCGGCGCCGGCCCATTCCGAAGAAGAGTAAGGGCGCAGCCCCAGAACGAAAAAGCCGGGGCATGCCCCGGCTTTTTATCTGAAGATGCCGGCGACTATTTGCCGCGAAATACGATCCGACCCTTGGTCAGGTCGTAAGGCGTGAGTTCGACTGTGACGCGGTCACCGGTCAGGATACGGATGTAGTGTTTCCGCATGCGCCCGGATATGTGGGCGAGCACGATATGACCGTTGTCCAATTCGACGCGGAACGTGGTGTTGGGCAGGGTCTCTACGACCTTGCCTTCCATCTGGATGCTTTCTTCTTTAGCCATAGACCTGCTGCGGTTTGTTGAGCGCGCAGATTCTGACGTATTGCCCGCTGCTATTCAACTTGCGGCCGTTTGCGGCTCCCAGCCATCGGCGCCCAGGGTCTCGAAGGGGCGAAAGCGGCCTTTATATGCCATCTTGCGGCTCTCGGCGATCCAATAGCCCAGATACAGCCAAACCATGCTGCGGCGCCGGGCTTCCTCTATCTGCATGAGGATCGCGTAGGTGCCGAGGCTGCGATCCCCCAGGGCCGGCTCGTAAAAGGTATAGACGGCGGATAGTGCGTCCGGCAGCTCATCGGTGACCGCCACCGCCAAGAGCCGGCCGTCGAGTCGGACTTCCAGCAACGTGGTCTTGCCCCAGGGGCTCAACAGGAATTGGCGGTAGTCCGCTTCGCTGCCCCCGTCCATGCCGCCGTCCGGGTGGCGCGCCGCGACATAGCGACCATATAGCGCGAAATGTTCCGCATCGAATTCCGCCGTCCGCGGTGAGCACTGTAGGTCGGCATTGCGCCGGTACACCCGCTTCTGGGTCCGGTCCGGCTTGAAGCCGGCCACCGCGACCCGGATCGGCAGGCAAGCCTGGCAGCTTTCGCAGTGCGGTCGGTAGACGTGTGGACCGCTGCGGCGGAAGCCGTGGGTCGCGAGCAGGCCGTACAGGGCCTGGTCCATGGCGAGTTTCGGGTCCACGAACACGCTACGCGCCTGTCGTTGCGGAAGATAGTTGCATGCGTGTTCCGGCGAGATGTAAAGATCGAGGCTGGCGAGATCGGCCATGCTCAGACCCTCGGCCGCCATGCATCGTCGTTCACGGAGCCGGCGCAGAGCGTCGCGAGCATGTGCAGAAACTCCTGGCGCGGCACCGGCACGCTCCCCATGCTTTCCAGGTGTTCGGATTGCACCTGACAATCCATGCAAGCGTAACCCCAGCGTTCGAGATGCTGCATGAGCGTGACCAGAACCACTTTAGACGCGTCCGTCACACGGCTGAACATGGACTCGCCGAAGAACACCCGGCCCACTGCGACCCCATACAGCCCGCCGACCAGTTCGCCGTCCTGCCACATCTCGGCACAATGGGCATGACCGAGATCGTGCAGCCGGGAGTAGGCCTCTTTCATCTCGGCATTGATCCAGGTGCCGCCTTCCGGGTATTGCGGGCGCGGACCGGCGCAGGCTTCCATCACTCGGGTGAAGGCGCTGTCGAAGCGGATCGCGTAGCCGCCTCTGCGCATGCGGCGATGCAGCGAGCGGCTGGTGTGCAGGGTGTCCTGGCGGAATATCGCCCGCGGGTCCGGTGACCACCACAGGATCGGAAGGCCTGCGTCGTACCAGGGGAAGATGCCGTGACGGTAAGCATAGAGCAGCCGCTCCGGCGAGAGATCTCCGCCCACGGCCAGGAGACCGTCGGGTTCCCGCAGGGCGCGGGCCGGATCGGGGAAGGATTCCGGTGGGTCCTCCGGGCGCAGGCGCCTTAAGGTCAGGTTCTGCATCTATATATAAGCCTCAGTCATCGGCTCCCTCTCGGTCCGCATGGAAGGGCAGATGGGTCTCGGTCTCATGCAGATAGGCCGCCACTTGATGCTGTTCCCGCTGCAGGTATTCGTCAATGGCGGCCCGGAACCGGGGGTCCGCGAGCCAGTGGGCGGACCAGGTATAGGTCGGTTCGAAGCCGCGACTGATCTTGTGCTCGCCCTGGGTACCCGGATTGAAGTGTTTGAGGCCGGCGCGGATGCAGTATTCGATGCCCTGGTAGTAGCAGGCCTCGAAGTGCAGGCTGTGGAATTCCTGCACGGAGCCCCAGTGTCGTCCGTACAGCGTGTCGCCTCCCTGCAGGCAGATGGCAGCGGCCACCGGTTCACCGTGCAGGAAGGCGAAACACACCCGCAACGCTTGGGGCATGGTGCGGCGTATCTCCTGAAAGAACGCCGCAGTGAGATAGGCGGTACGGCCGCGTTTCTCATAGGTCGAGACATAGAACCGGTACAAGGCTTCCATCAATCCGGCGTCGAGTTCATCGCCCGCCAGCATGCGCATCTCGATGCCGGCTTCGGCGATGCGACGCCGTTCCCGGCGCACCTTCTTGCGCCTGTCGGCGGTGAAGCTTTCCAGGAAATGCTCGAAGTCCCGGTAGTCCCGGTTATGCCAGTGGAACTGGGTATCGGTGCGGGTAAGGAACTCCCCCTGGTTCCACTCCGGCAACTCGGCTTCCAGCGGGAACAGGCAATGGATGGATGAGCAACGCAGCTCCTTCGCCGCCACATGGGCTCCCGCGATGAGCGCCGGCGCGACATCCTCACGCGTCGCGCCTGCCGCGATGAGCAGCCGCAGCCCCGGCACCGGCGAATAGGGCACCGCGGACACGAGCTTCGGGTAATAGGCGAGGCCGTTGCGCTGGTAGGCGTCGGCCCAGGCCCAATCGAATACAAACTCGCCGTAGGAGTGGGATTTGAGATAGAGGGGTAGGGCGCCTGCCAGTTGGCCCTGGTTGTCGCGATAGGCGAGATGCAGCGGCGCCCAGCCACTCTTGGCGTCCGCGGAACCGCTATGTTCCAGCGCGGCCAGGAACTCATGACGCAGGAATGGATTGTCGCCGGCGAGGGTATTCCACTCGTCGGCCGATATGTCATCGATGGACTTATTTACCTGCACCCGCATGGTGCAGGAGAGCTTAACTCAATGGCCCCGGTTGAGGGTTTCCAGGTACTTGTCTGCATCCAGCGCCGCCATACAGCCGGTGCCGGCGGAGGTGACCGCCTGGCGATATATCTGGTCCATCACATCACCCGCGGCGAATACGCCGGGGACGCTAGTGCCGGTGGCGCCACCTTCGATGCCGCTCTTCACCACGATGTAGCCGTTCTTCATGTCCAGCTGGCCGGTGAACAGCTGGGTGTTGGGCGAATGGCCGATGGCGATGAACACACCCTTCGACCCCAAGTCCTGGGTCTTGGTCTTGTCCTTGGTGCTGCGCACCCGGATGCCGGTCACGCCGGAGTCATCTCCCACCACCTCGTCCAGTTCATGGTCCCAGAGGATCTCCACATTGCCGCCGCCTTTGGTTTTCGCCATCAATTCGTCCGCCAGGATCTTCTCGGAGCGGAACTTGTCGCGACGGTGCACCACCGAGACCTTGGCTGCGATGTTGGACAGGTACAGGGCTTCCTCCACGGCGGTGTTGCCGCCGCCGATGACCGCCACATGCTGATTCTTGTAGAAGAAGCCGTCACAGGTGGCGCAGGCGGACACGCCCTTGCCCTTGAAGGCCTCTTCGGAGGGGAGCCCCAGGTACTTGGCAGTGGCGCCGGTGGCGATGATGAGCGCGTCGCAGGTGTATTCGCCGCGGTCGCCTTTCAGGCGGAACGGGCGGCTCTTGAGGTCGGCGCTGTGGATGTGGTCCGAGACGATCTCGGTCTTGAAGCGTTCGGCATGCTTGCGCATGCGCTCCATGAGGTCCGGCCCCATGAGTCCATGCACGTCACCCGGCCAGTTATCCACTTCGGTGGTGGTCATGAGCTGGCCGCCCTGTTCGAGGCCGGTGACGAGCACGGGATTCAGGTTGGCGCGCGCGGCATAGACGGCGGCAGTGTAGCCGGCCGGGCCGGAGCCCAGGATCAGCAGGCGTGCATGCTTGGTCATGTATAATTGGCCTCTAACGACAGCGATTTGGCGGCGTTCCGCGTGTTTTCAAGGGCCCCGGCTCCCGGCCGTGCCCGCCGCCCGATCCGTAGGAGATCTCAAGCCCACCCCCGGAAAGACGCGCCACGGCAGGGCGGGGCGTGTAGATAGGGGATGGAACCCAGAAAGTATGCGTCCGGTCCCCTAGAGACAGACCCAGGGCGCGTGTTATTGCGGATGTTAGCGAATATCAACGGATAGCGTAAAGGAGCTTTTTCATGCGCATCGGAATCCCCCGCGAGCTGAAGCCGCTGGAAGGCCGTGTCGGCCTCATCCCGGCCGCCGCCGCCGAACTGGTCCGCCACGGCCACCAGGTGTTCATCGAGAAGAATGCCGGCATCAAGAGCGGCTACAGCGACGAGAACTTCCGCAGCGTCGGCGTGGAGATCCTGGGTAGCGCGGCCGAGGTGTATGGCAAGGCCGAGATGATCGTGAAGGTGAAGGAGCCCATCAAGGCCGACCTGGAACTCCTGCGCAAGGAGCACCTCTTATTCTGCTACCTGCATCTCGCGGCGCTCCCCGAGCTGACCGAGACCCTGAAGAAGATCGGCCTCACGGCCGTGGCCTTCGAGACCGTGGAAGAGGGCGGCCGCTTGCCGCTGTTGGCCCCCATGAGCGACATCGCCGGGCGTCTCTCCATCCAGGTCGGCACGCACCTCCTGCATCAGCCCATGGGCGGCAAGGGCATCCTCTTGGGCGGCGTGCCCGCCGCCAAGCGCGGCCGGGTGGTGATCGTCGGCGCCGGCGTGGCCGGTGGCGCGTCCGCTATCGTGGCAGCCGGCATGGGCGCCCAGGTCACCGTGTTCGACATCTCCCGCGATCGCATGGAACGCATGCGCGATCTGGGACCGAATGTCACGGCGCTGTATCCGCACACCGCGGACATCGCGGAAGCAGTGAAGTACGCCGACATCGTGGTGGGCGCGGTGCTGGTCACCGGCGAGAAAGCGCCACATGTGGTGAGCGCCGACATGGTGCGCAGCATGCAGCCTGGCAGCGTGGTGGCGGACATCTCGGTGGACCAGGGCGGCTGCGTGGAGACTACGAAGCCCACCACCTGGGACAACCCCACCTACGTGTGGGAAGGCATCACCCATTTCACGGTCACCAACATGCCGGGCGCGGTGCCGCGCACCTCGTCCCAAGCCCTCTCGGCGGCCATAACCCCTTACGCCGTGAAGCTCGCGGCCGGCGGTTGGCGCGATCTCGAGTCCCTGCGCAAGGGCATCAACGTGGAAGGCGGCAAGGTCGTGCATCCGGCGTTGCTGAAGTAGACCTTGGCGCAAGCGACCCGCAACCAGGACGAACGCTCGCCGCTCGCCATCCATCTGGCGCAGGGCCTCAAGGAAGCGGCCCTGTGGATGTTCCTGGTGGCGGGCCTGGTGCTGTTGCTGGCGTTGTCCACTTACAACGCCCATGACCCCGGCTTCTCCTACAGTGGAGAGGCCGGCAAGGTACACAATGCCATCGGCCCGGTGGGGGCATGGCTCGCGGATTTCCTGTTCTTCCTCATCGGCTATCCTGCTTACCTGTTGGCGGCGTTGCTGATCTGGTCCGGCTGGCTCATCTTCAGGGCACGCCGCTCCACTGAACCCGTGAACAAGCTGCATCTGACCGCGCGCATCGGCGGCTTGCTGCTCTCGCTCGTCACTGCCAGCGGTCTCGCTTCCATAGATTCAGGGCACGACTCCGGACTGCCGGTGGACGCGGGTGGAGTGCTGGGCGATGCGGTGGGCAAGAGCCTGGCCCATGCCTTGAGCCCTCTCGGCGCGACCTTGGTACTGCTGGCGCTGTTCCTGGGTGCGGTCACGGTATTCACAGGTCTCTCCTGGCTTGCGCTCATGGATCGCACCGGTCACTGGACCTTGCTGCTCCTGGAGCGTGCGCGTAACCGCTGGGCTTGGCTGCGGGAGACCATCCAGGCGCGGCGCGCCCGCGAGCAGCAGGTGGAAGTCATCAAGATCCACCAGCAAGAGGTCAAGAAGAAGCCCAAGCCGCGCATCGAGCCCATCGCCAAACCGGTGGCGCCGAGTCCGCGGGTCGAGCGCGAGAAGCAGGTGCCGCTGTTCGAGCCGCCGTCGGATTCGGAACTGCCGCCGCTCTCCTTGCTGGACGACAAGCCTCCCAGGGTGGAGGGCTATTCCGAGGCGGCGCTGGAAGCCATGTCCCGCACCGTGGAGATCAAGCTCAAGGACTTCGGCGTGGATGTGCAGGTGGTGGCGGTGAACCCCGGTCCGGTGGTCACCCGCTTCGAGCTGCAGCCCGCTGCCGGCGTGAAGGTCAGCCAGATCACCAATCTCTCCAAGGATCTGGCGCGCGGCCTCTCGGCCATCAGCGTTCGCGTGGTAGAAG
>DATBAJ010000059.1:0-10126 GCA_036271575.1 Gammaproteobacteria bacterium
CTGCGGCGGCTGTGGAAATCCAGTTCCCGGGCCGGCTGGTCGTCGGTCTCGTTGCCCCGCAGGTTCTGGAGATAGGCGCCGAATGACAGGCGCCAGCGCTCATAGCGCAACACGGGCCCGAAGGCCGCCCAGGTCTCGTACCAGACCATCTCCGAGGGCTGAACGTTGAAATTGCCGCCGTTCACGTCATGCCAGGTATAGGCGAGCTCCGCCGAGAGATTGAAGTAATCCCCGTCGGTGCCTTCATAGCGCGCCATGAGGCCGAGATAGCGGCCGGTGAACTCCACCGGCTGGGGCTGCGGTTCACCGTCCACGTCCAGCGTCGCATAGCCGCCGTGCAGCTCGGCACTCACGTCGCCCCCAAGGGGCGTGCTGAATGCGATGCCATAACGACCCACCTGCGCCGTATGCTCGCCATCGGGATACGTCCAAGCAGTGTCGAAGGCCCCGAGGTCGAGGTAGGTGCTGGCGCCGTCATAGAGATCATCGGCCCGAGCCGCCGTGGCGGCGGCGCAGAGCAACACCAGTATCAGGAGACGGCGGTGGCGCAACAGGCTCTCAAGGATGTTGATAGGCGATCTTTCCGCCCACGATGGTATAGACCACTTGCGTAGCCGGTATCTTCCCTTCCGGCACCGTCAAGATGTCCTGGGAGAGCACGGTGATGTCCGCCCACTTCCCCACTTTGAGAGAACCGCGCTGGTCTTCCGTGAAGGTGGCGTAGGCGTTGTTCCAGGTGTAAGAGCGCAAGGCCTCTTCCCGGGTCATGGCTTGCTCGGGATGGAAGGGAACGCCGTCCTTCTTCGAGCGACGCGTCACGGCGCAGTAGAAGTTCGGGATCGGGTCTTCGTCTTCCACCGGCACGTCGGTGCCGGTGGCGATCACGGCGCCGCTACTGATGAGCGAATGCCAGGCATAGGCGCCGTCTTTCGCGCGCTCTTCTCCCAGGCGCTTCACCACATAGGGCGCATCCGAACACTCGTGGATGGATTGCATGGAGGCGATGACGCCGAGTTTGCCGAAGCGTGGGATATCGGCGGGATCGAGATGCTGGGCGTGCTCGATGCGCCAGCGCAGGTCTTTGGCCTGCGGGTGCGCGGCGAACTCCGCCTGGTACACGTCCAGCACCTCGCGGTTGGCCCGGTCGCCGATGGCATGGGTGGTGACCTGGAAACCGGCCGCCAGCGCCACATCGGCCCAGGCGCGGATATCCGCAGGTGCCAGCACCGAGACACCGCTGCTTGAAGGCAGATCATCGTAGGGTTTCAGGAACCAGGCAGTGTGGGTGCCGAGCGCGCCGTCGGAATACACCTCGCCCACGGTACGCACAGTGAAGTGACCGTCGGCGTAGCCCACGATGCGGTGGGACGGCAGGAAGCGCTTGAGCTGCTCCAGTGCCGGATACTTCTGATAGTGCGCGGTACCGTCGAGACCGTAATCGCTGAGGCCATAGTCGCTGTTACCCGGGTCCACTTCGGCGTAGAGCCTGAGCGGGATCTCCCCGCCCCCGGCTAATTTCTTCAATTGATCTAACACCGCGAAACTCTCGCCCTGGTCCACGAAACCGGTGATGCCTTTCTTCAGGGCATCGGCGGAGGCGAGCTTCGCCGCCTCTGCCACGTAGGCCTCGTTCTCCGCTTCGCCGCGCTGCTTGACGGCCGCATCCAGGGCCTTGTGCACCGGGCTCATGGCGTTATCCCGCAGGAAACCCACCGGCTCGCCATTGGCATCCTTCACGATCTGGCCGCCCTCAGGGTCAGGCGTGCCCTTGCCGATGCCGACCATCTTCAGCAGCACCGCGTTCACGAAGACGCCGTGGCCGCTGGCATGGGTGAGCATCACCGGATTATTGGGCGAGACCGCGTCCAGGCTCGCGTGCAACGGGTAGCCGTCCACGTTGGGTTGCGGTGCGTGGGTCCATTTCTCCTGGTGCCAGCCGCGACCGATGATCCAGGCGCCGGGCTTGGCCTTCTTCACCGCCTCCGCGACCATGGCCACGATCTCATCCCAGTCCTTGGTCTTGGTGAGGTCCAGCTGCATGAGCGAGTCGCCCAGCTCCAGGAAATGCCCGTGACCCTCGATGAAGCCGGGCATGGCGAAAGCACCCTTGAGGTCGATGACCTGGGTGGTCTTGCCTATATAAGGTTGGATGTCCGCATCGCTCCCCACCGCGACGATGCGGCCGTCCTTCACGGCCAGGGCCTGGGCGGCCGGCTGCGTCGCCTCCAGTGTGGCGAGGGTGCCGTGCTCCAGCACCAGGTCGGCGGGCGGCACGGCGGCGGATGCCGCGCCTGTCGCCGTGAGAGACAGGAACAGAGCAAAGGACTTGCGCATGGACGACTCCTTAAGCGACGTCGTGTTCGTAGTCGGCGGGCGAAGTGGCATCGGCCGCTTCAGACACGTTCAGGGCGCGGAAGGCGAAGGTGAGCACTACCGCGAGGATGAAGTTCAGCAGCACCGAGTAGAAGGCGCTGTAACCGGGCAGCGTCCAGTCGCCGAGATGCAGCGGGAACGTGGGTTTGAACTGCTGGGACACCACCATCCAGGTGCTCAAGGCCATCCCTAAGGCCCAACCGGCGGCGAGCGCCCAACGGTGCAGCCAGCGGGTATAGAGCCCGATCACCACCGTGGGCAGGGTCTGGATGATCCAGGCGCCGCCCAGTAGTTGCAGATTGATGGCGTACTGGGTGGGCACGAACAGGATGAAGGCCAGCGCCCCTACTTTCACCACCAGCGAGAGCAGCTTGGCCATGCGGGCCTCGTCGGCGGGCGTGGCAGCCGGCGACAGGTACTCTTTATATATGTTGCGGGTGAAGAGGTTCGCCGCGGCTATCGACATGATGGCCGCCGGTACCAGTGCGCCGATGGCGACCGCCGCGAAGGCCACGCCCACGAACCAGGCGGGGAAGAACTTGAGCATCAGCGCGGGCACGGCGAAGTTGTTGCCGTAGCGGGCGAAATAGCCCGCATAGGCCGGATCATCGTGCACGTGGGCCACCACCGCCACATAGCCCAGGAATGCCAGCAGAGCGAGGGCCAACGAATAAGCCGGCAGGAGCGCCATGTTGCGCTTGATGACGCTGCGGCTGCTGGAACTCAGGAGCGCCGTGATGCAGTGGGGATAGAGGAAGAGTGCCAGTACCGAGCCTAAGGCCAGCGTGGCATAAGCACCGTAGGCACCGGTGTTGTGTGTGGTGGGCGCGGCCAGCAAGAGCTTGTCCGGCGCGATGCCGGCGAAGATGTGGCCGTATCCACCCAATTGCGCCGGGATCACAGTGATGGCGGTGATCACGGTGATGTAGATGAGGATGTCCTTCACCACCGAGATCAGCGCCGGCGCGCGCAGGCCGCTGGTGTAGGTGTAGGCCGCGAGGATGGCGAAGGCCACGATCAGCGGCAGGTCCCCCATCCAGCCCTCGCCGCTGAAGCCCATGGCGGCGATGACCACCTGGATGCCCACCAGCTGCAAGGCTATATAAGGCATGGTGGCGAGGATGCCGGTGACGGCGACCAAGAGCGCCAGGAGCGGACTGCCGTAGCGGCCGCGCACGAAATCTGAGGCCGTGACATAGCCGTGCTTGCGGGCCACGGACCAGAGCCTGGGGTACACCACATAGACGAAGGGATAGAGCATGAGCGTATAGGGCACGGCGAAGAAGCCGATGGCCCCGGCGCCGAACACCAGGGCCGGCACGGCGATGAAGGTGTAGGCGGTGTAGAGGTCTCCCCCCAGCAGGAACCAGGTGACGATGGTGCCGAAGCGGCGACCACCGAGACCCCATTCATCCAAGTGGTTGAGATCGGCCTGGCGCCAGCGGGAGGCGATGAAGCCCAGCACGGTCACGAGACCGAACAGGATGCAGAAGACCGTCAACGCTATCCAGTTCATATCTTCGCCAGGTAAGCGAGACCGGTCACGATGGCGGCGACGATGATCAAGACGAACTGGAACCAATAGAAGAACGGGATGCCGTAGATCGAAGGTTCGATCCGGTTGAACAGCGGCACCCAGATGGCGACGAAGAACGGGATGAACAGGATGACGTACCAGACGGTGCGCTTGAGCTTGCTGGGTCCGGGAGTGGTCATGGTCAGTCCTCCGAAAGGCTGCCCCACCTTAGCGGCCTCTCCCCCGCCGTTCAAGGCCGTCACCAGGCCTAAACCAGCCAGAAAAGCAGCCCTACAAACGAGGGATTTTGTACTATGGCTAGGCGCGCGAGGCGAGCAGGGCTCGCCGGACACGGCGAGCGGGCGTACAGGATGTACGCCCTGGGCCGCAAGCGAAGCAGGATTGCGCAGCGTGCGGGAGTGCGCTCTTATGTGCATGACCGACTGCGAGTCCGAAGCGCAACAACGCCATAGGACAAAAGACCCGTTTTTAGAGGGGTGACGATGAGCTTCCTGCCCCAAGTTGCAGTCTTCCTAATAGCCGCCTGCCTCGCGGTGCCGCTGTCGCGCAAGTCCGGCTTCGGCTCGGTGCTGGGCTATCTGGTGGCCGGCGTGGTCATCGGGCCCTGGTGCCTGAAGCTCATCACCGACGTGCCCACCATCCTGCAGTTCTCCGAGATCGGGGTGGTACTGCTGCTGTTCATCATCGGCCTGGAGCTGCAGCCCTCGCGCCTGTGGGTGATGCGCCAGACGGTGTTCGGCATGGGCGCGTTGCAGGTGGGCGTGACCTCGCTGCTGCTGGCGGCGGGTGCCTATTGGTGGGGCTTGGGACCGGTGCCTGCGCTGGTTGCGGGATTCGGCCTCTCCCTCTCCTCCACCGCGTTCGTCTTGCAGATGCTGGGCGAGAAGAAGCAGCTGGCACTCGCCCACGGCCGCGCCTCCTTCGGCATCCTGCTGTTCCAGGACGTGGCGGCGATCCCGGTGCTGGCGCTGCTCGGCATCCTCTACGGCGACGGCGATACCCAGCATGCCCATATCGGCATGAAGCTGCTGATCATCGCCGGGGTGCTGACGGTGCTGGCCTTGGGCAACCGCGTGGTGCTGCGTTTCCTGTTCCGCCTGGTGACCCAGTTCGGCAACCCGGAGATCTTCACCGCCTCGGCGCTGCTCATCGTGATCGGCGCGGGGCTGGTGGCGAACTCCATCGGCCTCTCCATGGGCCTGGGCGCGTTCCTGGCCGGCGTGTTGCTGGCGGACTCCAGTTACCGCCATGAGTTCGAAGCCAACATCGAACCCTTCAAGGGCCTCTTGCTGGGTCTCTTCTTCATGGCCGTGGGCATGTCCGTGAACTTGGGGTTGATCGTGGAAGCACCGCTCACGGTATTCGCCGTGCTGGTGGCCCTGCTCACCATCAAGATGGCGGCGCTCTACGGCATCGGCAAGCTGTTCCGCCTGCCGGGGGACAGCGCCCGTAATCTGGCTTTTGTCCTGCCAGCGGGCGGCGAGTTCGCCTTCGTGATGTTCGGCGCCGCCGCCGACTACAAGCTCTTCGACCGGCATCTCGCGGACCTCCTGAACCTCGCGGTCACGCTCTCCATGGCGGCGACACCCTTCCTGGTGCTGTTCAACGAGAAGGTGGTGCAGCATTTCCTGGAGCAGCGCAAGGAACCGGAATTCGACCGGATAGACGAACCCGCGAACCCGGTGATCATCGCCGGCATGGGCCGCTTCGGCCAGATCGTGGGCCGGCTGTTGCGCATGCAGCAGATCCCCTTCACGGCGCTGGAAGCGGACTCGGCCCAGATCGAGACCCTGCGCCGCTTCGGCAGCAAGGTGTATTACGGTGATGCCTCGCGCCTGGAGTTGCTCACCGCCGCCAAGGCCGGCGAGTCCAAGTTCCTGGTACTGGCCATCGACGGCATCGAGGCTTCGGTACGGGCCGCGGAGATGGCGCGCAAACATTTCCCCAACCTCACGGTGCTGGCGCGGGCCCGCAACCGGCATCACGCCCATCTCCTGCGGGAACAGGGCGTGCAGGTGGTCGTGCGCGAGACTTTTTACTCCAGCCTCTGGCTCTCGGAGCAGTTGTTGGAGCAACTCGGCATGCAGAAGCCCGCCATCGAACACCTGGTGGCCATGTTCGAGGACTTCGACCACACGCTGCTGGAGAAGCAGTACGCGGTGTTCCGCGACGATGAGAAACTGGTGCAGACGTCCAAGGACGCAGCAGAGGAATTAGAGCAACTCCTCGAAGAAGATCGGAAGCAAGCAGCGGGTTGATCGAAAGCAGCGAGGTCCTCAGCGCCCGTCGCTCCCGGGCATCCTGCCCTCCCGCGACGTTAGGCCATCCTGGCCGTCACGAAGTTATGCGCGGCGCGGTAGCTTTTAAAGGGATGCGGCGACACTGGAGACCACCGCATCCGCGGCGGCGGCGAGCGTCTTGGAATCGAATACGGTCTTACTGCCATCCGCAGTCACGATCGCATCCAGCGGCGGCACATGCACGAAACCCCGCGGGATAGTCTGGGCGCCTGAGTCATTCTCGAGCCGGTAGAAAGTCTCATTGCAGAGATAGCCGCCGGCGTCCTTGGATATCACCACGGGGATCTTCGCCGTCTGCAGGCTCTTCTGGATGGCAGCCACATCCAGCGCCGTGTCGAGGGTCTGGGGCCCGGAGGCGGAGATCACATCCGTCGCAGGCATGGCGCTGTCGTTATCCTTGTAATGCTGCCGCAGGTTGTGGGCGATGGTCTCGATCCGCACCGGTTCGGCGCCGGCCTGACCGAAGGCGATGACGGCCTGCGGGTGATACTTCAGGATCAGCTCATGCAGTTGGTCACCGGCCTTGCTCCAGACCACCGGCAGTTCGGCGACCACCACGGTCTCGTTGCCGAAGTGTTTGCCCTGCAGGTGCTTCACCGCTTCCCAGGAGCCATTGGTCTTGTCCCCGCCGAAGGGCTCGAATCCCGTCACCAGGATGGTGCCGGGCTGGACCGGTGCGGGCGCGGCGACTGCCGCGGTGCAAAGCAGGACGGCACAGAACGACATACCTAAGAACAGCGGGCGAGACAGCATGTGCCGATCCTTCGAAGCTGTGGTGCGATACCGCCAAGCGTAGACCTTGCCGCCTTGGCGTACCAGCGAAAACGGGAATGCCATCCCCGCCATGGCCCCGCCTTCCGGCCGTTGGTGATGCTGCTGAAAAGCGTCGCGAGCCGAAGCAGAACGAGGCGGGCTATGCCCTCGCCGCTCTCGCACCTCTCGCTCCGCATCCAGCTTCGCTCGCGGGCCGGGGCGCTAGTCCCAAGCGCCCGCTCGGAGCATGCTCCGAGCCCCTGTGCTTCGCGGCACGTATGCATCCTGCTACAGACGAAGTCATGCGAGGCGCAGCAGCTTTTCGGCTATGCTGGAGCCACATCTGCCCTAGGGAAGGGGCTTAGGCAGCGTGGGCGTTTAGCGTGCGAAATAAACACCTCGGTTGGCTGGCTTCGGGCGCGCTGCTCATCTCCGCGCTCGTGCTCACGCCCGCCGCCGCGCTGGAACCCGGCAAGGCTTTCCACGACTACGCCGCCGACACCTGGTCCGTGGAGCAGGGCCTGCCGCAGATCACCGTGCTCTCCATCATCCAGGGCAACGTCCACGGCTACATGTGGTTCGGGACCCAGGATGGTCTTGCCCGCTTCGACGGCGTGAGCTTCAAGCAATACCTGCCTGCGCATTGGATACAGGCGATGGCGATCGCCCAGGACGGCAGCCTGTGGCTCGGCATGAACAAGGGCGCCGCCTATCTCGACAAGGGCGGGCCGCGCATCCTGGGCCGGGCCCGGGGCGAGAAAGACGTGAACGCCCAGGCAGACGTGCGTGCGATCGTCTCCGTGGATGGCCGGCTCATGGCTGCGAGCAGCGATGGGCTGCTGCACCTGGACCGTGACGGGATGCACCGCGAGCGCTCACTGCCGGCAGTGCCGCTGTTCTCGCTCTTGCAATGGCGCGGCGCGCTGTGGGCAGGCGGCATCGGCAAGGTCTACCGCATCACTAACAGCGGCGTGCAGACCCTGGATGCCCCCGACGGTGCCGGCACGCAGGTGAAGCACCTCATCGTGCGGGACGACGCGCTCTGGGCCGGCACCAGCCGCGGCTTGTTCCGCCTGACGAGCCAAGGCAAGTGGCAACGTGCCGCCGGCGATCCGGCGCAGCTGCGCCTCGCCGTCAACACCTTGTACGCCGACTCGAACGACAACTTTTGGGTGGCCACCAACGAAGGCCTCGCCCGCCTGTCGGGCGAGACCCTGCAGCAGTTCTTCTCCAGCCGCGACAACGAATCAGTCGCGCAGCTCGAATCGCTCTACGAGGACCGGGAACACAGCCTGTGGCTGGGAAGCCACGCTCACGGCGTCACGCGACTTTGGGACGGCTACACCCGCCGCTACGCCGCCGGCGAGGGCGTCGGCGAACCACTGGTGTGGGCAGTGACACCGGATCACAACGGCGGCTTCTGGGTCGGCACCGCCAACGGCGTGTACACCCTGAAGGATGGCGTGGGCAGGCTCGCGGTGCCGGGCTCGGCGTTGCCGGAACCCACGGGCTACGTGCTCATGGACGACGGCCAAAGACTCTGGATCGGCACCCACAGCGGCGTGGCCCAGTTCGCCGGCGGCCAGGTGAGCCGCCCGGCGGCGCTCGCGCCCCTGGACGGCATCCAGATCTCAGGGCTGTTGCGCGACCATTCAGGCACAGTGTGGATCGCCACCTTCGACGGCGTGTTCCGCTATGCGGACGGCGTGCTCACGCGCTTCGGCATGGAATCCGGCTTCAAGGACGTGCGTTGCCGCGAGGTGTTCGAGACCCACGACGGAAAGATACTCATCGGCACACTGGCCGGCCTCTATCAGTTCGATGGCACGCGTTTCAAACCACTGGGCGACGAGGGAGTGCTGGGAGATTCCTTCGTCACCGCCATCGCCGAACCGAAAGACGGCCGACTGGTGGTGGGCGTATTCGACCAAGACCTCTTGTTCATGTATGACGGCGCAAAGTGGCGTGCCCTGCACAACAGCCAGGGACTGCCGGCGAACATCCCCACCTACATGACCAAGGATGCGAGCGGCGACTGGCTGTGGGTCGGCGGCTTGCAAGGCATATACAGGGTGCGGCTGGACGACTTGGAAGCGCTGGCGGAGGACAAGATCGCCAGCATCGCGCCTCAGAACATCCTCAGCGAACAGGGCAAGTGGCCCGGCAGCGAGAAGGGCTTGTGCTGCAATGGCGCCGGCAACGCCCGCGGCTGGTCCGACGGCTCCAACCTCTGGTTACCCACCCGCGGCGGCGTGGTGAGCGTGGACATGCGCCACGTGCGTTTCAATGAAGTGGTGCCGAACATGGTGGTGGAGGCGGCCCGCTATGGCGGCCAATGGCATGACGATCTCGGCGAACGCGCGACGATCCCGGCCCGGGTCCGGGACCTGGCCTTCCGCTTCTCGGTGCTGAGTTTCCAGAACCCCGCCAGCGTGAGCTTGAGCTACCGGCTGCAGGGCTACGAAGAGGACTGGCAGAACGTGGACGACCCGGCCCGCCGGGTGGTGAACTACACCAACCTCTCGCCGGGCGACTACGTGTTCGAGGTGCGCGGCACCAATAACGCCGGTGTGGCCTCCGCGGCTCCCGCGGCCCTCGCGGTCAGCATCCTGCCCTTCTTCTACGAGACCTGGTGGTTCCGGGTGCTGGCGGTGGCGGCCGTATTGCTGCTGATCTTCCTCGGCTACCGCCTGCAAGTGCGTAACCTGCGGCGTCAGCGCCTGCAACTGGAGCGCATGGTGGCGGAGCGCACCGAGGCGCTGCGCCAGCTCAACCGGCAACTGGAAGACGCGAGCCAGACCGATCCCTTGACCGGCCTCAAGAACCGCCGCTATCTCGGCCAGCAACTTCCGTCGGACCTCGCGCACTTCCGCCGCGAGCGGGAGAAGCCGGAGAACGCGGAACAGGTGATCGCCTTCGCCATCGCGGACCTGGATCACTTCAAGGCCATCAACGACCGGGCCGGGCACTTCGCCGGCGACGGCCTCTTGAAGCAGGTAGCCGAGCGGCTGGTGGCCAGCGTGCGCGCCGGGCATTACGTGGTGCGCTGGGGCGGCGAGGAATTCCTGATCGTGTTCCGCCCCATGCCGCGGGACGAGACCGCCCACGTGGTGGACCGGGTGCACAAGGCCATCAGCGAGAAACCCTTCACCCTGCCGGGCGG
>DATBAJ010000060.1:0-78357 GCA_036271575.1 Gammaproteobacteria bacterium
CGAGTTCGGCCACGGCCTGCACGGCCTGTTTGCCGATCAGAAGTACCCGACCCTGTCCGGCGCCAACACCGCCCGCGACTGGGTGGAGTTCCCCTCGCAGTTCAACGAGCACTGGGCCTCGGACCCGAAAGTCTTCGCCCATTACGCGGTGAACTACCAGACCGGCAAGCCGATGCCGGCGGAACTGGTGGCCAAGATCAAGAAGGCCTCGGCCTTCAACCAGGGCTATGACCTGACCGAGGTGCTGGCGGCCTCCGAGCTGGACATGAACTGGCACGAGCTCGCCCCCGGCAGCGTGCCGAAGGACGTGGACCAGTTCGAGTCCGACCAGCTGACCCACGACGGCCTGCTCATGAAGGAAGTGCCGACCCGCTACCGTTCGAGCTACTTCCTGCACATCTGGAGCAACGGCTACGCGGCGGGCTACTACGCCTACACCTGGACCCGCATGCTGGCGGACGATTCGTTCTCCTGGTTCGAGAGGAACGGCGGCCTGAGCCGCAAGAACGGCGACCGCTTCCGCGCCATGATCCTCTCGCGCGGCAACACCGAGGACTACGGCAAGATGTTCCGGGCCTTCAACGGCCACGATCCGGACATCAAACCCTACCTGAAGGACCACGGCATCAGCGACGGCAACTGAGCCGCTGACAGGATGCAGAATGAGTTCGGGCCGGCTTAAACCGGCCCGAATTTTTTTGGCCTGCTGCAGACTGACCCCGGGGCCGGCTCATGCCGGCCCTGTCTTTTCCGGGGAGCAGATGAGTCCGAAGGAGGGGGATCCCTCTCAATCGTACAGAACAGGGGGAACCCGGAGGCCGTTCCTGCTGTCTCAATCCGGGTCAGGCCCCAGGGCGGCCTGCCCGGGGTGGTCCGTGACGTCTCCCCATACAAATATATAGAGGAGACGGACATGTTCAAGAATCTGACCTTCAGCCTCATCGCGGCAGCGGCCCTCGCTGCGGTCGCGACAGCGCCTGGATACGCGGATGACGGCACGCCGGCGGCCGCGCCGTTCAGCCAGGACAATCCCTTCGCCAAGCCCAGCGCCCTGCCGATGCAGGCACCGGCCTTCGACAAGATCAAGGACACCGACTACCAGCCGGCGCTGGAAGAAGGCATGAAGGAAGCACTCGCGGAGGTGCGCAAGATAGCCGACGATCCGGCGCCGCCTACATTCCGGAACACCATCGCGGCCCTCGAGACCAGCGGCCAGCTGCTGAACCGGGTGGCGAACGTATTCTTCGGCCTGACGAGCGCGAATACCAACGATGCCCTGGACAAGGTCGAACAGGACGAGGCCGGCAAATTGCAGGCGACTCAGGACAGCATCTCGCTCGATCCCAAGCTCTTCAAGCGCATCGAGACCCTCTATCTCGAGCGGGCTTCGCTGAAACTGGACCCGGAACAACTGCGCCTGTTGGAGTACTACTATCAGGAGGCGGTGCTCGCGGGCGCCAAGCTGTCCGATGCGGACAAGGACAAGCTCAAGAAGCTGAACGGCGAGCTTGCCGACCTCGCCACCCAATACAACCAGGATCTGGTGGCCGCCACCAAGGCTGCCGGCCTGGTGGTGAGCGACAAGTCCGAACTCGCGGGGCTCTCGCAGCAGGAACTGGATGCCGCCGCCCAGGCCGCCGAGACCCGCGGCCTCAAGGGCAAATGGCTGATCCCGCTGCAGAACACCACCCAACAGCCGCTGCTGCAGGAGCTCAGCGACCGCGCCACGCGTGAGAAGCTCTACAAGGCCAGCCGGGACCGCGCCGAGATGGGTGACAAGAACGACGTGCGGACCACGGTGCTGAAGATGGCCGAGGTCCGTTCCGAGAAGGCCGCGCTCCTCGGGTATCCGGACTTCGCCGCCTGGAAGCTCCGGGACCAGATGGCGAAGACGCCCGAGGCAGTGGACAAGTTCCTGTCCAACCTGGTGCCCGGATCCGTCGCCAAGTCGAAGCAAGAGGCCAAGGTGATACAGGCGCTCATCGACCAGCAGAAGGGCGGCTTCCAGTTGCAGCCCTGGGACTGGAACTTCTATGCGGAACAGGTCCGCAAAGCGAAATATGACCTGGATGAGTCGGAGATCCGTCCTTACTTCGAACTCGACAAGGTGCTGCAGGACGGCGTGTTCTACGCCGCCAACCAGCTCTACGGCCTGACCTTCAAGGAGCGTCATGACCTGCCGGTCTATCAGCCCGACGTGCGCGTCTTCACTGTCTATGACAAGGATGGTTCGGAGTTGGGCTTGTTCTATTGCGACTACTTCAAGCGCGACAACAAACAGGGCGGCGCCTGGAATTCCAACTTCGTGGTCCAGGCGAAAGTACTGGGGCAGAAGCCGGTGGTCTACAACGTCACCAACTTCACCAAGCCCGCGCCGGGACAGCCTGCGCTGCTGAGCTTCGAAGACGTGATCACGATGTTCCATGAGTTCGGCCATGCCCTGCACGGCCTGTTCGCGGCCCAGGAATATCCGACCCTCTCCGGCACCAACGTGGCGGGTGACTGGGGCGAGTTCCCCTCCCAGTTCAACGAGCATTGGGCCTCGGATCCGCAGGTGTTCGCACACTACGCGGTGCACTACCAGACGCATCAGCCGATGCCCGCCGATCTGGTAGCCAAGATCAGGAGTTCCGCGCTCTTCAACAGCGGCTACGCGATCACCGAGATACTCGGGGCTTCCGACCTCGACATGCAGTGGCATGAGTTCGCCGTGGGCAAGGCACCCAAGGACGTGGACCAGTTCGAGGCCGAAGCCTTGAAGCGCACCGGTCTGGATTTCGCGCCTGTGCCGCCGCGCTACCGCAGCAGCTACTTCCAGCACATCTGGGGGAGCAGTTACGCCGCCGGCTACTATGACTACACCTGGACCCGGATGCTGGCGGACGATTCCTTCGCCTGGTTCGAGTCGCATGGCGGCCTGACCCGCAAGAACGGCGACCGCTTCCGCGATGCGATCCTCTCCCGCGGCAACACCCGTGACTACGGCCAGATGTTCCGGGCTTTCAACGGCCACGATCCGGATGTGAAACCGTTCCTGAAAGACCACGGACTGGACACGGGCAGCAAGTAAGCCAGAGTTTCGAGGACTGAAAAGGGAGGGGCCGGGCAACCGGCCCTTTCTTTTTTTACCACCGTGCGCCAAATTTCCTCAAGGCGTCGCGAGCCGAAGTAGAACGAGGCGCAGTAGCTTTGAGGGCAAAAAAGATGCCGCTGGGCGGACCATGCGGCATAAAGCTCGGAGTATTAAAAATCCGCCGCCGGGCGAACCCGGACGGCGGTCAAAAGCGGATCAATGGAACTGGCGGCGCCAGTTGTGTTGATGTTTGTCGCTGATCAGGTCGACGTCGATCAGATAGCCCGTGCCATCATCACTGCGGGAGACGGTGCGGGCCACACCCTTCAGGGTGTACGGCTTGGTCTGGCCTTGGAGGCTGATGTCGATGTCCAGCACCTCACCCGTGGGCAGCGGAGAGCTCGCATAGATCTGCAAGCCCTGCTGGGTGAAATCCAGCGCCGTGGCGTAGTGCTTGGAGACCATGGCTTCCTCGCCACGGTGGTCCCAGGTACGGATGACGGCGCGCTCTTCCATCTGCAGACTTGGGGTCTTGCGGGTCGGTCTGGCCATTTTCCGGGGACTCCTTGGGGGCTTCTTGCTGCTGCTTCGGACGGCGCCTAGATTGCCCGGAAGGCGGAAAACCGGGCATCGGGGGCCCCCGGATAAGCCCTTAAGGGAAACCCTGATAATTCGTGCACAATAGTTAAATACACTAAGCGACAGATTTTTCGGAGACTACGACATGAAATACGAAGGCCACTGCCACTGCGGGAAGATCGCCTACGAGGTGGAGGCGGAGGTGCAGCCGGCCACGGAGTGCAACTGCTCCATCTGCGCCAGCCGGGGCTACCTCCTGTGGTTCGTGCCGGGCGACAAGTTCCAGCTGAAGACGCCGGAGAAGGACATGTCGCACTACACGTTCAACAGCCATCACATCAAGCATTACTTCTGTCCGAAGTGCGGCAGCGCTACCTTTGGCATGGCCACGGACAAGCAGGGCAAGCCCATGGTGGCGCTGAACATCCGCAACCTGGAGGGCATCGATCTCGCAACGGTGGAGCGCAAGCCCTTCGACGGCAAGCGCCTCTGACTGCTGTGCCCAGGGCGGCCAAGAAGAAACCCGTCCGTAAGAAGAAAACCAAGCCCGGTTTCCGGGCGGGCGAGGCGGCGTTGCGCAAGTACGCGCTCGCTTTCCCCGAAGCCTATGAAGAATTCCCCTGGGGCGAGCGGGTCATCAAGGTGAACAAGAAGATCTTCGTGTTCCTGCACGGGGATTCGAAGGAACTGAGGGTCACCACCAAGCTGCCGCGGTCCTACGGAGCTGCGCTCATGGCGCCTTTCTGTAAACCCACCGGCTACAATTTGGGCAAGAGCGGCTGGGTGACATCCAGCTTCACGAAAGGTGACTACCCGCCGTTCGACATATTGCGCAGCTGGATCGATGAGAGCTACCGGGCTGTAGCGCCGAGACGCCTGATGAAGGGCCTTGACGAGTAGGACTAGGACTACAGAAGTCCGGGCCGACTCGTGCCTATACTCGAACCACTCCCGGTCTGGAGGAGACGGACACCAAGGAAGGTATCCGTGGGAAAAACGCACCAAGGAAGGCTCCCGATGTATCCCCTCAAGTTCCTCATCAAGTGCGTGTTGGTCGGCGCCTTCGGCCTCGCCGGCATCCTCGCGCTGTCACGTGGCTTCGGCATGCCCATCCCGTTCCTGGAATACGGCTCGCTGGAAGCCTGGAACGTGCTGGTGGGTGCTGGGCTGCTCTCGATCGGCCTGTGCATCGCCTTCTTCTGGCGTCTGCCGCGGCCGATCAAGCTGCGGCGCAAGGGCGATGAGGAACTCAGTGACGAATGGCTGATGCCCGCGACCACCGCACCCAAGGTACCGCGCGGCCGCTGAGCGTCAGGATTCCAGGCGTTCCCGTTCCCGCAGGGCCGGGAAGCCCCACATCCACAAGCCCACCACGATGAGCGTGCCGATGCCGCCGATGACGGTGGCGGGTACCGCGCCCCACCAAGCGGCAGTGATGCCGGATTCGAACTCACCGAGCTGATTCGATGTGTTGATGAAGATGGCGTTGACGGCGCTGACCCGGCCGCGCATGTTGTCCGGTGTCTCGAGTTGCACCAGCGCGGCGCGGATCACCATGCTGATCATGTCCAGCGCCCCCATGACCAGCAGTGCCACCAGCGAGAGCGTGAACGAGCGCGACAGGCCGAAGACCACCGTCGCCAGGCCGAACCCCGCCACGGACCAGAACATGATGTGACCCACCTTGCGGGTCAGGGGCTTGCGTGCCAGCCACAGCGACATGCCGAGCGCACCCACCGCCGGCGCCGCACGCAGGAGCCCCAAGCCCCAAGGCCCGGTGTGCAGGATGTCCCGCGCGAACACGGGCAGGAGCGCGGTGGCGCCGCCCAAGAGCACCGCGAACAGATCCAGTGAGATGGCGCCCAGCACCACCGGCCGGTGACGGATGAAGGTGATGCCGGCGAACACGGTCTTGAGGGTCGCCGGCTCGCGCTTCTGGGGCGGGCGCTCCAGCTTCAGGCGCCACATGAGCACGGCCGCGACGACGAAGAGCAACCCCGACACGCCATACACCACGCCGGCGCCTGCTACATACAGGAAGCCGCCGAGCGCGGGGCCCACGATCATGGCGGTCATGCTGGCGGAGGAGCCGGCGGCCATGGCGCGGGACAGGAGCGGGGGCGGCACCATGCTGGGCAGGAGCGCCTGCATGGTGGGGAACTCGAAGGCCCGGGCACAGCCGATGGCGAACACGATGCCGAGGATGGCGGGCTCGTCGAACCAGTTGAGCCAGCTGCCGACCGCCAGCAGCAGCGTGGCGATGCCTTCGATGGCCTGGCAGATGAACACGATGCGGCGCCGTTCGAAGATGTCCGCCACGTGTCCGGCCGGCAAGGCCAGCACGAAGGAGGGGATGAACTGCACCAGGCCGATGATGCCGAGATCCAGTGCCCGATGGGTGATGTCGTAGATCTGCCACCCTACCGCCACCGAGAGCATCTGGAAGGCGAACATGGAGTTCAGGCGCGAGCACCAGTACTCCAGGAAACCCGGATGACGGAACAGGGCGGGCTCGGCGCGGTCGTCGGCGTTCATTGGTGTCCTGGGATCAGTGTTGCATGACGGCGATCTGCGGGATCACTTGCGCTGCGCCCGCGTCCCACATGGGCCAGTCGTGGCCGCCTTTCACTTCGATGAAATGCTCAGGTGGCAAGAGCGGCGCCATGAGCTTGGCGGCTTCCAGCAGGCGATCGGTGTCGCCGCACACCAGCCACACACGCTGCGCTTCAGTGGGGTCTTGCCAGCTCTTCACCACGCGCCACATCTCCAATTGATAATTATCAGCGGTCAGGGCCGCGGGCTTGGGGCCGGGATCCCAATGCGCCGGGCCGCCGGCAGCGGTGATCTGTGCGAGGGTGGCAGGGTCGCCCATGTAAGGCGCGTACAACACGATGCCGGTGACATCGCGGGGATAGGCGCGTTCGTAGAGCAGGGTGCCCATGCCACCCATGGAGGCGCCGGTGAGCCAGATCTGCCGATAGCCACGTGTTCGCGCTGGGAGGATGACCTCATCGTGCAGTCGCTGTTGTACGTGACCCTCGGCGTAGTAGGGGAGGGTCGCGCCGGCCAGCAGCACATCGGCCTCGGGCCAGGCTTTCTGGATGGTCTCGGCCATGCCGGTCTTGGCGAGGTCATCCAGGTCGTCACCGCGGCCGGGTAACACCACCACCAGCACGGGCGAGGCACCCGGCCGGGGAGCGGGGATCAGCTTCTGGGGGATCGGCCCGTCGGGCCTACGCAGGGAGGCGCAGCCCAACAACACGAGCCCCATGGCCACGACGCTCGCAAACGCGCGCAGCCGGACGATGTGAAGCCGGTTCGGAGGTTTAGGCACGGAATCCCTTGGGGGGCGGGCGTTGCCGGCCAATTATAAGCGTGGCGGGGACTTAGCCTGGGAAAGGTCGCAGACTGTACTAAGTAGCTAGTAAGACGAGGTTCCAACCTTATGTCAGGTCTGCTAAATTCTTACTACTGCCCGGGCCTGCCTAGTCTGCCCGGAACCCATTGAATCCCTTAATTAAATAATCGAGCCAGGGGTCCTGCCATGAAAAAGACACGCTTCTCCGTCGTGCTGGCGCTTGCGCTCGCGGCGGTCACGCTCGGCTTAGGGGCTGCGCCCGCACCCAGCAAGGTGCAGACTGCGGTGACCGCCCAGGAACAGCTCGACAAGAACGCGGCGGCTTCGCAGAAGAAGATCGACGCCACCTCGGGCAACACCCAGGACATGCTCAACAGCTACCTGAGCGTGACCCAGCAGACCGACGAACTGCGTGCTTACGACGACCAATTGCAGCAGATCGTGCAGGCTCAGCAGGACCAGATCACCTCCCTCGGCCAGCAGATATCGCTGGTGGGCGGCACCCGCGACAGCGTGCTGCCGCTCTTGCTGCAGATGACCGACAGCCTCACCCAGTTCATCAAGCTCGACCTGCCCTACCGCCAGGACGAGCGCCTGGCGCGCGTGCAGCAGGTGCGTGCCGCCATCAGCAGCGCCACCGTGCCGGTGACGGACAAGTTCCAGCGCCTGGTGCAGGCCTACAACGACGAGATCGCGGCAGGCCGCAGCGTGGAGGCCTTCCGCGGCGAAGTGTCCGAGAACGGCAAGGCACTGACCGTGAACTTCCTGCGCGTGGGTCATCTGCTGCTGGCCTATCAGACCCTGGATCGCAGCGAGACCGGCTACTGGGACAAGCAGGGCCGCAAATGGCAGGTGGCGAACGACTACAAGAACGCGGTGGCCAACGCCATCGCGGTCGCCAACAAGGAGGCGGCGCCGAACCTCATGGAACTGCCGGTGCAGGCCCCGGAGGTGTCGAAATGAGCATCTCCCACATGAAGATCGCAGCGCTCCTCGCGGCCCTGACCCTCAGCGGTTCAGTCTATGCCGCGCCCCAGGCCACCAGCCTCGACCAACTGTTAGATCAGGTGAAGAGCGCCTCGCAGCAGAACACGGGTCAGAACCAGCAACGTGAAGCGCAGTTCCGCAATGCGGCGGACCAGCAGGCGCAGATCCTGGCCTCCGCCAAGCAGGCGCTGGCGCAGGAAGCGGCCAACGAACAACAGCTGGAAGCCAAGTTCGAGTCGAACAAGAAGGCACTGGACGACCTCAACACCCAGATCCGCAGCCGCGAAGGCGACTACAGCCAGGTGTTCGACCAGGTGCGTCAGGCCGCCGGCAGCTTCAAGACCGTCCTGGATGCCTCGCTGGTCTCGACCCAGTATCCGGGCCGCGGCGTGTTCCTGGCGAAGCTCGCCGAGAGCTCCGACCTGCCGACCCCGGACGACCTGCACAAGCTCTGGTTCCTGATGCAGCAGGAGCTGACCGCGGAAGGCCAGGTAGCCAAGTTCGGCGCCACCGTGAGCCATGAGGACGGTTCCTCGGAGCAGGCCGGCGTGGTGCGTGTCGGCGTGTTCACCGCCGTGAACGGCAACAACTTCCTGCGTTACGTGCCTGAGACCGGTGCCTTGGTGCAGCCGGAACGCCAGCCAGACAGCCATTGGCGCGATCTGGCCGGCAGCTTGTCCGGTGCGTCGAGCGGCGTGCAGGCCATGGCGGTGGATACCTCCGGCGGCGACCTCTTGCGCAGCCTTGCCAACCAGCCGTCCTTCATGGAGCGGGTGGCCCAGGGTCACACCACCGGTTGGATCATCATCGTGCTCGGCTTCGTCGGCCTGCTCATCATCCTGGAGCGCGGCGCTTATCTGGTGCTGGTGGGTGGCAAGATCAAGACCCAGATGGGTTCCAGCAAGGCCGACCTCGGCAATCCCCTGGGGCGCATCCTGTCGGTGTTCAACGAGAGCAAGGCGGATGACGCCGACACCCTCGGTCTGCGCCTGGACGAGACCTTGCTCCGGGAACGCCCGGTGATCGAAGCGCGCCTCGGCCTCTTGCGCATCCTGGCGCTGGTCGCGGTGCTGCTCGGCATCCTCGGCACCGTGGCGGGTGTGATGAATACCTTCCAGACCATGAACCTGTTCGGCAGCGGCGGCACGCAGGTGGCCACCGGCATCGGCTCGGCCCTGGTGCCGACCTGGCTTGGCCTGCTGGTGGCGGTGATCCTGCTGTTCTTCCACGGCATGCTGACCGCGCGCAGTGGGCAGCTGATGCACATGCTGGAAGAGCAGAGCGCCTCCATCCTGGCGGCCCGCGCCGAGAAACTGGCGGCGGCCAAGGCGCGCTGATGCAGGCGCTGCAGGACCTCTTCAGCGGCCTCGGCAACCTGTTCGCCGCGGGCGGCGTGGTGTGGCTATTGCTGCTGCTGGCGGTGGCGTTGTGGACGCTGATCGCCGAGCGTTTCTGGTATTTCCTGTTCGTATATCCGGCCGCGCAGGAGATCGCGCTGCGCCGTTGGAAGCGTTACGAGAAAGCGGACCTGCGTTCTGCGCGGCGTGCCCGCAAGCAGATCGTGGCCAGCGTGTTCGCCGAGACCCACCGCTCCGTGGGCTTCATCCAGTCGCTGGTGGTGGTGATGTTCCTGCTGGGCGTATTCGGCGCAGTGGGTGGCGTGATGCGGGTACTGGAGTCGCAATCCTTGGGAGGTGCTGCGGGCCAGCTGCGCGTGGCCGGCGGCATCCTGGCTGCCGCAGTCCCGCTGCTGGCGGCCGGCGCGCTGGTGCTGGTGGCATTGTTCTTCACTCGTGCCCTCAGCGACCGCGCCGACCAGGAGACCCGTCTCCTGGCCGACAAACTGCGGCGGGGTGGATAGGCCATGCTGCGTTACGCCGGATCCCTCGCCTTTGGCCTGCTCATGGTGCTGACCGTGCTGGTCGCCATGCAGAGCCTGGTGGTGGGCCGCCAGTTCCAGCTGAACGCCGGCGGCAGCGCCGATACCAGCAGCATCGTGAACCTGAACAACGTGGCGCCCGTGGCGCTGCAGATCGGCGCCTTGCCGCCCAAGCCCGGTGCCAACCGTGCACCGGCGCTGCCCGAAGATCCGGTGCTGGCGCGTGTCGCGCCGGCGGACCTGCCGCTGCCGGCCTTAGGCCTGCCGGCGTACAAGCCGCAGTTCGCGACCGGCGCCACCCAGAGCGTGGCGGAGAGCGAGACCGAAAATACCCAGACCGCGCCGGCGAGCGGCACGGCGCCCAGCGCGCAACCGGTGCTGGCGGTGGGCAACATCGTGCTGGTGGAACGCGTGGATCCCAAGTTCCCGCCCCAGGCGATCCGCGATGACATCAGCTCGGGTTCCGTGACCGTGAAGTTCACGGTGCAGACCGACGGCAGCGTGACGAATCCCACCGTGACCGATGCCAAGCCGCGCCGCGGCGTCTTCGACGACGCGGCCCTGCGCGCCGTGGCGCGGTGGAAGTTCCAGCCCATCCCCGCGCCGCGTGACACCTCGGTGGTGGTGGAGTTCAACCGCGGAGGTGGCGGATGACCCGTTCGCGCTTGCTGCTGGCGACAGTGGTCGCGGCGCTCGGCTTAGGGCTGACGACGCTCGCCGCCGCCGACACCATCCTCAACCAGGGCTCCATCTCCAGTGCCCTGTTCCGCAAGATGCGTTCCGTGCAGAACCAGATACGCGCCGGCCAATACCCGGACGCGGCCCAGCAGTTGAACTACCTGCAGGGCGTGACCACCAATGCCTACGAGGCGGCGGTGGTGCGCGAACTCACCGCGGACCTGTACGTGGCGCGCGGCGATTTCGCCAACGCGCTCTCGACGCTGCAGCCGGCGGTACAGCAGAACATCCTGCCGGGTTCGGAACAGCGCGAGGCGCAACTGACGCTCGGCAAGCTGCTGGTGGCGAACGGCCAATATCAGCCGGGTCTCGACATGCTGCGTAACTCCCTGCAAGGGCAGGAGAACCCGCCGCCCGACGTGCTGATGGCCCTGGCCCAGGGCTACGCCCAGTCCGGTCAATGCCGGCAGGCGGCACCCGAGGCCAAACGCGCCATCGACAGCGCCGCGGATTCGCCGTCCGAGTGGTATCAGCTGCTGATCTCCTGCCTGTATCAGGAGCACGACTACGCGGGCGCCGCGGAGCAGCTGGAAGCGGTGTTGTCCCGTTATCCCGATCAGACCCAGTACTGGGCGCAACTCGGCAATGCCTATGCCCAGGCGGGCGATGCCTCCAGGGCGCTGGCCGTGTACGCGTTGATGTACCGCCAGGGGCTGATCCGCCAGTCCCAGGATTATCTGAACCTGGCCTCGCTGTACGCCCAGAACAGCGTGCCCTACCAGTCGGCGCTGGTGCTGCAGGAAGGCCTGCAATCCGGCGCGGTGGCGGCGAGCGAGGCGAACTTCACGCTGCTGGCGAACGCTTGGCAGGACGCGGGCGACCTCGACCGTGCAGTCGCAGCGCTCGGTGAAGCCGAGAAGCAGTCCAAGAGCGGCGACCCGCTGGTGGCGCAGGCGCAGATCTACACCGAACGGCATGAGTGGTTCTCGGCCATCGACAGCGCGAAGAAGGCCATCAGCAAGGGCGGCTTGAAGCGGCCCGGCCGCGCCTGGCTGCTGCAGGGTATCGCCGAGGTGCAGAACCGCCAGTACGACGAAGGTACCGCGGCGCTGCGTGAGGCGGCGAAATACGACGAGTCCCGCGCCCAGGCGGAAGCCTGGCTGCACTACCTCAGCGTACGCAACTCAGGCTGAAGCGGACTCGTCGTCCATGCCGGCGCCGGCGTGGTCAGGTTCGCCGCAGTGGATGAGCACCTGGGCACGCACATCGTCCCGCAGCTTGCGTGCCGCGTCGCCGTTGCGCGCCACGGGCTGGATCGCGGGCAACACCTGCACTTCGAGATCGCCGCGGCGCGGCGCCCAGACATGGGCCGGCAGGATCCGGCGCGCACCGCGGATGGCGATGGGCACCACCGGCAGGCCGCCGCGGGTTGCGGCCATGAAGCCTCCCAGGTGGAAGCTGCGCAGTCCGGGTTCCGCGACGAAGGTGCCTTCCGGGAACACGCCGAGACACGTGCCTTCGTTGGCGCGTTTGATGATGCGGGATGCGTCGCTGCGGGCCGCATCTTTGTCGAAGCGGTCCACGAACTCCGAACCCAGCCGGTGCAGCATCCAACCCACCACCGGCACCTTGGTGATCTCGCGCTTGATGACGAAGCCGAAACGCGGCGGCAGGGCGGCGGTGAGGATGATGCCGTCCAGGTAACTGGCGTGATTGGCGGCCACGATGCAGGCTGCGGGCAGGTTCTCCAGGCCCTCGACCTTCAGGCCGATCCCCGCCATATGGAACACGGCCCGGGCGGCCAGGCGAGCCAGCTGCCGGCGCCGGTTTCGGCCGGGCAGAGGGATCAACAGGAACATACAGGGCACGGCGATGAGCAGCATCGCCAACCAGCCCCGAAGGGAAGCCAATAGATTCAATGACTTAGGGGAGGGCGCGAGGAGGAGCATTGCTTAAGTGAGTATCGGGTCTTGCAGGCCCCAGGACAAGCGGGGCACTCAGGTGATTTCCCGGTTATTGTCAAAATGGTGTATATTTGACATATAAATGTGAACCGTATCACGGTGTTAAGTGGCAAAAGCACCGAGACTTGGCCAACCCGAAATGGAAGACGGGCGTTTAGTTGGCACACGAAATTATAGAAAGGGAATTGCCATGAGTGAAAAACAGCTTATCAATTCGACGCCGGTCCCGGGCAGTGCCCCGGTCCCGATGCCCATGCCCGTCTCCGATACCGGCCATAATCAGCCGGACGTCGAGCGTTTCCTGGATTCCATGTGGAGCGAGCGCGGACTCTCCGAGAACACGCTGGCTGCCTATCGCGCCGATCTGTCGGGTCTTGGCCGCTGGCTTGAAGGCCAGGGCGTGGAACTGATGGACGCGCAGCGCGAACATCTGCTGGCCTTCCTGGCCTGGCGTGTGCAGCAGGGTGCGCGTCCGCGCTCCACGGCGCGCCAACTGTCCAGCATCCGCCGCTTCTATCGTCACATGCTGCGCGAAGGCCGCCTCTCCGAGGATCCGACCACGCGCATCGACATGCCCAAGCTCGGCCGGCCGCTGCCGAAGTCCCTGAGCGAAGGCGAAGTGGAGTCGCTGCTGCGCGCTCCGGACGTGGCCGAGCCGCTCGGCATCCGCGACCGTGCCATGCTCGAGCTCCTGTACGCCACCGGCCTGCGCGTGTCCGAACTGGTCAGCGTGCGCATGTCCCAGGTCAACCTGAAGCAGGGCGTGGTGCGCGTGGTCGGCAAGGGCAACCGCGAGCGCCTGGTGCCGGTGGGCGAGGAAGCCACCAAGTGGATCGAGAAATTCCTGACCGACGCGCGCCTGGACATCTTGGGTGGCCGTCAGTCGGATTACCTGTTCCCGACCCGTCGCAGCGACTACATGACGCGCCAGGCCTTCTGGCACATCATCAAGCGTTACGCCGAGATCGCCAACATCCCCGCCTCGCTGTCGCCGCACACCCTGCGGCACGCTTTCGCGACCCATCTCCTGAACCATGGCGCCGACCTGCGCGTGGTGCAGATGCTCCTGGGCCACAGCGACGTGTCCACCACGCAGATCTATACGCACGTGGCGCGTGAGCGTCTCAAGGATGTGCACTCGAAGCATCATCCGAGAGGTTAAAAGCCTCCGGGTGTAAGATCAAAGGGCCGCAGCGATGCGGCCCTTTTTCTTGATCTTTGAAAAAGCCCGTCCTTGGGCTTCTTCACTCGGCGAGCCCGATACATGCTCGGGCTCGCCTCCGCCGAATCCGTCGCTGTCGGGGCGCCGGATTCGCGGGCGGCGCTCCCGGCGCCGCTTCCACATCGGGGATGTAATGGGGCGCTTGGTATTGCTATCGCTGCTGCTTGCCTTATCGGTGCCGGCCTTCGGTGACGATGCCTCTCTGCGTCTCGCCAAGCAGTTGCGGGTGGATCCCAAGGACGTGACTGCCACCGGCATCGCCGGCCTGTATCGCGTGACCCTGGGACCGCAGATCCTCTATCTCACCGCCGACGGCAGATATGCCCTGCGGGGCGACTTGATAGAACTCAGCAGCGGACGCGATTTGAGCGCCGAGGACCGGGCCGCGGCACGCGTGGCCTACCTCGCCGGCATCGGTGAGAAGGACATGATCGTGTTCCCGGTGCCGCATCCACGCCACGTGCTGACGGTGCTCACCGACATCGACTGCGCCTATTGCCGGCAACTGGCCGGCGATATGCCGCGGCTCCTGGCCTCGGGCGTGGAGCTGCGCTACCTCGCCTATCCGCGCAGCGGCCTGGATTCGCCGTCCTGGGCCAAGGCGGTGGCGGTGTGGTGCGCCAAGGACCGGCGAGCTGCTTACCGCTCCGCCATGCAGGGCAACGCCGTCGCGGCGGCAGCGGACTGTGACCCGTCGGCGGTGCTGACGGGGTATGACTTCGCCACCAAACTCGGCTTGCAGGGTACGCCGATCATCATCACCGAAGACGGCCGGCTCATCGCTGGCTATCTGCCGCCGGAGGATCTGGTGAAACTGTTGGACGATCCGGCGGCGCTGGCTGCGCGGGGCGGTTAGCGTTCGAGCAGGTCTTTCTTGCCGGGCTTGCCTTCCCATTCCTTGGCGTCGGCAGGGGCGGGTTTCTGCCGGGTGATCACCGGCCAACCTAAAGCCAGCTCGGCGTTCAGTTTCTTGAAGCCCTTCTGGTCGTCAGGCAGGTCGTCTTCCGAATAGATGGCGTTGATGGGGCATTCCGGTTCGCACAGGGTGCAGTCGATGCACTCCTCGGGGTCGATGACCAGGAAGTTCGGGCCTTCATGGAAGCAGTCTACCGGGCAGACTTCCACGCAGTCCGTGTACTTGCACTTGATGCAGTTCTCGGTGACGACGAAGGCCATGGCGTGCTCCTGCTTATCCCAGGCGATTTTGCCACAAGCGCGGGCGCGCCGCTTCAGCGCAGAGCGCCCTTGTGCCAAGTGGTGATATGGAAACCGAAGCGGCCGAGGCGCCGGTCTTCGAAGTAGCGCTCCAGCGTGAAACGGATACTGGGGAAGGCGATCTCCTCCCAGGGTATATCCGTTTCCTGCACCAGCCTGGTGTCCAGGCTCTCGGCGCCCGGGGCGTGGCGGCCGTCTTTCAGCATGCCGCGGAACAGAAGGTGTACCTGGTCCACATGGGGCACGTTCACCAGGGCGAAGGGCTTGAGGTCCACCGCTTCGGCCATGGCTTCTTCGGCGGTCTCGCGGGCCGCGGCCGCCTCGGTGGTCTCGCCGTTCTCCATGAAACCCGCCGGCAGGGTCCAGAAACCGGCACGCGGTTCGATGGCGCGCTTGCAGATGAGGATCTCGCGCTGCCATTCGGCGACGCAGCCGGCCACGATCTTCGGGTTTTGGTAGTGGATGATGCCGCAGGCGCCGCAGACATATCGCGGCAGGTGATCGCCGGGGGGGATGCTTAGACTGACTTCGCGACCGCAGTTGCTGCAGAATTTCATGAGCAGTATTGGTACCCGGAGAGGGTGAGGACGGTGTCTTTACGCGGGCACTGCCCGCGTCCGTCCGAACGACGCCACAGGGATGTGGCGGCTGGGCAATACACCAGGGATGGGTCCGTGGACTTCTGCATCAAAATCTATGGTGCCCGGAGAGGGAATCGAACCCACACTCCTTTAGAGGGAACGGGATTTTGAGTCCCGCGCGTCTACCAGTTCCGCCATCCGGGCAATCTTGGGAGCGGGGTATTCTGCCACAGGCCTGCCAGCCTGTGGATAGGCAGGCTCAATACTCGGCGAAGGCATCGTCCGGGAAGCAGTAGAGCCAGCGTTCGCCGGGCTCGCCGGAGGCGATGACCGGATGGCCGGTGGTATCGGCGTGCTTGTGGGCGTGGCGGTTGGGCGAATCGTCGCAGCACAGGGTCACGCCGCACTGCTGGCAGACCCGCAGGTGCACCCAGCGGGCGCCGATCTTGACGCATTCCTCGCATTCGCGGCGCCGGGGTTGTTTGACTTCGGTGACGGCGCGGATGTGATCGCAGACGGGCATGGGAGCTCCTATTCCTGGAGGGACTTGTGCACGAAGGAGATGGCGACGGAGCCTTCGCCCACGGCGGAGGCGACGCGCTTGATGCTGCCGCTACGCACGTCGCCCACGGCGAATACCCCGGGAAGGCTAGTCTCGAAGGCCTGCGGTGGCTGGGAGCGGGCCCAGTGCGCGGCGGCGAGTTCCTCGGGGCTGAGATCGATGCCGGTCTTGATGAAGCCGTGAGGGTCCAGGGTCAGGCAGCCTTGCAGCCAGCCGGTGGCAGGATCGGCGCCGGCCATGATGAAGACATGGCGGATGGGATTCTCCTGCTCCTGACCGACGGCATGGTCCAACCAGCGCACCTTCTCCAGATGGGCGGCGCCTTCCAAGGCGGCGATCTCGGTGCGCACGTGCAGGGTGATGCGCGGGTGCTCCTCGATGCGCCGGATGAGATAGCGGGACATGCTGGCGGCGAGGCCTTCCGCCCGCACCAGCATGTGCACGTGTCGGGCGTTCTCGGCGAGGAACACCGCCGCCTGGCCCGCCGAGTTGCCGCCGCCCACCATGATCACTTCCTCGCCGGTGCAGAGCTGGGCTTCCATGAAAGTGGCCGCATAGTAGATGCCGGCGCCCTCGAAGCGGGCCAGGTTCGGCAGCGGCGGTTTGCGGTAGGCCGCTCCCGAGGCGATGAGCACACAGCGCGCCGCATAGCTCTTGCCGTCCTCGGTCTCGATGCGGTACGGACGCTGGCCGCACAGCAGCTTGCGGGCGCCCCGGGCGATGCTGAGCTGGGCGCCGAACTTCTGGGCCTGGGCGTAAGCGCGGGCGCCGAGTTCCTGTCCGGTGATGCCGGTGGGGAAACCGAGGTAGTTCTCGATGCGCGAGCTCGAACCCGCCTGGCCGCCGGGGGAGTCGGTCTCGATCACGAGCACGTCCAGCCCTTCCGAGGCTCCGTACACGGCAGCGGCGAGGCCGGAGGGACCGGCTCCGATCACGATGAGATCCCGCAGCTGTCCGGAGTCGATGTTCTCGTTGAAACCCAGGCACTCGGCGATGTCGTGGTTGCTGGGGTCGCGCAGCAAGAGCTCGCCACGGCAGATGAGCACGGGGATATCCGCGGCGGTGAACTTGAAATGGTCGAAGAGTTCCTGCACGTCCGGGTCGTGATCCAAGTCCACGTAGCTATAGGGATGGCTGTTGCGCGCCAGGAACTCCTTGATGCGCAGCGTGCCGGCACTGTGCTGCGAACCCACCAGGACCACGTCGCCGAAGCCGTGGGCGACGAGTTCCAGGCGGCGCAGGATGAAGGCACGCATCAGGATCTCGCTGAGCTCGCTGTCCACCTGCACAAGAGTCAGTATCCCGGCGTGATCCAGTTCCAGGACCTCGCCGGGCTCACGCACGCGAGCGCGCATCAGGGTGCGCCGTCCTGAGAGGGTCTGTACCTCGCCGCTGAACTGGCCGGGCTGGTGGATGACCACCAGGTCTTCGCCGTGGCGGGAGGGCCTGAGGATGTCGACCTTGCCGGACGTCACCACGAAGAACGGCGGGCGCTCCTGGCCGGCTTCGAACAGGATCTCGCCGCGCTGTACTGCGCGGCGCCGGCCATGGGCGGCCACCCGTTCGACCTGCGCGGGCGTGAGAGTCGGGAACATCTGCTCGACGGAGGTCGGCAGTGTGGGTTTGGCGGGACTGGGGTCGGCGGCCATGGACGGAGTCTATACTCCGGCCATCGCCCCTGGCATCCGGTCAAATCAGCACGCGTCCGGTACTACCGGACCCTCAGCCACCAAGCGATCACGAGTGGCGGCGGGGATCAGGCGCGTCATGCGCGCCCACTTCTCGCGGCTGCCCGGGATCCTGGGCTATTCCACGCAGATGAAGCGCACCGCGTCCTCGGACACCGCATCCTTCGCATCGCCGAGGCCGATGTCGCCGGCGCCGCGGATCGGCACGCCGTTGTTGTGCACCTTCACCTTGTCGCCGTCGGAGAAGCGCACGAAGGTGCCGTTGCCGCTCTGGTCCACCAGCACGAAGTTGCCATCCTTGTATTCGATGCGGGCATGCAGGCGCGAAGCGCTCTGGTGGTTGACGATGAGGTCGCACTGGCTGGAACGGCCCATGATGATCGCCGGCTGCGACTCGCTCACCTGGATCTGCTGGTCGCGGTAGCTGATCACCAGGTGCACGTGGGCAGTGACGTCCTGTTTCTCGAACATCATGGTGACCATGCGGGTACGGTCGGCCTCGCTGGGTTCGGTCCAGGGCATCTCGTAGAGCGCGGCACCGGCGCCCTGCGGCACCGGCTTCAGGGAACTCACCGCAGAGCCCTGCAGCGCAGGCGTGAGCGCTTTCCAGGCCGGCTCACTCAGCACCAGGGCCATCTGATCCGCGAGCCCGGCCACGCTTTGTACCACCAGACCCAGCGCGCCCTTGGCAGCAGTCTTGCCGGGGCCCTCGCCGCCGGCGTGCAGGGCCATGTGTACGGGCGAGGTGGGCGGGTCGGTGGAGATGAGAGCCAAGTGCAGTTCGCGGGCCGCTTCGACGGCGGTGTCTGTGCTTTCGAACGCGGCCAGCACGTGGCGGTTGTCGAATTCCTCGAGCTGCGCGCCGCGGTTCTTGAGCAGGGCCTGCAGCGGCACCAGACGCGGGTCTTCGGCGGTCAGACCGCCCGGGCCCTCGGCGCCGCCGAACTCGGCGAGCAGCACGGCGACGGTCTTGGCTTTGTTGAATATGAACATCGGGCCTTACTGAGGTGATGCCGGCCGCAGGTGTATTGCCAACCTTATCAGCAGGATAAGGCGGTTACATGCGGCAAAGCCGGAGGAAATCCCTTGCGTTGAAGTGTAACAACCGTCTGCTAGGCTTGCACGGTGCCGATTTATGTCACGCGCCGGAGACAATAGTTTCACCACACCTGAACTAGTGTACGGTCTGCTTTGAATTTGCTGATAATTTCATTGGTCAAAGTGCCATGTTAACCTAATGACCGCATGCTAGACTGCGACGGAACCTGAATTAGGGACACGAAACAATCCAAGTGGTTGTTTCGAGTGATCTTTAAGAAGGACTCGGCGCCAGGACGGTTTCATTCCGCTGTCGCGACAGCGGTAAGCAGGGGCTCAATTCCAGCTGCGTAATGCGGGCATCGCCTGGAGGTGCCGCTTCGACGACCGTCGCATTGGCGCGTCGTACGCAGGTCGGGGCCAAACAAACGAAGGTGCGGGTAGTGGATGAAGCTGCCGTAAACCAGCAGTTTGCCGGATTGGGGTCGCTCCCGATCGATGCCGCGCAGCCGTGCGGGCAATCCGCGCGCTACGAACCTGAATTCGAACAACTCGAAGCCGAACTCGCCAAGCAGGAATCCCTGACACCCACCGCCGTGGATTGGGGCAGGGTGGTCGAGCTCTCCTCCGCCATCCTGCAATCCAAGTCCAAGGACCTGTTGGTGGCGGCGTATCTGTGCCGCGGCCTGATGGAGACCCAGCGCTATGCGGGGCTCGCCACCGGCCTCAAGGTGCTGCGCGATATGGCGCTCACCCACTGGGACGGCCTGTTCCCGGAACTGAAGCGCATGCGCGCCCGCGCCACCGCCATCTCCTGGCTCGCGGAGAAGACCGGCAAGCAGGTACGCGACACTAGACCTAAGGCCGCCGAGAAAGCTGCGCTGGAGCAAGCGGCGGCGTTCCTCAAGGAACTGGACAGCTGTCTCGTGGACAAGATGGGGCAGGACGCACCGGGCCTGACCGACCTCAGCCGCCCCCTCAAGGATCACCTGCAATCCCTGGATACCCCGGCACCCGCGGCCAAGCCTGCTGCTGCCGCGGCGCCGCGTCCCGCTGCCGCGCCAGCGGCGGAGATCGCCGAGGTGGCCAACGACGCCGACGCCAAGAAGGCCCTGCGCCAGATGCAGGAGCTGGCGCGCAAGGTCAGCAAATATTGGTTAGCCAAGGACGTGGCGGACCCACGCGCCTACCGGCTCAACCGCCTCACCGGCTGGATGACGGTGGAGGCAGCGCCCACCCATGCCAGCGGACTCACCCAGATCCCGGCACCGGCTCCGGAACGCCTCAAGCAGTTCGAGACCCAACGCCAGGCGGGCCAGATCGAAGCGCTGCTGCCGGAGCTGGAGGCGCAGCTCGCCAAGGCGCCGTACTGGCTGGACGGCCAGCGGCTCGCGGCCGATGCGCTGGGTACGCTGGGCGAGCGCGGCGCCGCGGCGCGCAAGACGGTGCTGCGGGAACTGGCGCATTTCCTGGCCACGGTGCCGGGGCTCACGGAACTCAAGTTCGTGGGCGACAAGCCCTTCGCCGACGAGGCGACCCAGGATTTCATCGAAGAACATGCGACCGTCGGCGAAGCGCCGGCGGGTGGATCCAAGCGCACCAAGAAGGGCAAAGACGCCGCGCCCTGGGACGAGGCCTACAACAACGCCCGTGCCGCGGCCACCTCCGGCAACCTGGATGCGGCCATCAAGCAGCTGGACGAGGGCCACGCCGCCACCGCCAACGCCCACGACCAGTTCATGTGGCGCCTGGCCCTGGCGCAACTCCTGGTGCAGAGCGGTCATGCCAACGTCGCCGCACCCATCCTCGAGGCGCTGGTGGCGCGCATCGAGGAGTTCCGGCTGCGCGAATGGGAACCGGACACCGCGGTGCGCGTCTATAAGTTATTGCTCTCGGCTTACGAGAAGACCACCGGAAAATCCAAGAATGCCCAGGACACCGCGGCGCGCAGCGCCCAGGCGTTCTCGGCGCTCAGCAGCTTAGATCCGATACTCGCCCTAAACGTGAAGCTATAAGACGGAGGAAGCAGTCATGGCGGATAACAAGGGTTCAGTGGCGCCGAAAGAGCGCGTCAACATCGTCTACCAGTCCGAGACCGGCGACAACACCGATGAGGTCGAATTGCCATTGAAGATGCTGGTGCTCGGCGACTTCACCGGCAAGCCCAACGACAAGGCGGTTGAGGAGCGCGCGCCGGTCAACATCAACAAGGACAACTTCGACGCGGTGGTCAAGGGCCACAACCTCGGCGTGAACATGACCATCAAGAACACGCTGGACCCGAAGCAGCAGGGCAACATGGACGTGAGCCTGAAGATCAACAGCTACAAGGACTTCTCGCCGGACCGCGTCGCCGAACAGGTGCCGGAGCTGAAGCAGATGCTGGAGCTGCGCAAGAACCTGATGGCGCTCAAGGGTCCGCTGGGCAACGTGCCGGCCTTCCGCCGCGCGATCCAGGACCTGCTGAAGGATGAGACCACGCGCGCCGCGGTCATGAAGGAACTGGGCGTCGACGACAAGGGCAACAAGAAGTGACCTTGCCGGTCCGCGCCATACGAACCACACAGTCTTAGAGAGGCGACCATCATGAGCGAGATGAAAAAAGAAGGGCAGACCGCCGAGGCGGCTGAGGGATCCCTGCTCGACCAGATCATGCAGGAGACGCGGCTCAAACCCAGCGAAGAAGGCTACGAGATCGCGAAGAAGGGCGTCGAAGCCTTCATCTCCGAACTCCTGCAGCCGCAGCGCAAGACTGAGAAGGTCGAGCAGAAGCTGGTGGACGAGATGATCGCCGAGATCGACCGCAAGCTCAGCAAGCAGGTCGACGAGATCCTGCACAACGCGGACTTCCAGAAACTGGAATCCTCCTGGCGCGGCCTGAAGTCGCTGGTGGACCGCACTGACTTCCGCGAGAACACCAAGCTCGAGATGCTGAGCGTGGCCAAGGAAGAGCTGCTGCAGGACTTCGAGGATGCGCCGGAAGTGGCTAAATCGGGCCTCTACAAGCACGTCTATACCGCGGAGTTCGGCCAGTTCGGCGGCGCCCCCTACGGCGCCATGATCGGTGCCTACGACTTCGGCCCCGGTGCCCAGGACATCCAGCTGTTGCGCAACATCGCCAGCGTCAGCGCCATGTCGCACGCGCCGTTCGTGGCGGCTGCCGCGCCGCAGTTCTTCGGCGTGGACTCTTATGAGGAATTGGCCGCCATCAAGGACATGCAGGCCACCTTCGAGGGCCCGCAGTATGCCAAGTGGCGCGCCTTCCGTGAGTCGGACGATTCCCGCAACGTGGGCCTGACCGCGCCGCGCTTCATGCTGCGCGCACCCTATGGCGAGAACAACAAGGCCCGTGAGTTCAATTACGTGGAGAGCGTGAAGGGCCACAACGACTATCTGTGGGGCAATACCGCGTTCTCCTTCGCCTCGCGCCTGTCCGACAGCTTCAAGCAATACCGCTGGTGCCCGAACGTGATCGGCCCGCAGAGCGGCGGCATGGTGGATAACCTGCCGGTGCACACCTACCAGGACAAGGGCGAGACCAAGACCAAGCCGCCCGTGGAGGCCTTGATCTCGGACCGCCGCGAGTTCGAGCTGGCTGAGCAGGGCTTCATCCCGCTGGTGGCGAAGAAGGACAGCGACCACGCCGTGTTCTTCTCCGCCAACTCGGTGCAGAAAGCCAAGTCCTTCGGCAACAGCGCCGAAGGCAAGGAAGCGGAGATGAACTTCCGCCTCGGCACGCAGCTGCCTTATCTCCTGATCGTGAACCGCCTGGCCCACTACCTGAAGGTGCTGCAGCGCGAGCACATCGGCAGCTGGAAGACGCGCAACGACCTGGACCGTGAGTTGAATGCCTGGATCCGCCAGTACGTGGCCGACCAGGACAATCCGCCGGCGTCGGTGCGCAGCCGCCGTCCCTTGCGTGAAGCCAAGGTCACGGTTTCGGACATCGAGGGCCAGGCCGGCTGGTACAAGGTGGAACTGTCGGTGCGTCCGCACTTCAAGTACATGGGCGCGGCCTTCACCTTGTCGCTGGTCGGCAAGCTGGAGAAGGAAGGCGGCGGCGGTGGGGATGAAGGTGGCGGCGATGCCGGCGGGGATGATGCCGGTGGCGACGCAGGTGGCGGCGATGCGGGCGGTGACGCGCCGGCCTGATCCGGGAGCTTAGTACCCGTACCTGATCCTTATATTAAGGAAGCGATCCGCCGTCATGAAAGCCGACCTGAAGAGTCTGGTCCGTCGTCTCAACCACCAGTGCACCAAGGCACTGGAGGCGGCTTCGGGCCTGTGCGTGAACCGCAGCCACTACGAAGTGGCGCCCGAGCACCTGTTGCTGCAACTGCTGGAGGACCCCAAGTCCGATGCGCAGCTGGTGTTGAAGCACTTCGAGATCGATGCAGGCCGCTGGAGCAAGCAGCTGCAGCACGACATCGAGGCGCTGAAGAGCGGCAACCCGGGACGGCCGGTGTTCTCCACGTCATTGCTGGCGTGGCTGGAGGAAGGCTGGCTGATCTCATCCCTCGACTACGGCCAGTCGCGGGTACGTTCGCTGGCGCTGATCGCGGCGCTGGCGGACAACCCCGCACGTTACGGCTTCGAGCGGCTCCTGGACCTGGACAAGTTGTCCCGCGAGAAACTCGCGGCGGTGCAGCAGGACGTGCTGGCGGTGTCGGACGAGGCCAATGAGCCCCTCGGCACCGCGAGCTTCTCCGGCGCGCCGAGCGCCGCGGGACGCGCCGCGCCGGAGGCGGGCACCGCGCTTGCCAAGTTCACCACCAACTTCACCAAGCGTGCCCGTGAGGGCAAGATCGATCCGGTGTTCGGCCGTGATCCGGAGATCCGCCAGATCATCGACATCCTGGGGCGGCGCCGCAAGAACAATCCGATCGCGGTAGGCGAAGCGGGCGTGGGCAAGACTTCCGTGGTGGAGGGCCTGGCTCTCAAAGTGGTGTCCGGCGACGTGCCGCCCAGCCTCAAGGACGTGGATATCGTCGGTCTCGATCTCGGCCTCTTGCAGGCCGGCGCCAGCGTCAAGGGCGAGTTCGAGAACCGCCTGAACGCCGTGATCAGCGAGATCAAGAGTTCCCAGAAGCCCATCATCCTGTTCATCGATGAAGCGCACACGCTCATCGGCGCCGGCGGTGCCGCGGGCACCGGCGATGCGGCGAACCTGTTGAAGCCGGCCCTGGCGCGCGGCGAGCTGCGCACCATCGCCGCCACCACCTGGAGCGAGTACCGCAAGTATTTCGAGAAGGATCCGGCCCTGGCGCGGCGTTTCCAGCTGGTGAAACTGGATGAGCCCTCGCCGGAGCAGGCGGCGGTGATCCTGCGCGGTATCCGTGATACCTATGAGCAGGCCCATGGCATCTATATAACCGACGCTGCCATCCTGGCGGCGGCCAACATGTCGGCCCGCTACATCTCCGGAAGGCAGCTGCCGGACAAGGCCGTGGACCTCCTGGATACCGCCTGCGCGCGGGTCAAGGTGAGCCTGGTCAGCAAGCCGGACAAGCTCGAGGATCAGGAGCGGCGCATCGCGGTGCTGGAGCGCGAACGCAGCGCCATCGCCCGCGACGTGGACAGCGGCCGCGTCGCCGCACCGGCGCGCCTGAAGGAGATCGAGGCCGAGACCGCGACCCTGCGCACCGAGGTGGCGGCGCTGGAGAAAGCCTGGGGTCTGGAACGCAAGGCTGTGGACGAAGTGGTGGCCCTGCGCACCAAATTGGGCGCTGCCGCCGAGAAGGAACGGGGCGCTGTAAATAAAGAATTAGAAGCCGCGCTGAAGAGCCTGCAGACCCTGCAGAAGACGGGTGCCTTGATCAACCACGAGGTGACCGCCGACGTGGTGTCCAAGGTGATCTCGGACTGGACCGGCATCCCCATCGGCAACATGGTGAGCGATGAGGCGGCCTCGTTGCTGGCGCTCAACGGCCAACTCAAGGGCTGGGTGCGCGGCCAGGACCACGCCATGGACGCCATCGACGCGACCATCCGCGCCGCCAAGGCCGGGGTGCAGAACCCCGAGCAGCCCATCGGCATCTTCCTGCTGGTGGGTCCGAGCGGCGTGGGCAAGACCGAGACCGCTCTCGGCCTCGCCAACTTCCTGTTCGGTGGTGACCGCTTCATGGTCACCATCAACATGTCCGAGTTCCAGGAGAAGCACGCGGTCTCGCGGCTGATCGGCTCGCCCCCCGGTTACGTGGGTTACGGCGAGGGCGGCATGCTCACGGAAGCGGTGCGCCAGCGCCCCTATTCGGTGGTGCTGCTGGACGAAGTGGAGAAGGCCCATCCTGAGATCATGAATCTGTTCTATCAGGTGTTCGACAGGGGCATGCTGAGCGACAGCGACGGCCAGCTCATCGACTTCAAGAACACCGTGATCCTGATGACCTCGAACCTGGCTTCCGACACCATCATGCGGCTCGGGGCTGCGGAGAAACCCGCTTCACCCGAAGCCATCGCCGAGGCGATCCGCCCCGACCTGCAGCGCTACTTCAAGCCGGCGCTCCTGGCGCGCATGAAGGTGGTGCCCTACCTGCCACTGCTGGGCGATAACCTGAAGGGCATCATCCGCATGAAGCTCGACAAGGTGGGCAAGCGCCTCAAGGCCAACCAGGACATGGCCTTCAAGTACAGCGACAAGGTGGTGGACCAGATCGCGGCGCGCTGCACCGACCCCGAGTCCGGTGCGCGCAACATCGACCACATAATAAACGGTGCGCTCCTGCCGCTGCTGGCGACGCGCATCCTGGAGCAGATAGGTTCGGAGGCGGCTTTCACCGCACTCGAACTGGACATGGATGCCAAGGGGGAATTCCAGCCGAAGTTCACCGCCGGAGGCGCGGCCTCGCCGGCTTAAAGGGATCGTCCCTGGGGTCTGCAGCTCCTAAGGAGCTCCAGCCGCTTGGGATGTCGTCACATCACGTTTCAGGAAAAACACGAAGGAGTAGCTCATGCCAGTTCCTGCATATATGAAGATCGAGGGCGTCACCCAGGGCAACATCACCGAGGGTGCGAACTCCGAGGAGAGCGTCGGCAACATCTACCAGGAAGAGCATGCCGACGAGATCCTGGTCCAGGCCTTCAAGCACGACATCAGCATCCCGCGCGACCCGCAGAGCGGCCAGCCCACCGGTACCCGCGTGCACCATCCCATGGTCATCACCAAGATCTTCGACAAGTCCTCGCCGCTCCTGTACCAGGCGCTGGTGACGGGCGAGCGTCTGACGGTGACCGTGGAGTGGTACCGCACCTCTCCGGAAGGCACCGACGAGCAGTACTTCACCATGGCCCTCGAGGACGCGGTGATCGTGGACATGAACGCCTACATGCCCAACTGCCAGGACCCCGCCAATGCGCACTTCACGCATCTGGAGGACGTGTCCTTCACGTACCGCAAGATCACCTGGACGCACAACGTCGCGGGCACCGAGGGTAGCGACGACTGGCGCACCCGCGGCAGCAAGGGTTGAGATGGCGGGCCCCGGCGCGGCGACGCGCCTGGGCCGAGTACAGCGCGCGGCGGTCATGGGCTTCACGGCCCATGACCGCCGGTCGTGCGCGTATCTATATATGAGGAGCTTGGATGAGGATGGCTGGGTCAAGACATATGCGGCGCTTGAATGCGGCTCTGGGCGCCTTGGGCCTGGGCTTGCTGCTTGGGTCCTGCACCTCGGCGCCGCCGCAGCTCACGGTGCAGCCGGACGGCTGGACCTACGGTCCGCGGCTGGTGACGCTGCAACTGGAGGCGGCCGAGGCGCTCAACCTGGACAGCGGCCAGGCGCATGCGCTGTCGATCGGCATCTTCCAGCTCTCGGACCCGGCGGTGTTCGGCACGGCGACCGCGAGTCCCGCCGGCGCATCGAAGTTCCTGGACCAGGGCGCGGATGCGGATGCCAGCGTCGTGGATTTCGACCGGGTGGTGCTACAGCCCGGCGAGAAACGCACCGTGTACCTGAACCGCGCCGCCAACTCCCAGTACGTCGGCATCGTGGCGGGCTATTACCAGCTCGTCGTGCTGCAGGACGTGGCGCTGTTCAACATCCCGGTGATCCCCAAGCCCGTGGGCTGGGTGACCAAGGGCATGATGGCGGTGGGCTTGCAGGGCGCCGACACCGACGGTATCCCGGGCCCGCTGGCCTTGAGCGTCGGCTTCGGCCCGGATCAGGTGGCGCGCTTCGCCTCGGATACCGCAGGTAGCGCGCGGATCTTCGCCGCCAAAGGCGGCAAGGGTGGCGGCGGTGCGGCCGCCGGTGGCAAGGGCGGTGGCGGCGGCGGTGCCAAGTCGGGCGGGAAGATGCCCAGCCTGCCCACCAGCCTGCCGAGCATGCCCAAGGCGCCGTCCAGTTCGGGCGGCGGGAGCAGCAGTGGTGGTTGAGATGAGATTCACAGTGTCGAACGATGGAGAGGTAGCGTCGTGACCCAGTACCGACCGTTATTCTGGCATCAGGGCTTGTTCCTGCAGCCACAGCATTTCCAGCTCAACGACCTGTACCAGCAGGAACGGCTGATGCCCTTCCAGCGCTACCTGCACCCGCACTTCTGGGGTGTGGCACGCATGGCGCTGCAGACCTCGGCGCTGGCCAACGGCGTGTGCGAAGTGCAGGACGCCGAGTTCCTGTTCCCGGACGGCAGCTTCGTCAGCGTGCCCGGCAACGGCGTGATGCTGGCGCGCAGCTTCGATCCGGCGGCCATCACCCTCGACAAGCCCTTCACCATCTATGCAGGCCTGCGCAAATGGCGCTCCCATGAGAGCAACGTGACCGTGGTGCCGGACCTGACCCAGGTCGCGGGCGTGACCACCCGTTACGTGAGCCCGGCCCAGCCCGAGGATGTGCCGGACGTGTACCAGGAAGGCCCCGAGGCCAAGGTCCGCTCGCTGTATCACGTGGTGCGGCTCCTGTGGGACGGCGAGCAGGATGAGCTGGTGGACCATGAACTGATCCCCATCGCGCGCCTGGTGCGCGACGGCGATAGCCTCAAACCAGCGCCGGATTTCATACCGCCGGTGCTTAGCCTGGAGAGTTCGGCGGAACTGTATCGCCTGGTGCGCGACATGCGCGACGAGTTCACCAGCCGCGCGCTGCAGATCGAGGTGTACAAGACCCCGGTGCACGGCGAGTCGGACTTCGATCCGGCGCTGCTGCGCTACAAGCTGGCCTTGCGCACCCTGGCGCGCTACGTGCCGCTCTTGATGCACTACAGCGAGACGCCCTCGGCCCATCCCTGGGACCTGTACGGGTTATTGCGTTCCTTCGCCGGCGAACTCAGCACCTTCGGCATGCGCCTCAACCTCCTGGGCGAGGACGCGCAGGGCAACCGGCAGATACCGGCCTACGACCACCAGAAGCTGGGCGCCTGCTTCGAGCGGCTGCGCCGGCTGATCGTCGAACTCCTGAACGAGATCACCATCGCACCGCAGTTCAAGGTGGACATGCAGTTCGACGGCACCGCCCATACGGCGATGATCCCGCCGCGCTTCCTGGAGGAGCCGAACGACTATTACCTGGTGTTCAACCTGCGCACGCCCATCGAGCAGCACCTGGATACCATCGCCACCGCCGCCAAGCTCGGCGCGCGCAACACCGTGGAGTCCCTGGTGGAACGCTCGCTACCAGGCATCGCGTTCCGCTACACCCAGGTGCCGCCGCCCGGCCTGCCGCGCCGCTCCAACACCCACTACATGCGCATCGACACCCGCGACAGCCAGTGGCCGGACGTGGAGCGCAGCCGTGAGCTGGGCTTCGTCTGGAAGGATGCGCCGGAAGACCTGCGCATGGAGCTGGTGGTGCTGAGGAGATGAGCGGGTGCGACTGATCGACTGCTACGCGGAGTTCCTCATCAAGTTGCACGGCCGGTTCGCACCCGGCGGCGACGTGGCCGGGCTCGCCTATGAGACCCAGCGCGCCGAGATCGCCGCCAAGCTCAAGGCCTGCGACCGCCGCGCCCAGGAAGCCGACATCGCGGCGACCGCGCGCGATGCGGCCAGCTTCGCCGCCATGGCCTACGTGGACGAGCTGGTGCTGTGCTCGGACTGGGCGGAGAAACCGCGCTGGCAGGCGATGCCCCTGCAACGCGAGTACTACCGCACCACCAACGCCGGCGCGGAGTTCTATACCCGCCTGGAGAAGCTGGGCGAGGACGCACCGGGCCGTGCCGCGCGCGAACTCTATTACCTGTGCATGGCCTTGGGCTTCAGGGGCAGGTATTTCAGCGACCAGCGTTTCGCCGAGTTCACCGCGGTCAAGCGCGCCAACCTGCGCCTGCTCTTGCCGGACAGCGATGGCCTGGACCTGCAGGCGGTGACCTTGTTCCCGGAGGCCTATTCCAACGCCCGTGCCGGCGGCAGCGGCCTCTCCGGCCGCTGGAACGTGTTGCCCTGGGTGTTTGCAGGCCCGGTGCTGCTGCTCCTGGTGGTGGTGCTGCTCTATCACCACTACATCGCCGACACCCTGACGGGCATCCAGGCGCTCCTGAGATGACGGGCCCGCGATGCTGAAATCCATCCTCAAGTTCCTGCTGTGGCTGCTGGTGGTGGTGCTGGTCTGCGCCGCCGTCATCGGCTTCTATATATATAAGGACTGGCCGGTGAGCCATGCCCTGCTGTGGCTGGCGGGCCTGGCGCTGGCCTGCGTGGTGTTCCTGGTCATCCGTCGCATCGTGATACGGCGTCGCGCCAAGAAGCAGGTGCAGAAGCTCATCAGCGAGGAGCAGGTGCGGCGCGAAGGCGGCCTCACCTGGTCGCCGCGGGCGCTGCGCCGCGACCTGAAGCTGCGCTGGCAGGGCGGCATCAAGGCCCTCAAGCGCTCGCGCCTGCGGCTCTTGGGCGATCCCTTGTACGTGCTGCCCTGGTTCGTGGTCATGGGCCGCTCCAGCTCCGGCAAGAGCACCGCGGTCAAGAACGCCTATCTGCTGTCGCCGATCCTGGACATGCCGGAGCGGCAGGCGGGTTCGACCCGCAACCTGGATTGGTGGATGTATGAGGAAGCGGTGGTCATCGACACCGCCGGACGCTATGCGGTGCCCGAGGACGTGTCCCGTGACCGCAGCGAGTGGGATCAGCTGTTGGCGCTCTTGTCGCGCCGCAAGCAGAAGGAACCGCTCAACGGCATCCTGGTGGTGGTGGGTGCCGACCGGCTGCTGAGCGCCAGCGCCGATGACCTGCTGGAGGAAGGGCGCCAGGTGCGCACCAGCCTGGGGCATCTGATGAACACCCTGGCGGCGCAGGTGCCGGTGTACCTGCTTGTGACCAAGTGCGACCTGATCGAGGGGTTCACGCCGTTCTGCGAGTCCTTGCCGCAGGAGAGCTGGCGCCAGGTGATGGGCGCGCTCAACGGCAAACCGGGCGCCGACGTGATGCTGGCTCTCGACGAATGCCTGGACAAGCTCAACACGCGCCTGAAAGACCTGCGCCTCCTGCTGGTGGAGCGCACCCAGAATCCCTCCATCGAGATGATGTTCTTCCCGGACGCCTTGTATAAATTGCGCGACGGCCTGCGTCACTTCACCGACGGCGCGCTGCGCGGCAGCCCTTATCTCGAGACCCCGCATTTCCGCGGCCTGTTCCTGTCCTCCAGCCAACAGGTGGAGACCGATGAACACGGCAGGGAACTGCATGACCGCGGCCTGTTCCTGCACGATCTGTTCACCAAGGTGATGCCGGCGGACCGGGGCCTGCTGGTGACGCTGCCGGCCGCGGAACGGGTGCGCCGGGCGCTGCATCACTATTGGCTGGGGATAGCCGGCGGCCTGCTGTTCGCCGCGGCGCTGGTCACGAGCTTCCTGTTCCTGCACGACTACCATGCGCTGCACGTGATCGACGGCGGCCTGACGAAGGTCAACTTCGCGCCCGGCGACGTGAACCAGGACGTGCTGGCCCTGGCGCAGGTGGACGCCACGCTCAACGACCTGGAAGCGGCGCACGACGGCTGGCTGTTCCCCTGGTACGCGGGTCTCGAGCCGCCGCAGCTGGATGCCATCAGCGGCGGCTTCGTGCAGCGTTTCGACCAGGGCGTGATCGAGGACATGGACCGCCGCCTGAAGAACCGCCTGGCGCTCATCAGCCCGGGGGATCCCGCGGTGCAAGTGCTGGCAGAGGGCCTGGCGCGCCGCAGCCTGATCCTGCAGGCGCGTCTCGACGACGCGGATGCCGATGACCTGCACCAGCTCGCGCCGGTGCCGACGGCTTACTGGCAGGAACTGCAGCCTGAGCTCACGGCCCAATCCGGCGATGCGCTGCAGGCCCTGTATCCGGAATACGTCTCCTATGACGGGGACGATGCCGCCATCCAGCGCGAGCAGGCGGTGGTGCGCGATGCGCTGGTGGAACTGCTGCAGAAGACCACCGGCGACTACGCCTGGTTGCTGAACCTCGCCAACCATGCGCCGGGCCTGAACCCGGTCGCGCTGGATGACTTCTGGAGCGGCACCCATCCCCTGGCGGACCCGCCCTCGGTGCAGCCGGCCTACACCGCCGCAGGTTTCAAGATCATCAAGGACTTCACCGACGAGATGCAGAAGGCCTCGGGCGGCAGCCAGAGCGGCCCGGTGCAGGACTACATGGACAAGTTCTACGACTATTACCAGGGCGCCTACGTGGATGCCTGGACCCAGTTCGCCTCGCGTTTCGATGAGGGCAAGGACACGCTGGCGGACCGCTCCCAGTGGCTGGCCGTGGTGGGCAACCTGGCCCAGTCAGATCCGTACACCAAGCTCCTCGGCAGGATGCACGACGAGCTCGCGGTGCTGGATGAGGACGCGGCGGAACTGAAGACCTCGGTGGACTACTACCAGGAGGCGGCGACCTTCGCGCCGGCTTCCAGCACCAAACTCCCCGCGGCCAGCGGCGGTTTCGGCAAGGCGCTGGCGGGCTACGGCACCGGCATCCTGACGGGCTTGAGCAAGGAGGCCAAGGAGATCAACGGCCAGGTGAAGGCGATCCAGAAGCTCAACAAGAAACCCAAGGTGAAGCGCGGCAAACCGAAGAAGGACCTGGAGACCGCGCTCGGGGATGCGGCCAAGGCCAACCAGGACTATGAGAAGGCGCTGACCCTGCTCGCGTTCAACTCCGACAACGCCAGCGAGTCCTATGCCAACATCTCGGCGCTCTATACCAACCCGGACAAGGTAGCGGGCAGCGGTACCGCCGGCGGCAATGGCTGGGCCGCGGTGCAGGCGCTGCAGCTCGTCATGGGCAAGCCCGCGCCCGAGACCCAGGCCTTCTGGACCGTGTACACAGGTCCCTTGCGCATGCTCTACCAGTTCATGGCGCAGGACACCGCCTGCTATCTGAACCAGCAATGGAGCGGCCAGGTGCTGACCCAGACCGAGGGCGTGGACGAATCCAAGCTCCCGGAGCTGTTGATCGGCAAGAGCGGCCTGGTGTGGGGTTTCGTCGGCAAGACCGCCGCGCCGTTCCTGAGCAACAAGTATCAGGCGGGTTACACCCCGGTACGGGTGGACGACCAGGCGATCCCGTTCGATTCGGGCTTCATCAGCTATCTGAACCATGCGCTGGAGGGCACGCAGCTCGTGTCCACGCCGCAGGCAGTGACGGTCTCGGCCTTGCCCACCAACGTGAACACCGGCGCGAAGCTCCTGCCCTCCGACATCATGCTCACCCTGCAGTGCTCGAACGGCATGCAGGAACTGGACAACTACAACGCCAAGGCCACCCAGACATTCAATTGGTCGGTGGGCAGCTGCGGCGACGCGGTGGTGCGGATCTTCATCGGTCCCTTGGTGCTGACGCGGGTGTATTCCGGCTTGAAGGGTTTCCCGCAGTTCCTGGAGGACTTCAAGGACGGCGAGCACCTGTACAGCGCCGACGACTTCCCGGATTCGCGCGAGGAGCTCGCCCATGAGGGCGTCACCGCCATCCGCGTGCGCTATGCCTTCAGCGGTCAGAAGCCGGTGATATCGGCGCTGAAGGCGATCCCCCTGCAGACGCCGCTGGAACTGGCGCGCTGCTGGACGGACGGGGGTTGATCGTCATGGAGGACCGCCACCGTGGCTGACGAAGCCCAGGAGAAAGCCGAACGCCTGCGGCTGGTCTACCGGACCGAGACCGCGGGCCGCCCCAGCGACGTGGAGCTGCCGTTCCGCATCCTGGTGCTGGGCGATTTCACGCGCGATGCGCGCGCGGGCTTCGAGGCCGGCAACAAGGCCTTGCCGGTGCCGCGCGGCGCGCTCGACCCGATCCTGGCCAAGCTCTCGCCCAAGCTCAAGCTGCAGGTGCCGAACCGCCTGAGCGACGCCGCGGATGCGCCGCTGGAAGTGGAACTCGAATTCAGGAGTCTCGACGACTTCACGCCGGACAAGCTGATCCGCCAGGTGCCGGAGCTGCGCGCCCTGCTGGACCTGCGCGCGCTCCTGTGGCGCTACCGGGAACGGGGCGCCGACCTGCGGCAGATCGCCGCGGATATCCAGGTGCTGCTCAAGGAATGGGAGATGGATACCCGCTCCGGGCGCTTCTGGCACGACGCGCTGAAGTCGCGGGTCGCCGCGCTCGGCGCCCACAACGTGGGCCAGATGCTGGCCGAGATCGACGCGCGCCTGGGGCCGCAGCTCGACCAGATATTGCATCACCCGGAGTTCCGCAGCCTCGAAGCCTCATGGCGAGGCCTGCAGTTTCTGGCGGAACGGGTGGACCAGACGGAGAACTGCCTGGTGGAGGTGCTGAACCTCTCGAAGCAGCACCTGCAGGAGGATTTCGAGGACGTGCCGGAGGTGGTGCAGTCGCAGCTCTACCAGCTCGTCTATACCGGCGAGTTCGGCCAGTACGGCGGGCGCCCCTACAGCCTGCTGGTGGGGGACTTCAGTTTCGGTCCCGGCGCAGCCGACGTGCGCCTGCTGCAGAACCTGGCGAGCGTCGCCGCGGTGGCGCATGCGCCGTTCATCGCCGCCGCCGGCCCCGGGTTCTTCGGCCTCAACAGTTTCACGGGCTTGCCGCGGCTGCGCGACCTGCGCTCGCTCATGGCGGAACCGCAGTTCACCAAGTGGCGAAGCCTGCGCGAGAGCGAGGACGCCCGTTACCTGGCGTTGACCTTGCCGCGCTTCCTGCTGCGCCGCGGTTACGGCACGCCGGGACTCAAGGCGGCGGCCTTCGATTACACCGAGAGCTTCACCGGCGACGAAGACCGCTGCCTGTGGGGCAACGCCGCCTATGCCTTCACCACCCGTCTCGCGGCGAGTTTCGCCCGCTTCCGCTGGTGCCTGAACGTGACCGGCAAGGAATACGGCCGGGTCGAGGGACTGACGGTGCAGGGCGAGGGACCTGGCATGGTGCCCACCGAGGTGGTGGTGGACGACACCCTGGAAGTGGACCTGTCGCGCTTCGGCTTCATCACCCTGACTGCCCACCGCGGCGAGAACGAAGTGGCGTTCTACACCGCGACTTCGGTGCAGAGCGTGCCGGAGGAGGAGGGCGCGACCCCGAGCGCCGGCATCGGCCGCAAGCTCGCCGCGCAACTCCCGTATCTATTGCTGGTGAGCCGCCTCGCCCATTACCTCAAGGTGATGCAGCGCGAGCACCTGGGCGCCTGGCGCAACCGCGCCGAGGTGGAGAAGGAACTGGGCCAGTGGATCCAGCAGTACGTGACCGACATGGCCAACCCGGCGCCGAGCGTGCGCGCCCGCCGGCCGCTGCGCCAGGCCAAGATCGAGGTGGTGGAGGTACCCGGCAAGACCGACTGGTACCTGGTGAGGCTCAACATCACGCCGCACCTGAAATACCTGGGCTCGCCGTTCTCGCTGGCGGTGAGCGGCAAACTGGAAAAAGCATGACGGCCGGGTCCGCCCGCTGCCGCCTTTGAGGAGTGACGCATCATGCCGATACCGGGAAATCTGACGTTGGTGGGCAAGGAGCAGGGGCCGATCGAGGGTTCCTGCGACATCGAGGGCCGTGAAGATACCGTGCTGGTGCAGGCCTTCAAACACCTGGTGGAGGTGCCGACCAACGAGAACGGCGTGCCTTCAGGCAGGCGCGTGCACCGGCCCTTGATGATCACCAAGGAGGTGGACAAGAGCACCCCTAAGCTCTATCAGGCCCTGTGCAGTGGTGAGGTGATGAGCGAGGCCACGCTGCGCTGGTACCGGCTGGACGGTGCCGGCGACGAGACTCAATACTTCACGGTGATGCTGCAGAACGCGCTGATCGTGAAGGTGGATTCCTGGGTGCCGGACGTGCTGGACAAGCAGTTCGCCAGCTACACGAACATGGAGAACGTATGGTTCAGCTACGAGGTGATCCGCTGGACCTGGGAAGAGGACGGCATCGAGTACGAGGAACACTGGAACCAGGATCCCAACAAATAAGGTGATGGATGTCCGAGGAGAGGCTATTCAAGCGCCTGCGCCGGTGGTCGGCGGGCGGTGCGACCGGGATCGACGTGGGCGGCTACGTCGAGTCGGTGCTGCAGGACTTGGGCAGGCTGTACAACACGCGCCGCGGCTCCACGCCCTTGAGCAGCCTGTATGGCCTCCCGGACATCTCCAACATGCTCGCCAACCTCACGCCGCCGGACGTGGAGCACATCCGTGAGGCCATCGAGACCACCACCCGGGAGTTCGAGCCGCGCATGCAGGGGACCAAGGTGAGCCTGCCGGGCGAGGAGAGCTTGGGTGTGCTGCGTTTCGCCGTGCAGGCGGACTTGCTGTACGAGAAGACCAGGATCGCACTGCGTTATCAGGTGAACATCGAAGGTGACGGGCGCGTCAGCGTGAGGCAATAACCGACATGAACCGCGACTACTACCAAGGCGAATTGAACGCGCTGCGCGAGCTGGCCAAGGAGTTCGCGGCGGCGCATCCGGCGCTGGCCTCGCGCCTCACCGGCCCGAGCCCGGACCCGGACGTGGAGCGCATCCTCGAGGGCGTGGCGTTCCTGACCGGCAGCGTGCGTGAGAAGCTCGACGACGACTTCCCGGAGCTGGCCCAGACCCTCACCCAGCTCATCTATCCGCATTACCTGAAGCCGCTGCCGGCCACCACCATCGTGGAGTTCCGCCCCAAGGACACCCTGCGCCGCAACGCGGTGATCCCCACCGGCACCTACGTGGATTCCAGCGAAGTGCAGGGCACCCACTGCCGCTTCCGCACCTGCTTCGACGTGCGCATCTCGCCCTTGAGCCTGGTGCAGGCGCAGCTCCTGGAACGTCCGGGCGGCCGGCGCGCCATCGACCTGACCCTGCAGCTGAACGGCCTGGCGCTCAGCCAGTGGGACGAGGAGAAGTTGCCGCTGTTCATCGGCGGCGACTTCGCCGGAGCCGCGGACCTGTACATGCTGTTGCTGCGCGGGTTGGAGCGCATCGTGATCTCCACCGGCGCCGGCGAGCACGAGTTGCCCGCCTCGGCGCTGAAGCCGCTCGGCCTGGATGACGCCCAGGCCATGCTGCCGCGGCCGTCGGCTACGCTGCCGGCTTTCGGCCTGCTGCAGGAGTATTTCCTGCTGAAGGAGAAGTTCCTGTTCGTGGAGCTGAGCGGCCTGCAGTCCTGGCGGCAGCGCGGCAACGGCAACCAGTTCCACGTGCGTTTCGACTTCGCGCCCACCGAGACGCGTTTCCCGGTGGTGGACCGCGAACGCTTCGTGCTGCACAGCACGCCGGCGGTGAACCTGTTCCGCCATGACGCGGACCCGATCCTGCTCACCCACCGCCGCGCCGCGGTGCGGGTGCGCCCGGCGGGCGTAAGCGACGGCAACATCCAGGTGTATTCCGTGGACGAAGTGGTGGGCCACACCCGCGGTTCGGCGCTGCGCCAGGAATACCGGCCGGTGAACCTGTACGGCGCCGGCAACGCGCAGGTGCCTTATTACGACATGCATTTCGTGCGCGCCGCCGAAGGCGGCGGCGTGGAGCCGCAGTTGACGGTGGCCTATCCGCCGGGCGTGGAACTGCCGGCGCAGCAGACCCTGATCCTGGGCCTGACCTGCAGCAACGGCCGGCTGCCCTCGCAGCTCAGGCCCGGCGACATCTCGCGTTCCACCAGCGGCACCTCGGACCTGATCTCGTTCCGCAACATCCTGCCCCCGGCCGACGGCGCCGAGCCGCCGCTGGGCGAGGCGGTGCTGTGGCGGCTGCTCTCGCACCTGGCCCTGAACTTCCTGCCCATCGCCGACGCGGAGACCCTGCAGGCACTACTGCGCCTCTACGTGGTGCAGGGCGGCGGCCAGTCGCCGCGCGAGGTGGCGAACCACCGGCGCATCGCCTCCATCTCCAAGGTGGCCGTGCGCGCCGGCGACCGGCTGTTCGGCGCGGGCATGATGCGCGGGCAGGAGATCCGCGCCAGCCTGCGCCAGGACCACTTCGCCTCGGCGGGGGACATGTTCCTGTTCGGCAGCCTCCTGGACCGGGTGCTGGCGACATTCTCCACCCTCAACAGTTTCAGCCTATTCACGCTCATGGATGAGCAAACCGGAAGCAGCTATACATGGCCAGCGAGACTGGGCAAGCGCGCGCTGATCTGAAGCGCGAGCTGATCGCGAACAGCAGGGAGTACGACTTCTACCAGGTCGTGCGCCTGTTGCAGCGCCTGCGTGGCGAAGAGGAGGGCGGCGGCGTGCGCTTCCGGCCCCTGCTCGGCCTGGAACGCAGCGAGTCCGGCATCGCCGGCATGCGCGAGACCGAGGCCGGCTACGAGATCGAACCGACCTTCATGGCGCTGTACGGCGCGTCCTCACCCCTGCCGGTGTGGTACACCAGCGAGTTGCTGGAAGACGAGTGGCATGAGCAATCCGCCGCCCGCGACCTCCTGGACATGCTGCATCAGCAGATCTATCCGCTGCTGTATGCCGCCTGGCGCAAGTACCGGTTCGCGCTCAATGCCATCGAGGCGGAAGGCGGGGGCGAGCGCTACTGGGGGATGCTGTACGCCTTCATGGGTCTGTACGACCCGCAGATGCGGGCGCGGGTGCCGGATGCCGCCGGCTTCCTGGGCCAGACCGGTCTCTTCTGCCGCCAGGCGCGCAGCGCCGCGGCGCTGGAGGCGATGCTACGCGCGAGCCTGGGGCGCCGTGACGTGGAGATCGTCGAGTGCGTGCCGCGCCAGGCGGCGATCCCCGCCGACCAGCGCCTCAACATCGGCAAGGCCGGCTGCACGCTGGGCAGCGACGCGGTGGTGGGCGAGCGGGTGCTGGACTGTTGCGGGCGTTTCCAGATCCGCATCGGGCCCATCGATGCCGAGACCTTCAGCCTGGCGACACAAGAGGGCGGCCTGATCGAACGCATCCGGCGCATCTGCACCGAGTTCCTGGTGCAGCCGCTGGAATGCGAGGTGGTGCTGGTGCTGGACGAGGGCGTCGTGCAGCCCGCGGCACTGGGCGGCAACGATCTCAATCAGATGATGGGATTGAACGGATTCGCGAGCCTGGGCACCGATGCCTGGGTGGTGGGCGGCACCAATGCCGCCGGCCTGGAAGTGGGATTCATGCTCTAGGTTCAAGACGGCGGCCCGAGGCCGTACCGTCCTAGGAGGTTAGCTGCGTGGCGACGCCGGTATTCACATTCAAGAGCACCGCTTATGCGGCGGACGTGTTCAGCGTGGTGGACTTCCAGGGCACGGAAGCCATCTCCAGCCTCTATCAGTTCGACATCGGCCTGAAGTGCGACGTCTCCAAGACCGTCGATCTGAACACCCTGCATGCGAGTGCGGCGACGCTCTCGATCGCCAGCGACGGGACGACCAACGCCTACAGCGGCGTCTTGGCCTGGGTGGAGCAACGGCAGGTGGCGGGCGGCTACCGCCATTACCGCGTGCGCCTGGTGCCGCCGCTGTGGCAGCTGTCCCTCAATACCGGAACCAGCGGTTTCGTCTCCCAGACCCATCTGCAGGTGCTGCAGCAGTTGTTGAAGAACGCCGGTTTCACCTCGGGCGTGGACTTCGACACCAGCGCCGCCATCGCGAAATATCCGCCGTACGACTTCACCTGCCAGTACCGCGAGAGCAACCTGGCCTTCGCCAGCCGCTTGATGGAATACGAGGGCATCTATTTCTATTTCGAGGAAGTGAACGGCCAGTGCAAGCTGATGCTGGCGGACGGACTCGCCTATCCGGCCTTGCCGGCCCACGCCACCATCCCCTTCACCGATCCCGGCAGCACCAAGGATTACGATTCCATCGTCGGCCTCACCCAGCAGCTGGCGACGGTGCCGGCCGAGGTGGTGGTCACCGGATACACCTACCAGCAGCCGACGCTGGCGGTGACCGGCACCGGCGCGGTGAAGGTGAACGGTAGCGCCGTGACCGGGAGCCACAAGGCCTGGCTCTACGACCACCTGGTGCAGGACACCGATGCGGTGAAGCAACTCGCCCAGGTGCGCGCCCAGGAACAGGGTTGCTGGGCCTGCGTGTATTCAGGCAGCGGCGCGGTGCCCGGCCTGCGCGCCGGCTACACTTTCACCCTGGAGAGCCATCCGGTCGCCGCTTTCAACCGCGGCTATCTGGTGGTCTCGGTACAGCATTCCGCGCGCAACCTCGACCAGAGCTGGGGCACCGGCAGCTCCGCTTCCCAGGATGGCGGCAGCAACGATGCCTATTACAGCAACCAGTTCACCCTGGTGCCCTCGGGTGTGCAGTTCCGTCCGCGCCAAGTCACGCCGAGACCGCGCGTGGCCGGCTTGTTGTCGGCGACGGTGTACCAGTCGGCAGCGGCCAATGCCCTGGACTATGTCACGGGTGCCGATTCCGTCACCGGCATCAACGCCTTCACCCTGCCCATACCGCCCATGGATGACCAGGGCCGCTATCAGGTGAGCCTGCCCTTCGCCGACGGTTCGGTGCCGGGCTCGAGCGCGGTGTCGGCGTCGATACGCATGGCACAACCCTCCGCCGGCATCGGCGACATCGACGGCTTCGGCAACGGCGCGCAGTTCATGCTGGAGCCCGGCGCCGAGGTGCTGCTGGCCTTCGTGGATGGCAACCCGGACCTGCCGCTCATCTGCGGCGCGGTATACAACGGCCGCATGATCTCCTGGCTGACTTCCGCGGTCTCCGCGCTGGCCTTCTGAGGAACGAGGCGTGCCCGGCATCCGCATCACCAAGCCTTTCAAGCTCAGCCTGCTGCACCGTACCTACCAGTACCGGGGCGAGAACAAGCTGGCGGTGAGCGTGCTCGGCATGTTCTCCCTGACGGAACCGGGCAAGGTGTTGCCGGAGAACGAGCTGTGGCGCAAGACGGTGGGCGCGCTCGGCCGTGACGGCATGTTGGATGCGGCCATGCCCAAGTCCCGGGCGGAGTTCCTGGTGAACGGCAGCTTCCATGCGCCGGGCGGCACGCCGGTGCCAGCGGGCTACGCGCGGGTGAAGCTCGGCAAGCTGGACAAGCGCATCAACGTATACGGCGATCGCCATTGGAAACGGGCTGCCGGCGTCAGCGTCGGGGTCTCGGATCCCCTGCCCATGCAGGACATGCCGCTGGATTTCGCCCACGCTCTCGGCGGCAAGGAGCACAAGCCTAACCCGGTGGGCAAGGGCATCGACGCGCTCGAGGTGGATGGCGAGTCGCGCATCCTGCTGCCGAACCTGGAGCTGCCCGGCGCGCTCATCGGTTCGCCCTCAGACCGCCCGGCACCCGCCAGCTACGGCATGCTGGATCCCATGTGGCCGCAGCGCTACGCCAAGGTCGGCACCTACGACCAGAAATGGATGAAGGAGCGCGCCCCGGGCCTGGCGGATGACCTCAAGTGGGAATACTTCAACGTGGCCGCCGAGGACCAGTGGAGCGATGACTATTGGCGCGGCGACGAGGAGTTCGAACTCCACAACCTGCATCCTGCGCGGCCCCTGATCCAGGGGCGCCTGCCGGGCCTGGCGGCGCGCGCCTTCGTGGTGCATGGCCACGGCAAGGACGGACGCCTGGAGGAACTGGCGACGCGGCTCGACACCGTGCATTTCTTTCCCGGCGAGGAGGGCGGCATCTGCATCTGGCGCGGCGACACCCGCATCACGACCGACGACGCCAGCGACGTGGCGCAGATCATGATCGCCTACGAACGCAGCGCCGATCCACGCCGCAGCCTGGAACACTATCAGGACGCATTGCGCCGCCGCCTGGACCGGACCAGCCGGGCCATGCTGCTACTGGATGAGCGCGACCTCATCCCCGACGGCGACAAATCCGGCCTGGCGGAAGTCATCGAGCGCTCTACCGACCACGACAGCAAAGAAGGCCTGTTGGCCAAGAACCAGAAGCAGAGGATGAAGGAGGAGTCCGCCAAGACGCGGGCGCGGCTGGCGGAATTGGGGATAGACACCGCGGTGCCCGAACCGCAGGCGGAAGCATCCGTCCCCAACCGTGAGCTGCCCGACATCGCCAAGCTGTTAGCAGACGCCCACAAGCAGCGCGCAGCGGCAGAGGCACAGGCCAAGGAGAAGATGGAAGCCATGTGCAAGCAGCTGGGCATCGATCCCAGCAAGGTCATGGGTCCCAAAGCGGCCGCCAACTTGCCGCGCTTCTCCGCCGCGGAGCGCCTCGCCAAGGTACGGGCGATGCTGGATGGCAGTCCGGGCTCCGAGGAACTGCTGAAGAAGATGACCGGCATCTCCGATCTGCAGGTGCTGGAAGCCAAGTTCCAGGCGGCCGAGGATGCATTCCGCAGCAGCTATGCCCTGGCAGCCCATACCCTGAGCAGCGGGCTGCCGGCGGAGCGCCAGGCCGGGCTCGTGGCCTTGCGGGCGGAAGTGCTGCAACGCCTGAAGCACGGTGAGTCCCTGGCGCGCATGGACCTGGCGGGCGTGGACCTGTCCGGTGCGGACATGAAGGGCGCGGACCTCTCCGGGTGCTATCTCGAATACGCGAATCTATCCGGTGCCGACCTCACGGGCGCCAGGCTCAAGGGCGCCATCGCCACCCACGTCAACTTCAGCGGCGCCAAACTCACCCAGGCGGACTTTGCCGGCGCCAACCTCGGCAAGTCCAGTTTCGTGGATGCCAAGGGGGCGGGCGTCGACTTCAGCGGCGCGGTGGTGAGCGAGACCAGCTTCGAGGCGAGCGCCTTCCCGGGGGCGAAGTTCCTCGGCGGGCAGATGATGAAGACCGATTTCAGCGGCGCCGATTTCAGCCGCACCGACTTCCAGAAGCCGCTGTTCATGGATTGCCGGCTGGACGGCGCCAAGCTGACCGGTGCGACACTGCAGCGGGCCATCGTCATGGGCGGCAGCGCCAAGGGCCTGGACCTGAGCGAGGCCCGGGGCGAGGCCCTGCTGTTCGTGAACGTGGACCTGGATCATCTCAAGGCGGCGCGGGCCGAGATCAACAAGCTGCGCCTGGTGGGCGCAGAGACCCGCGCGCGCGGCGCCGACTTCAGCGGCGCCAAGCTGCCGGGCTCCAACCTGCGCGGCATCGACCTGGAGGAAGCCAACTTCGAGCGCTCCATCCTGGATGGGGCGGATCTGAGCGAAGCCAGCTTGCGCAAGGCGCGCTTCCAGGGAGCCAGTGCCCAGCGCGCCCATTTCATGCAGAGCGACCTGGAGGGAGCGAAGCTCTCCAACTGCAACCTCAAGGAGGCCATGCTCAACAAGGCGCGCCTGGTGCAGGCAGACCTGACCGGCTCCAACTGCTTCGGCGCCGAGTTCCTGGGAGTGACGGTGGGTGAGACCCGTTTCCACGGTGCCAACCTCAAGCGCACCAAGCTCAAGGACTGGCACCCGTGACCCGCGAGGAACTGGAATCCGCCATCGCCCGCGGCCAGCCGATCCGCGACCAGGACTTCTCGGGCGCCAAGCTGGCGGGGGCGAAGCTCGGCGGCGGCATCTTCGAGCGCGTGAAGTTCGACGCGGCCGACCTTGCCGGCGCCAGCCTGCGCGAGAGCCTGCTCACTTCAGTGGACTTCAAGGCCGCGGCGCTCGCCGGTGCGGACCTGCAACACAGTGTGTTTTCCAAGTGCAGCTTCGAGAAAGCGCGGCTGGACGGCGCCAACCTCAGCCGCAGCCAGTTCATGGAGGCCGAACTCTCGGACGCGGCCATGGCAGGGGTGGGGCTGGAACGCACGGTGCTGCACCAGTGCCGCCTGCTCCGCGCGGGTCTGGCGAAGGTGCACTTCGACAAGACCCTGATCTTCGAGACCCAGATGATGGGCGCGGACCTTTCCGGCGCACGCTTCACCCATGTGGTACTGATGAACGGCGACTTCAGCGGCTGCCGCTTCGACGGCTTCTCGGCGCAGCAGGCCTTCCTGCAGGGCGGCAAGTTCGCGGGCCTGGACCTCTCGGGGCTCAGCTTCGCCGCCTGCCAGCTGCGCAACTGCGACCTGACGGGCACCAAGTTCCGCAAGGCCATGCTGGAGCGGACCGGCTTCATGGAATCGAAGCTCCAGGGCGCGGACTTCTCCGGCGCGCGCCTCGCCAACACGGTGTTCTCCGGCGCGGACCTGGAAGGCGCAGACCTCTCGAGCAGCGACCTGACCCAGGCCCATTTCCAGGGTGCCAGGCTGCGGCGCGCGCGCTTCGACAAGTGCCGCCTCGACATGGCGCAGCTCACCGATGCCGATTTCACCGCGGCCAGCTTCAAGGGCTGCGAGATGAGCTATACGGATCTCTCCCGTTCGATACTGGATGGCGCGGATTTCTCCGACGCCAACATGTTCAAGGCCAGGCTGCACGCCATCCATGAAGATGCGACCCGCTGGCCCGCGAGCAAGAACCTGGCCTCCGGTACCGATCCCGATCAACTCGAAGCCGAGACCTGGCGACCCGCCTAAACGATGGAGCACAACGCCATGCAGACCCAGATCAAATCCAATTACACGGCCGCGGCCGACCTGGTCCAGGCCAAGGTGGTGGACGCCGGCGAGGACATCTGCCGGCTCACGGGCCCCGCCGGCAGCTTCACCGCGCGGCGCGCCGTCTCCTGCCTGCTGCAGCCGGCCGCGGGTGACACGGTGCTGGCCGCCGAGGTGGCGGGCAGTACCTGGATACTCGCGATACTGGTGCGGGGCGAGAGCCCGGCCGTGCTGCAGTTGCCCGCGGACAGTACCGTGAAGGTGGCGCAGGGCGGGCTCAAATTCGCCGTGCAGGAAGACCTCACGCTGGCGGCGGGCCGCGAGCTCAGCGCCGTGGCGCCGCAGGTCACGGTGCAGGCGGTGCGGGCCGGCTTCACGCTGGGCGCGCTGCAACTGGCGGCGGGCCTGGTGGAGGCGACGGTGGAACAGGTGAAGACCGTCGCCGAGTTCCTGGACACGGTGGCAGAGCGGGTGCGCCTCAAGGCCGGCTCCTCGCACCGCGAAGTGGAGGACCTGGAGCACCTGCAGGCCGGGCAGCTGTATTACTCGATCAAGAACGTGCTCAACCTGCGCGGCAAGCACGCCGTGATGTCCGCCGAGAGCGAAGTGCGCCTCGACGGCGAGCGCATTCACCTGGGCTGAGGAGACATTCCATGTTCGTCAACACGCAGATGGGCGGGCTCGCCTTCGGTTTCCCGGACGTGTGCTTCACGCCGATCCTGGTGCCGGTGCCGATCCCCTACCCGAACTTCGCCACCGGGCTCCTGGCCATGCCCTTCACCGCGGCGCTGAACGTGCTGAACGAGTGCATGCCGACCCACACCATCTCCACCATGGGCACCATCAGCTTCGGCGACCAGCCGGGCATCGAGCTGGGCATCCTCTCGGGCCTGTTCATGGGGCCATGCCACACGCTGATCCCGAGCTTCACGCTGCTGAGCGACGGCATGCCCACCTCGCGGCTCACCAGCATGACCGCCCATAACGGCTTCGCCCTCAACGCGCCCGGCCTGTCCATCGTGCCGAGCCAGTTCACCACCCTTTGCCTGATGCCCTGAACGGGCGCATCGCAGGAGTCTCGCCATGGCCATGAACCGCGTCCTCAACTCCATCTGGGCAGAGATATCCGCCTGGGGTTCGATCGTCAAGACCGCCACCAACCCCTACACACCGAGCCCCGGCTCGGCCGATGACACTTCCAACAACCAGGGCCTGGCGGCGCTCGCCAGCGGCTCGCCATTCATCGTGGTGAACCGCTCCGGCGTCTCGCCGGACGTGGCGGTGGGCACCAACCTCGTGGACGGCGCCAACGCCTCGCCCAGCGCCATCGAGGAGAACAACGGCGCCTACCAGGTGGTGCGGCAGTACGGCGACATCTACCTGTTCAACGACGGCAACGTCATCGCCTGGGGCGGCAATGGCAAGAACTTCAGCTTCGGCAACGGTTATGAAGAGAACCACGCCTGGGCCAACCAGGCCTGTGTCTATAACAACGAGACCTTCCAGATCCCGCTGGGGGCCATGTCCTCGTTCAGCCCGAGCACGCTGCCCAACGGCATGTTCCCGGATTCGAGCGCAGCGATCAGCGACTGGGAATGGCTCGGCGGCAACGTGTCCAAGAGCTGGGGCAACGACTACAGCTACAGCTACGGACGCTCCTATGAATGGAGCGGGGGCCCGAACAACTACGTGGATGCCTTCGGCAACACCGGTGCCGCGCTCACCGACGTGATGCAGGGCAAGCATTGCAGCTTCAGCTACGGCAACGGCTACGAGGAGGCGCTGATCGGATGGACCCCCACCAGCACCTGGTTCCATGCCGACGACGCGAGCTCGCCTTACAAGAGCCGCGTCAGCGACAGCTGGACCTCATCCAACCTGGGGTCCAGCTGGACCGCGGCCAACCTGCTGGTGTCCAAGGCCTTCGGCCCCACCTACGATTACCACTACGGCCCGACGCTGTCGGTACAGGAGGGGCCGAGCGAGGAGCACGTCAACGGCTCCAGCTGGAGCACGGTGACCGGCGACAGCAACGAGACCGTGAACGGCAACAGCAGCAGCACCGTCAACGGCAACGCCAACGACACCATCAACGGCGACCAGACCGCCATGATCAAGGGCACCGCCCTCGAGCAGCACTGGGGCCGCAAGTCGGAATTCTTCATGGGCGGCAAGAGCGAGATGTCACTGGCCGCCTGCGACGAGATCAACCTGGCCGCCAAGCTGGAGATCGTCGGCGGCGTCGCCACCGAGATATTCCTGGGCGCCAAGCTGGAGGTGGCCCTGGGCGCGCTCATGGAGATCAAGGTCGCCGGGGCCTTCGAGGTGAACAACGGCGCCAAGATCGAGATCACCAATGGTGCCAAGCTTGAGATCGACAACGCCGTGGAGGTGGAGGTGACGGACCTGGCCTCGGTGTCCAGCGCGCTGGTGAAGATCTTCGCCCCCTGACGGGGATCAGCTCACCGCAGCCAGCAGCGCGGCGCCCGCCTCGATCGGCGTCGCCTGGCTGAGGTCGGTCTGCTGGGGCAGGGCGAACTTCCTGCCGCCCTCGTCCTTGGGCATCAGCGCCAGCGGGCTCTGCATCACGCCCACGATGCGTCCGCGCCGCACGTCGATGAGCGGACCGCCGACGGTGCCGGAATAAGCCGAACCTTCCACCAACAACTGCCGGTCGCCCGCGGGTCCCAGCACCTTGGCGGCGAGACAGCCGCTGCGGGTGATGAGCGCGAGGGAGCCGTGACGGCCGAAGGCGAAGCCCAGATACATGACCTCGGTGCCGGGGATGAGCATGGCGCTGTCACCCAACAGATCAGGAGGCAGGCGCAGCTGGGCCGGATCGGCTAGTTTCAGGAGCGCCACGCCATTGGAGGCGTCCACCTTCACCACCACGGCCGGGAAGCAGTTCAACTTGTCGCGGCTCGTGGGCTGGAATCCCGTGGGATCCTCGGCGGGTGAGACCAGGAGCTCGGTCTTGTCCTTGACCAACTCGGCGGCGGTGAGCAGGTAACCGTCTTCGCGCACGGCGAAGGCGCTGCCCAGGAAATCCACGGCATTGGTGGCCGGGTTCCTCTCCAGCAGCATCGCGCAGGAGGGTGCCAGGGTCTGGAAGAGTTGTTCCATCACGTGGGGGATACCGCTGTCGGGGCGCTCAGCATTCTGCCACAGGCGCGCGGCCTATCGCGGCGGCGGCGCATCCTGCGGCGGGCAGCTGGAGGCAGCGGGTGCGGCAGCGCTGGCCGCAGCAGGCGCCGCGGCGCTGGATGCGGCGGGCGGACACACGGGTTTCGCCGGCTTGGCAGGTTCCTCACAGACCCAGCCGGTCGAAGTCTCATAGGGCGTGCCGCCTTGAGCGGTGCACCAGGCCATGGGGTACTGCTCCAGGGGCGACGCGTCCGGCATGGTCGGTGGCACCGGCGGCGGCACGCTACCGCCGAAGGTGAATTCGACGCCGAGCGAGAGCAGGAGGTCGTTGTAACCGCTGAACACGTGCTGCACCGCGAGGTCGGCGCGGAAGCGCAGCGGCAGCGAACGCCAGGGGGCGCTGTTGATGCCGGCACCGAACTTGAGATAGGCGCTTCTCACCTTGCTGTCGTCACCGCGGTACTGGTCGGCGAGGCCGAGACCCGCATCCAGGAACGGCGAGAACACATCCGACTTGTGCTCCTGGAAATACCACAGGCCGTCGGCACCGTAGGTCTTCCAGTTGGCGAGATCACCGAGTGCCTGCGGCGCATCGGCATGGTATTGGGCGTCGAACTCCAGGGCGAAATCGCCGAGGTCGCGGCCAACCAGGAGGCCCCAGCCCTTGAGACCGCCGCCGGAGGCGTCGCGCTTGGAGTCGGGCTTGATGAGGTTGGCGTCGCCGCCCACGTACCAGGCATCGGTGACGGGCGCCTCGACGACCGGAGCGGGTGCGTCGTCGGACAGCACGGTCGCGGGCAGGGCCGTAGCGGCGAAGACGGCCAGCATCGCCCAGCACCGGCGTGCTGTATATAAGCGCCGCCCCAGTGACAGCAAGGCCAGCAGCATGAGGATGAAGCTCCCGTAAGAACCTTTGCCCACGAGGGAGGGTCCGCCGTGGTGCACCGGTGCCGGCGGCGCCGGCACCACCGTGATCTCGACCGCGGCCGCGGTGGAGACGAGTTTGGAGACTGTGTCGGTGGCGGTATAGGCGAAGCTGTCGCTGCCGGTGAAACCGGCGGCAGGCGTGTAGCTGAAGCCGCCGTCGCCGGCCTGGAGCGTGAGGCTGCCGTTCTTGGGTTTGGTGGTCACGGCGTAGGTCACCGGGTTGCCATTCACATCCACCGCCGATACCGCGCTGTCGATGGGCTGGCCGGAATATACGCTGAGCGCGAGCCCGTTGGCGAGGGGCGCCACCGCCTGCAGCGGCGGGCTGACCACGGTGACGGCGAGGGTGGCGGCGCTGGACATGAGATGGGTCACCTTGTCGGTGGCGACGAAGCTGAAACTGTCCTTGCCGGTGTAGCCCGCCGTCGGCGAATAGCTGTAGACGCCGCTCGCCGCCGTGACCTTGACGCTGCCGTGGGCCGGCTTGCTCTTGAGGGCATAGCTTAAGGTATCGCCGCCCACGGTCACCGCGGCGAGCAGGCCCTTGAGCACCTGACCCTGGTACACCGAGACACTGGCGCCGGATGCCAAGGGTGCGACCCCGGTGATGGGCGTGGCGCTGACGTCGAGCGTCACGGTGGCGGCGCTGGAGGCGGCGTTGCTGCTGGTATCGATGGCCGTGAACGTGAAACTGTCGCTGCCGGTGAACCCGGCGGGCGGAGTGTAGGTGAACGCGCCGGTGGCGGCGGTGAGGCTGACAGTGCCATGGTCCGGCTGCACCACCGAGAACTCGACCGGGTTGCCGGCAGCATCCGCCGCCGCCAGCGTGCCGCTCAGGGGCTGATCCTGATAGAGCGTGAACGCGGCATCGCTCACCTGCGGCGGCGTCGCGGGCGGCGGAGCGGTGGCCACCGTGATCGATACCGTGGCGTTGGCGGAGACCACGCCGGTGCCGTTGTCAGTGGCGGTGAAGCTGAAGCTGTCGGCGCCGGTGTAGGTCGGAGTGGGCGTGTAGGTGTAGAGGCCGCTGTTGGTGGTGAGGTTCAGGATGCCATGGGTCGGCTGGCTCACCGCCGTGTAGGTGAGGGCGTTGCCGCCGGCGCTGGCCGCCGAGACCCGGGCGCTCAGCACCTGGCTCTCGTAGACCGTCACCGATGCATTGCCGGCGAGCGGCGCCGCGGTGCTGGGATCGGAACCGGGCACCGGATCCACCGACAGGGTCACCGTGGCCGGCGCGGATATGGCTAGGGTGGTGTTGTCGGTGACGGTGAAAGTGAAGCTGTCGGCGCCGATGTAGGATGCGGTGGGCGCATAGGTGAAGGCGCCGGTGGCCGCGTTCAAGCTCAGGATGCCATGGGCGGGGCCGACCGCGACCGCATAAGTGAAAGCGTGGCCGCCGCCGTCGCTGGCGGGCAGGGCGCCCGCCACCGTGACATTCTCGTAGGTCGCCACCGACAGGTTGGAAGCCACGGGACCCGGCGGCGGCAGGGCGCTGACGCTCAGGGTCACGGTGGCGGGATCCGAGGTCTGGGTGATGCTGGTGTCGGTGGCGGAGAAACTGAAGCTGTCGGGACCGATGTAGCCCGCCGCGGGCGTATAGGTGAAGGCACCGGTGCCGCCGGTCAGGTTCAGGACGCCGTGGCTGGGGAGGGTGACCGGCGCATAAGTGAGGGGATCACCGGCGGCTTCACTGGCAGTGACTGCAGCGCTCACCACCACGTTCTCGTAGGCCGGGAACGCCGCGCCATTGGCCACAGGCTTGGCCGGCGCCGCGGGCGGCAGTGCCACCATGGTGAGCGTGATGGTGGCGCTGGTGGAACTCACCGTGGTGATGGCGTCGCTGGCGCTGAAGGTGAAGCTGTCCCTGCCCACGTAGCCCGTGGCCGGCGTGTAGCTGAAGGCACCGCTGGCCGGGGTCACGGTCACGGTGCCGTGAGCGGGGGCGGTGACCCGCAGATAGTTGAGCGCGTTGCCGGCGGCATCGCTGGCGCTCAATTGGCCGGTCACCGTCACGTTCTCATAGGTGGTGAAGGAGGCGCTGCCCACCACCGGCGCGGCCTTGTCGGACACCGGTACGGCCGTCACCGTCACGCTCACCTGGGCGGAGGAGGAGACGAGCTTGCTGACACCGTCGGTGGCGGTGAAACTGAAACTGTCGGCACCGGTATAACCCGCCGCCGGACTGTAGGTGAAGACGCCACTCGCCGCCGTCACGGCGACGCTGCCATGGGCGGGTTTGCTCGCGGTGAAGGTCAGCGCATTGCCGGCGGCGTCGCTGGCGCTGAGCGTGCCCTTCACCGGTGTGCCGGAATAGGTGGCAAGCGTCATGGCACTGGCGATGGGCGCCACGCTGTTGGCGCCTCCGCCACCGCTGCTCCCGCCGCTTCCGCTCCCACCACTCCCGCTTCCACCGCCGCTGCCTCCGCCGCTACTACCACCGCCGCTGCTGCCGCCTCCGGTACCAGTGGTGCTGACTGAGAGGCTGACGGTGGCCGGGTTGGACTTGGCCTTGAGCACGGTGTCGGTGGCGGTGTAGGTGAAGCTGTCGCTGCCGGTGAAGCCCGTGGCCGGCGTGTAGCTGAAGGCGCCGGTGCTGGCGTCGGTGATCTTGACGCTGCCGTGGCTGGGTGCAGTGCCGACGGCGAAACTGGGCGAGGCGCTGCCGGTGGCGGTGAGGGTGCCGCTGAACGCGGTGTTCTCGGTGATGTTGAAACTCAGGTTGGAGACCGTGGGTGCGCCCGGCGGCGGAGGCGGCAAGGTCACGGTGATGCTGTCGGTGGCAAGGTTGGAATCCAGGCTGCCGTCGTTGGCCTTCCAGGTGAACTTGTCGGAACCGATGAAGCCATCGTTCGGCGTGTAGGTGAAGGCGCTGCTGCCGGCGCTGCTGAGCTTGAGCTTGCCGTGGGCTGGCTGGGTCACGATGATGAAGCTCAGCGTGGCATCGAGCGCTTCGGTGGCGGACAAGGCGGCATTCAAGGTCTGGCCCGACGCCACTGTGAGAGTATCGTCGTCCTTCGCCACCGGTGCCGGCGGGATGATGGTCTGGGTGAAGCTGCCGTAGCCGGTCTGGCCGTAACCGTTGGTGACGGAGAGGGTCACCAGGACCGTGCCGGTACCCTTGGCGGTGGGCTTGACGCTCAGGGAACAGGCATCCAGCGCCAGGCTCGCGCCGCAATTGGAGGAGAGCGTGAGGCTGGCGGCAGGCAGGATCGAGCTGTCCGAGGAGGTAACGGCGACACCGAGGTGCGGTTGGCTGCCGGTGTTGCCGCTGAGGTTGAAGGCCTGCTGCGAGGCGCTGCCGCCGGCGATGGCCGTGGCGTCCTGCAGCCCGCTGACGGCGGGAGCCTTGATCTGGGTGAAGCTGAATTCATAGGCGCCGATGTCCGGCGCCACGTCCCGCACGTAGCCGCGCTGGTCGAGCAGCGGCGCACCGCTGGTGTTCCCGCCGTTGAACGCCGCGCCGATGATGATGGCCATGGTCTGGGTCGGGCCGCCGTTGTTGGCGAGCGGCAGCAGCGCGGGGCTGGTGAACTGGTCGCTGCCCACGAGGCAGGAGGCGGAAGTCGGGCCGACCACATCGTGGCCGCCGCTCAAGCTGCCGCCGGCGTTCTCGCAGTCGATCGCGGCGCTGCTGGTGGTGTTGCCGGAGGTATCGGTGGTGAGCTGCAGGGAGCCGTACATGATCGATGAGTCCACATCCAGGCTGGCGGCTGCGGAAGCGTCGGCCGCCGGCGAACCGGGTGTGGCGAGCCGCAGGCTGTAGACCGCGCCGCCGGACACGGCGGATCCGGACAAGGTATTGCCCGCCAGCGTGGAGTAACTGATGGTGATGCTGCCGTTGAGGTTGAAGATCGCGGCGCCGAGTCCTTCGGCCTGACCGAATCCGGCCGCGCCGCCGGCACCGCCTTGTGAGCTGTTGGCAGTGAGGGTGCAGTTCTGCAGCGTCACGCTGCCGCCTTCGTTGAAGATGGCGCCGCCCATGCCTGCGCCGCCGCCGTCGAAGACGAGGCCGAAGCCGCCGCCGAAGCCGCCGGGACTGATCCCGCCGCCACCACCGCCGAAACCGCCGAACCCGTTGATGCCGCCGCCACCACCACCGAAACCACCGTTCTTGCCGTTGCCGCCGCCGCCGCCCACGCCGCCGGCCTGGCCGGGGCCGCCGCCGTTGCCGAACTCGCCGGGCGGGGTGTTGCTGTCGGGCCAGGGCGGGTTACTGCTGAAACCGCCGCCTTCGCCGAAGCTGTCGCCGCTGCCGCCCATGCCGCCGCCGCCGCCCGGATCGCCGTTGTTGGTGGTGTTGGTGCTGCCGCCGGCGCCGCCGCTGGCCTGGTTGCCCACCAGGGTCACGCCTTGGAGCGTGAGCGTGCCCTGGTTGTAGATGGCGCCGCCGGCACCGAGTCCACCGCCGCCGCCGCCCAGCGCGCTGCTGCCGCCGGCGCCGCCTTGCGCCAAGCCGTTCTCCAGCGTGAGGTTGATGAGCGTGAGGTTGCCGTGGGACGGCAAGCTGGTGAACACGACCTTGCCGTTGCCGTCCTGGGGCGGGTTGTAAGCGCTCAAGGATTCGCCGCCGCCGATATAGAAGATGCGGAACGGCGACACGCCCTGGTTGGGGCTGCGCATGATGACGGTGCCCTTGGGGTCGCCGACGATGGTGATCCTGGAGGTGATGGGCGGCAGACCGTTGGGGCCGTACCAGTCGTTGTCGGCGGTGCCGATCTTGTAGGTGCCGGCGGCGAGCACGATCACATCGCCGCCGTTGGTCTTGTCGTCGCCCGCGGGACAGGCGCCGGTCTGGCTGTTGCTGTTGGCGGCGTTGATGGCGTCCACCAGGGAACAGGAATTGTTGCCCGCACCCACCGCCGCGGCCGCGACCCTGATGACGTTGGCCTGGGCTCCGGCCGCGGACGCCGCCAGCGCCGCCGCCAGCAGCAGGCTGGCACACCAGCGGGGCCGGACGAGGCGGACAGGGCCGGATTGGGACATGCGGGATTTTCCCGGAGGCGACGACTAGGGGTTCTACCTGATTATAAGGTAGCGCCGCCCGCTGGGCCGGCTTCTATAGCTGTCATACGACGTATCTGTCGGGCACTCGTCGCGGCGACTCCGGGGGTCCCTGCCGGGACAGCGTTCAGGCGCGCGTGAAAAGATGCAGAGCGCCCGTGACGATGGCGAACACGGCGACCGACGCGAGATAGATCCCGAGGAACCACAGCCAGGCCCTGAGCCGCGGACCCGGCGCCCTCAATGGTAGTGCTCGCCGGCTTTCACCTTGCCGCTGAAGATGTAGTAACCGGCGATGGTGTAGGTGAGGATGACGGGGATGACGATGAGGAAGCCCACCAGTGTGAACACCTGGCTGGACTCCGGTGCCGCCGCCTGCTCGAACGTGAGGGCCCGCGGCACGATGTAGGGCCAGATGCTGATGATGAGCCCGAGGTAGGCCAGCATGAAGAGTCCCACGCTGCAGTAGAACGGTACGTAGTCATGACGGCGTTTGAGCGCGTACCCGAGACCGGCGGCCAGGAGCAGCGTGGCGAGCGGCACTTGGGAGAGATAGTAGAAGTTCGGCAATGAGAACCAGCGCTCGCGGATGGCCGCAGACATGAGCGGCGTCCAGATGCTGACGATGGCGACGGCGACGAGCATGAGCAGCAGACTGCGGCGCGCCATGCGATAGCACCAGTCCAGGAGATCCCCCTCGGTCTTCATGATGAGCCAGCTGGATCCCAGCAAGGCATAGCCGGCCACCACGCTCAGGCCCGTGAACAGGCTGAAGGGCGTGAGCCAGTCGAAGCTGCCGCCGGTGTAACGGCCGTCCACCACCGAGATGCCCTGCACCACGGCGCCGAGGGTGATGCCCTGGCAGAGCGCCGTGAGCACGGAGCCGGCGCAGAAAGCCGCATCCCAGAGGTAGCGGCTGCTGTGGGCCTTGAAACGGAACTCGAAGGAGATGCCGCGGAAGATCAGCGCCACCAGCATCAGGATCAAGGGGATGTAGAGGGCGTGCAGCAGGATAGCGTAGGCGCGGGGGAAGGCCGCGAACAGGCCCACACCGCCCATCACCAGCCAGGTCTCATTGCCGTCCCAGACCGGCGCGACGGTGTTCATCATGATGTCGCGGTGTTCGTGGCTGCGGGCGAAGGGGAACAGGATGCCGATGCCGAGATCGAAGCCGTCCATCACCACGTAGATGGCGACGCCGAGCGCGATGATGCCGGCCCAGACCAGAGGTAGCAGGTGCATCACTTGTCCTCCACGCCGCCGAAGGCGGGTCGGGCCGGCGATGACTTGCCGCCAGCGGGCTCCGGCGGCTTCGCCGCGGCCGGACCGCCGCGGATGACCTTGATCATGTAATAGAGGTAGGCCGCCATCACCACCGTATAGGCGACGATGAAGGTGAGCAGGGACCAGAGCACTTGGCCCCCCGGTACTTCGGTGGCGACATCCGCGGTGCGCAGCAAGCCATACACCACCCAGGGTTGGCGGCCCGTCTCAGCGACCCACCAGCCGGCCACGGTGGCGACGAAACCCGCCGGCACCATCCATACAGCCGCGGTCAAGAACCATCGCGGTGACCGATCTTCACGCCGTCTGAGATACCACAGGCCGAGCCAGGCGTAGGCGAGCATCAGGAAGCCGAGCCCCACCATGATGCGGAAGGCGAAGAACACCACCGGCACCACGGGCCAATCTTCGGGAGACACCGAGTCGAGACCGGTGACCACGCCGTCCGCGTGATGCTTGATGATGAGGCTGCCGGCCTCCGGGATCTCGATGGAGTACAGGTTGCGACGCGTAGCGGTGTCGGGCCAGCCGAACAGTACCAGCGGCGCATGGGCTTCGGTCTCCCAACGGCCCTCGATGGCAGCGACCTTGATGGGCTGATACTTCTCGGCCACCAGTCCCTGCTGGTCGCCGGCCAGGATCTGCAGCGGCGCGAGGATCGCCGCCGCGACGATCGCGAAGCGGAAGCTGAAGCGGCCGAAGCGCGGCTCGGACCCCTTCCTCCAAAGCCAGGCGGAGACGCCCGCCACGAACACGCTGGAACTCAGGAGCGCCGCCAGCAGCATGTGCACCAGGCGGTATGGGAAAGAGGGGTTGAAGACGATCTGCCACCAGTCCAGCGGATAGAAGACGCCGTCCCTTAGCATCGCGCCCACGGGCGTCTGCATCCAGGAGTTGGCCGACAGGATCCAGAACGCGGAGGTCACGGTGCCGGCGGCCACCAGCAGCGTGGCCGTGTAGTGCAGGCCCTTGCCGACTCGGTTCCAGCCGAACAGCATGATGCCGAGGAAACCCGCCTCCATGAAGAAGGCGGTGAGCACTTCGTAGCTCATGAGCGGGCCCACCACGCTGCCGGCGATGGCCGAGAACCGGCCGAAGTTGGTGCCGAACTCGTAGGACAGCACCACGCCGGAGACGACCCCCACGCCGAAGGTGAGGGCGAACAGCTTCACCCAGAAGTGATAATGGCGCCTGTAGAACTCATCACCGGTCTTGAGCCAGAGGCTCTCGAGGATGGCGAGGAAGACGGCGAGACCGATGGTGAGCGTCGGGAACAGGATGTGGAAGCTGAGCGTGAAGGCCATCTGCATCCGCGAGAGCAGGACCGGATCCAGTGACTCCATGCGTCGACTCCAGGCAGGGATGCGGGTATGTCGGCCGGCGCTATTGTACCGCCGCTTCAGCCCCCGCTTCAGTCAGGCACTGAGCCGGAATCAGGGTTTCCCCGATGGGTGAGGCCAGGGCCTTTGGCTATCATTTGCGCCAGACGTTGCTCAAGGGGAGCATCAGCGGGATCCCAAGGGTCCCCGTGGACAACTGCAGCGGCATGGAAGCATGCCGCTGCAGTCCTGCTTTTCCCGCCCTCAGCCGCTTTTCCCTACCTGCCGCTGCTGCCGATACCGCCGGATGAGGTTGTTGGTGGAGCTGTCATGCCGCAGTTCCGGCTCTCCCATATCTTCCAGCTCATGTAGCGTATTCCTCGCCAGGCTCTTGCCCAGCTCCACGCCCCATTGGTCGAAGGAATCGATGTTCCAGATCACGCCCTGGGTGAACACGCTGTGTTCGTAGAGCGCTATCAGCGCGCCGAAGCTCTGGGGTGTGAGGCGCTCGGCCAGCAGGGTGTTGCTGGGCCGGTCGCCCTCCAGCACCCGGTGCGGTATCTGCCAGTCCGGCACGTCCTCGGCCTTGAGCTGCGCCGCGGTCTTGCCGAACGCCAGGGCTTCAGTCTGCGCAAACAGCGCGGCCATCAGCTTGTCGTGATGACCGTCCAGGGGATTCAGGCTCTGGCAGAAGCCGATGAAATCGCAGGGCACCAAGCGCGTGCCCTGGTGCAGCAACTGATAGAAGGAATGCTGGCCGTTAACGCCGCGCTGCCCCCAGTAGACCGGCGAGGTGGCATAGTCCAGCGGCGTGCCGTCCTGGTCCACGTGCTTGCCGTTGCTCTCCATGGTGAGTTGTTGCAGGTAGGCGGGCAGGTGCCGCAGGTACTGATCGTAGGGGAGCACGGCCACGGATTGCGCGTCGAAGAAGTTGCCGTACCAGACGGCGAGCAGGCCCATGAGCACGGGCAGGTTCGAGGCGAATGGCGCGGTGCGGAAGTGCCGGTCCATGGCATGGAAGCCGGCGAGCATGGCGCGGAAGTTCTCCTCGCCCACGGCGATCATGGTGGAGAGGCCGATGGCCGAATCCATGGAGTAGCGGCCGCCCACCCAGTCCCAGATGCGGAACAGGTTGTCACGGGGGATGCCGAAGCGGGCGACCTCGGTCGGGCTGCTGGATACCGCCACGAAGTGCCTGGGGATGGCCCGTTCGCCGCCGAGCTTGCTCAGGCACCAGCGGCGCGCGCTGTGGGCGTTGGCGAGGGTCTCCGGCGTGGTGAAGCTCTTGGAACTCACGATGAACATGGTCTCGGCGGGCTGCAGGCCGCGGGTGACTTCCTCGAAGTCGGTGCCGTCGATGTTAGATAAGAAACGGAAGCCGAGGTCGCGGCGGCTGTACTGGCGCAGCGCGGCGTCGGCCATCACCGGTCCCAGGTCCGAACCGCCCAGGCCTATGTTGACGATGTTGCGGATACGCTTGCCCGTATAGCCCAAGCGCTGGCCGTTGCGGATCTCGCCGGCGAAGGCTGCCATCTTGTCCAGCACTCCGTGGACCTGGGGCACCAGGTCCACCCCGTCCAACAGGATGGACTCGTCCTTGGGAGCGCGCAGCGCCACGTGCAGGGCCGCGCGCTTCTCCGTGACGTTGATCTTCTCGCCATCGAACATGGCCGCGATGCGGCGCTTGAGGCCGCACTGCTCCGCGAGGTCCAACAGCAGCCGCAGGCTCTCGTCGGTGATGAGGTTCTTGGAATAGTCCAGGAACAAGCCGGCGCCTTCCGCCGTGAAACGCTCGCCGCGGCCCGGGTCATCGGCGAACAGCTTCCTGAGATGCTGGCGGCGGATCTCGCGGGAGTGCAGGTGCAGCGCGCGCCAAGCGGCGGAAGCGGTGAGTCCGGTGCCGTCGACCCGGGAGGAACTGCCCCTCATGCCGCGCTCGCCTTGAGGTGCTTGGACTTTTCTGCAACCTGATGCATCAACTGGTGCCAGGATTTGGTGAAAGCCGCGGTGCCTTCCTGCTGGAGTCGCCCTGCGAGCGCGGGGATGTCGATCCCCGTCGCGGTGAAGGCATCCAGCACTTTCCGGCTGTCGCCCCCGTCCGGTGCCATGACGCCACGCAGCCTGCCGTGTTCGGCGAAGGCCTGCAGGGTCTTCTCCGGCATGGTATTGATGGTGTCCGGCGCCGCCAGCGCCTCCACGTACAGCGTGTCGGAGGCCTGGGGATCCTTGGTGCCGGTGCTGGCCCACAGGAGTTTCTGCTTCAGGGCACCGCCGGAGGCCAGCGTGCGCCAGCGGGAGGAGCCATGCAGTTCGCAATAAGCGCGGTACACCTGTTGTGATACGGCTATCCCAAGCCGGTTCACGAGTTCCGCGGGCACTTGCTTGGCCACGGCCACATCCCAGCGGCTGACGAACAGCGAGGCCACCGAATGCACCCGCGGGTCCAGGCCCGCATCCATCCGACGCTGGATGCCGCGCTGGTAGGCCTCGGCGGCCGCCAGGTATTGCTCGCGGGAGAACAGCAGGGTCACGTTGACGGGCACGCCCTTGAAGATGGCTTCCTCGATGGCGGGCACGCCGGCCGCGGTGCCGGGGATCTTCATGAATAAATTGGGGCTCTTCACCCGCGCATGCAGTTCCACGGCGGCTTGCACCGAGCCCGCGGTGTCATCCGCCAGGAGCGGTGAGATTTCCAGGGATACCCAGCCGTCCATGGCCTTGCTGGCATCGAAGACAGGTTCAAAGAGCTTCGCCGCTTCCGTGAGATCCTGCAGCGCGAGGTCGAAGAACAGGGCTTCGGTGGATAGGGCCTGCGGTGCAGCCTTGCGGATGGCGGCATCGTAGGCGTCCGAATCGCCGATGGCCTTGTCGAAGATGGTGGGGTTGGAGGTGAGGCCGGTCACCGACATCGCATCGATGTAACGCCGCAACGCGCCGCTTCGCAGCAGCTTGCGGTCGATATTGTCCAGCCACAGGCTCTGGCCGAGATCCTGCAGGCGCTGGGTGGGCTTCTTGGCCGCGCTTAGGTCCATGATGCGATGCACTCCTGGGGTGGTGCTTCCCATTCTCGACACCGGTCTCAGGATTTCCGTGCGCGGCTGCACATAAGGCGGAATCCATCCGCCGTTCCGTATCATAATCGACACAATCGCGGTGGCTCAGGATGGGCGGGGGCGTCAAATCTGCGTCGGTGGGAGCGTGGTAGTAATGTGAGTACAAGCGCGCGGAGTTGACTCCGCGCAGAGAGGTCGCCAGTGCAAATCGGATTGATCGGGTTGGGCCGCATGGGCGGCAACATCGTGCAGCGGCTGATGCGTGCCGGTCATGAATGCGTCGTGTACGACATCCATCCACCGGCGGTCGCCGCGCTGGCGGAGAAGGGCGCCATCGGCGCGGCGTCCATCGAAGATCTCGTGCACAAGCTCCGGGCGCCGCGGGCGGTATGGATGATGCTGCCGGCAGCCGTGGTGGAGCAGACCTACCAGACACTGGGCAGCTCGCTGAAGGCTGAAGATATCCTGATCGACGGCGGCAACTCTCACTATCGTGATGACATCCGCCGCGCCGGCGTCCTCAAGGGCCGCGGCATCCACTATGTGGACATCGGCACCAGCGGCGGTGTCTGGGGCCTCGATGCGGGCTACTGTCTGATGGTGGGTGGCGAAGCGGGGCCGGTACAGCGGTTGGAGCCGATATTGAAGACCCTGGCGCCGGGCAGCGATGCAGCGCCACGCACGCCTGGGCGCGAGGGCGCGCCGGCTCCCGCCGAGCAGGGGTATCTGCACTGCGGCGGCAACGGTGCCGGGCATTTCGTGAAGATGATCCACAACGGCATCGAATACGGGATGATGCAGGCTTACGCGGAGGGCCTGAACATCCTGGCTCACGCCAATGCCGGCAAGGTGGCGCAGCATGGCGACGCGGAGACCGCGCCGCTCGATGATCCCACTGCCTACCAGTACGACTTCGACCTCGCGGCAGTGACCGAGGTGTGGCGGCGCGGCAGCGTGATCCGCTCCTGGTTGCTGGATATGAGCGCCCACGCCCTGTTGGCGGATGGCGCACTGAAGGGTTTCCGCGAACAGGTCGCGGATTCCGGCGAGGGCCGCTGGACCCTGCGGGCCGCCATCGACACCTCGGTACCGGCGCCGGTGCTGAGCGCCGCGCTCTACGCGCGCTTCGATTCACGCAGCGAATCCGACTTCGCCAACCGCCTGCTCTCGGCCATGCGCAGCGAGTTCGGCGGCCACCCCGGCGGGAAGGGCTCGTGATGAAGCGACCTGCCTCCGATGCCCTGGTGCTGTTCGGCGCCACCGGCGATCTCGCCAACAAGATGCTGTACCCCGCGCTGCAGGCGCTGGTGAAGCACGAGCACTTCGACATGCCGGTGATCGGCGTGTCCCGCTCGGAATGGAGCGACCAACAACTGCGCGAACGCGCCAGTGAGAGCGTGCAGCGGCAACACGCCTTGGATCCGCATGCTTTCAGCAAGCTCGCGGGCATGCTGCACTATGTGCCGGGCGATTACCGGGATCCTGCCACCTTCGACAAGCTGAAGAAGGCGCTGGATGGCGCGCAGCACCCGCTGTATTACCTGGCCATCCCGCCGGAGACCTATGGCGACGTGGTGAAAGGCTTGGGCAGGATCGAGGCCACCCGCGGTGCGCGGGTGGTGGCGGAGAAGCCCTTCGGCCGCGATCTGGCCTCGGCCCGCGCGCTGAACCGCACCCTGCATGGCCTGTTCGATGAGGACGCCATCCTGCGCATCGACCATTATCTCGGCAAGGAGACGGTGCTGAACCTGCCGTACTTCCGCTTCGCCAACAGCTTCATCGAACCCATCTGGAACCGCAACCAGATACGCAGCGTGCAGATCACCATGGCCGAAGAGTTCGGCATCGGCAGCCGCGGCAAGTTGTACGAGTCCCTGGGCGCGATACGCGACGTGGTGCAGAACCACATGCTGCAGGTGGTGGCCATGCTGGCCATGGAACCGCCGCAGGGCGAGGGCGGCGAGGCCTTCCGCGACGAGAAAGTGAAGGTGTTCAAGAGCATCCGCCCGCTCACGGCGGAGGACGTGGTGCGCGGCCAGTACCGGGGCTACCGGCAAGAGGCGGAGGTGGCGCCGGACTCGGACACCGAGACCTTCGCCGCCCTGCGCCTGCACCTCGACTCCTGGCGCTGGGCCGGCGTGCCGTTCTTCATCCGCGCCGGCAAATGCCTGCCGGTGACCGCCACGGAAGTGATGGTGGAACTCAAACGCCCTCCGCAGAAGGTGTTCGCCGAGCGGCGGCCGCGGCATGCCAACCACGTGCGCTTCCAGTTGGGCCCGGACCGGATGGCCATCGGCATCGGCATGCGCGCCAAACGCCCCGGTCCGGAGATGGTGGGCGAGGACATGGAGCTCTTCGTCTGCGACCGCGAGCACGAGGGCATGAGCGCCTACCAGCGCCTGATCGGCGACGCCATCCGTGGCGACGTGTCGCAGTTCGACCGTGAAGACGGCGTGGAGCAGGCCTGGCGCATCATGGAACCGGTGCTGCAGCAGCCCACGCTTTTGCACGAGTACGCCCGGGGTAGCTGGGGACCGCCGCAAGCGGATGCGCTCACCGCCCGCTATGGTGGTTGGCACGTGCCGCGGACCAAGGCGTGAACCCGGCTACGCCGCAGGCACGCATGGCGCAGGCCGAGCGCGGCATGCAGATCTACGTGGCTGAGGACCCCGCCGCCGCCGCCGGGCAAGCGGCGCAATGGATCGCCCGCCATATCCGGCAGACGGTGCAGCGTGACAACCGCTGCGTGCTGGCGTTGAGCGGAGGGCGCACGCCCCAGGCCATGTTCGCCGCCTTGGCAGAAGCCGATGTCCCCTGGAAGTCCGTGCATCTGGTGCAGGTGGACGAACGCCTTGCGCCGCTGGGCGATGCGGCACGCAACCTGACCCATCTGCAGCACGATCTCCTGGATCGGGTGCCCCTGCCTCGCAAGCAGGTGTATCGCATGCCCGCGGAAGCGGACGATCCGGTGGCCGCGGCGCGGCGCTACGCCAAGACCCTGGAGGCGCTGGCCGGTTCACCGCCGGTGTTCGACATCGTGCATCTGGGCCTGGGCGACGACGGCCACACCGCTTCCCTGGTGCCGGAGGATCCGGTGCTGGAGGTGCGCGACGAAGAGGTAGCGGTGACCGCCATCTACCAGGGTCGGCGCCGCATGACCTTGACCTATCCCGCCTTGGATCGCGCGCGTCACCGGCTATGGCTGGTGACCGGTGCCGACAAGTCATCCATGTTGGACCGGCTGTTGAACGGCGATCCCTCCATCCCGGCGGGCCGGGTGGAGTCGCGGTACTCGGTGGTGTTCGCCGATCGCGCCGCCACGGGCGGGACCGCTGCATGAATACCGGCAGTGGGCCGGATGTCATACTTTAGCCGTCCTACGTAGAGGGCGACCTCGATGCAAGCACGCAAGATCCTGGCGGCCGATCTCGGCGGGACCCACGCACGGTTCCTGCTGACGGGAGACTCCGAGCGTTTCACGCCGGATGCGCTGCTCGAGTTACCGAGCGCTGATTTCAAGGATATGGATTCGCTGGTGGCGGAGGCGTTGAAGCGCCTCAAGCTCCACGACGGCGCGGGTGTGCGCGCGATGCTGGCGGTGGCAGGACCGGTGCACGGGGGCCGCGCCAAGCTCACCAACCTCTCCTGGAGCATCGACGCCGAGGCGCTGCAACGTACTTTCAGTTTCCACAGCGTAGGCGTGCTCAACGACCTGGCGGCGGCGGCCTGGGCCTTGTCGGACGGCCCGCCGCAGGGACTTAGGGAGTTACGACACGGCTCGGACCAAGGCCGCCAGGTGGTGATCAGCGTGAGCACCGGCGTCGGCACCGCGTATTGGTCCAAAGCGGGCGATCAGGTGCAGGTGGATGCGGCCGAGAGTGGCCACGCCGGGTTCGCCGCCATGGATGAGTGGGCGCTCGGGTTCCTGAAGGAGTTGCAGCGCAAGCATGGGGCGCGCATCAGTTGGGAGCGGGTGCTGTCGGGTTCGGGCCTCGCGGCCATGGACGCCTATCTGCGCCATGGCGAGATCCTGGCGGCAGCCGAGGTGGCGCGGCGCGCCAAGGCTGAGGAGGCCGTGGCGACCCAGGCAGTGCGCCATTTCTCGCAGCTGCTGGGCGCCTTCGCCGGCGACCTGGTGTTGGCGGGGCCGGCGACGGGCGGGGTCTGGCTCATGGGCGGCGTGCTGGCGGGCCTGGGGTCCTGCTTCGATGGCGAAGCATTCCTGAAGGGTTTCGACGACAAGGGACGGCTCTCAGGCCAGTTGGCAGGGGTATCCGTGCAGTTGACCAGCGATGACCGCCTGGGCCTGCGCGGGGCCTGGGTGTTGGCGCGGCACCCGGCCTGAATACATATATAGAGGTGGTGGTCTCACCACCGCCCGACGCTTAAGGGATCCCCTGCCTGTTTTGCGACCTTTTGGCTTTCCGGAGCATCTTAAGGATATGAGCAGCCGCTTCGACCAGAGCATCCCGGATGGGGTGCTGGAACGGGCCAGGGCGGGCGACCGTGGCGCCCAGGCGGAGCTTTATGCGGCTTTCGGCCAGCCGGTGTTCGGCCTGGCGCGACGCATGCTCGGACGCGCGGATCTGGCGGACGACGTGCTGCAGGAGACCTTCATCGAGGTGTTGAAGGGTCTGTCGAAGTTCCGCGGCGAGGCGCCGCTCGGCATGTGGATACGGCGCATCGCGGTGAACGAATGCCTGATGCAGCTGCGTTCCCATTGGCACCGCTTCCGCCTGCCGATGAGCTCAGGGAACGACGGCACGCCGGTGGAGGAATGGCTCACGGCGGACGAGCCGCCGCCGGACAAGGGTCTGGACGTGGAGCGGGCCCTGGATGCCCTCTCACCGGAGGCGCGTGCGGTGGTGTGGCTGCACGACGTGGAAGGTTATACACATGTGGAGATCGCGCGGCTCATGCACGCGACCCCGAGTTTCTCGAAGTCGCAGCTGGCACGGGCTTACGTGCGGATGCGGCAATGGGCCGGAAGGCCGGATGAGGTGGAACCATGCATGCCAGTCTTGAACAGCTGATCGGGCTCCGCGACGAGGAGCCGGTCTCGGTGGAAGTGCAGCAGCACGTACGCGGTTGTGGGCAGTGTGCCGCGGCGCTGAACGGCCTGTTGGCAGCATGCGAGCGGCTCACGGCGCTGGCCGATCCTCTACCGCCGCCCGACGCCTGGCAGCGCATCGCGGTCGCATCGGACCGGTCGCGGTACCGCCGCCGCTGGTTGCCGGCCGCCGGTCTTGGGCTCGCGGCGACCGCCGCGGCGGCGGCGCTGTTGGTGGTGAACCTGCATGTGAAGCCGGTGCCGGCGCGCAACGACACGGCGGTGGTGACCCCCAGCGGCGGCCAGCCGGCGGACGTGAACCAGCTCATGGCCCAGTCCCGCTACCTGGAACGCGCGGTGCTGAAGCTGGACGGTCCGGCGGACAGCATGGCGGTGAGCGCGGATACCGCCAGCACCGTGGCGGCGCTGGAAGACCGCATCGCTGTCGTGGACTACGAGATCAACAGCGCGGCGGGCGTGGACAACGACGACCCGCATATGGTGCAACTCTGGAAGCAGCGGGTGAACCTGCTGCAATCCCTGGCCGCTGTGCGTTACGCCCAGGTGGCGGACGCCGGCATCTGATGGATACAGCAACGAGGTGGATGTCATGAACAGCCTGAAGTTCACGGTGATGATGCTGGGAGGCCTGGCGACGCTACCGCCGGCTTTCGCTGACAGCTCCGCGCCGCCGGCGCCGTCGAAGGGCACGCCCGCGCCGAGCGGCACCGTGCAGGACCAGCAGCAGATGGAACAACAACTGGAACAGGCGCGCCAGCAGCTGCAGCAAGACGCGCGCCGGGTGGCAGAGCTCTCCATGCAGCTGAACGGCGATGCCATGACCCGGATGGCGGAGGCTCGGGCACGGATGGAGAACCTCAACCATCGCGGCTTCCTCGGTATCGACCTTGGCGACGACGATGATGCCAAGAACGCCGGCGTGACCGTCTCGGCCGTGACGCCCGGCGGTCCGGCGGAGAAAGCCGGACTGCGCGAGGGCGATGTGATCACCGGCATCAACGGCACGAGCTTCAAGGCTTCCGGCGACGACGGTGCCTCCGATAAGCTGGTGGAGTTCATGCGCGACACCAAGCCAGGCGACACCCTGAAGGTGGCCTATACCCGCGGTGGCAAGAGCGCCACGGCGAACGTCACTGCCGGTAACCTCTCCGGGATGGGCCGCTTCGCCTTCTCTATGCCGCCGATGCCCCCCATCCCGCCCATGGCTCCGATCCCGCCCATGCCACCGACGCCTCCCACCACACCGGTGGGCCCGTGGCGGGGCTTCAACATGTTCTTCGGTCCCGGCAGCCACTGGGGTGAGATGCAACTCGTGGCCATGACGCCGGGCCTGGGCCAGTACTTCGGTACCGATAAGGGTCTCCTGGTGCTGCACATGCCCAAGGACTCGGTGCTGCAACTGCAGGAAGGCGACGTGATCGTGCAGGTGGGCGGCCGTGATCCGGGCAACGCGCCCCATGCCATGCGCATCCTGAGTTCCTATGGCCCGGGCGAGAGCGTGAAGCTCGACATCATGCGCAAGGGCAAGCCGGTCAGCCTGAACGTGACCATGCCCAAGGCCGGCGACGAGGACAGCTCCAGTGCGTTCAACTGGTCGGGGCTGATATTCGACGGCGGTGATGATGGGAGTGACCAGGGACGCTAGTTTCTTGTTGGACGTTGGACCCCCGTTTGGGCGGCCGCAAAGGCCGCCTTTTTTTTGCTGTAACATTCGCTGCCTATGCAGCGCAGCGATTTCCACTACGAACTGCCGCCGACCCTCATCGCCCAGCATCCACTGGCGGAGCGCAGCGCCAGCCGTCTGCTGACGCTGGATGGCGCGAGCGGCGCGATGGCCGACCGCGGCTTCAGGGAACTGCCCTCGCTGCTGGTACCCGGCGACCTCTTGGTGTTCAACGACACCAAGGTGGTGCCGGCGCGGCTCTATGGCCGCAAGGAGACCGGCGGGGCGGTGGAGTTCCTGATCGAGCGCATCCTGGATGTGCGCACCGCGCTGGTGCACGCCCGGGCCAGCAAGCCCTGGCGCCCCGGCATGCGGGTGCTGTTCAGCGACGGGGTCGAAGCGCGCATGCTGGAGCGGGACGGCGGCTTGCTGAAGGTCGAGTTCCAGGGCGCGACCCTGCCGGAGTTCCTCTATGCCCACGGCCACATGCCCCTGCCTCCTTATATAGTGCGCGACGACGCGGTGGAGGATCGGGAGCGCTACCAGACGGTGTACGCCAGGGTGCCGGGCGCCGTGGCGGCACCCACTGCGGGTCTGCATTTCGATGCGCCGCTGCTTGAGAGCTTGGAGAAGAAAGGAGTGCGGAGCGCGCGGGTGACCCTGCACGTGGGGGCAGGTACCTTCCAGCCGGTGCGGGAGGACGACATCCGCGACCACAAGATGCATAGCGAGCGAGCCATGGTCGGCGAGGACGTGTGCCGGGCAGTCGCGGAGACCCGCAAGGCCGGGAAGCGCGTCGTCGCCGTGGGTACTACGGCCGTGCGGAGTCTGGAAGCTGCCGCGGCTTCGGATGTCTTGGAACCCATGGACCGGGACACCGACATCTTCATCTACCCCGGCTATAAATTCCGGGTGGTGGATGCCATGATCACCAACTTCCACCTGCCCGAATCCACCCTCCTGATGCTGCTCTGTGCGTTCGCCGGCCAGGAACGGGTGATGAGCGCTTATAGACATGCGGTGGAGCAGAAGTACCGGTTCTTCAGTTATGGTGATGCCATGTTCGTGAGCCGTTCACCCGAGGCGGTCGTATGAAGTTCCGCCTCATCGGCGAATTCGAAGGCCGCCGCCGCGGCGAACTCCAGTTCGAGCGTGGGACCGTGCAAACCCCCGCTTTCATGCCGGTGGGTACCTATGGCACGGTGAAGACCCTGACGCCAGAAGACCTGCTGGAGATCGGTGCCGAGATCATCCTCGGCAACACTTTCCATCTGATGCTACGCCCTGGCACTGAAGTGGTGCGCCTGCACGGCGACCTGCATGGCTTCATGCACTGGGACAAACCGATACTCACGGACTCCGGCGGTTTCCAGGTGTGGAGTCTTGCCGAGTTGCGCAAGATCAGCGAGGAGGGCGTGAGTTTCCAATCGCCGGTGAACGGCGACAAGGTGTTCCTCTCGCCGGAAGAGTCCATCCGCATCCAGCATGAACTGGGGTCAGACATCATCATGGTGTTCGACGAGTGCACCCCCTATCCCGCCAGCGAGAGCGAGGCGCGCGAGTCCATGCAGCTGTCCTTGCGCTGGGCGAAGCGTTCGCGAGAGGCCCATGGGGAGCATGCTTCCGCGCTGTTCGGCATCGTGCAGGGCGGCATGCATGCGGGCCTGCGGCGTGAATCCCTGGATGGGCTCACCGCCATCGGTTTCGACGGCTATGCCATCGGCGGCCTGTCGGTCGGGGAAAGCGAGACGGAACGGCTCGCGGTACTGGATGCCCTGCAACCGCACATGCCGAAGGACCGGCCGCGTTATCTGATGGGCGTGGGTACGCCGGAGGATCTGGTGGAAGGGGTGGCTCGTGGCGTGGATATGTTCGACTGCGTGATGCCCACCCGCAACGCGCGCAACGGACACCTCTTCACCAGCGAGGGGGTGGTGCGCATCCGTAACAGCACCTATCTCAAGGACACCCGGCCCCTGGACCCCGCCTGCGGCTGCTATACCTGCCGGAACTACAGCCGCGCCTACCTGAAACACCTGGACAAGTGCGGCGAGATGCTGGGGGCCCGGCTCATGACCATCCACAACCTGTATTTCTACCAGTCCCTGATGCGCGCCATGCGCGAGGCCATAGGGGAAGGGCGCTTCGCGGCCTGGGCCAAAGGCTTCCTGGCCGCCCGACGCAGCGAGGATACGGCCGATTCCTGAGGTTTTCCGGGGGGTTCCGCTGCCCTCGAACCGCCGGACGTTGTAGAATCCGCCCTCTCGCCGGGCCCAAGCGCCCGGCTTCGTTTGCAGCAGGACACGCCCCATGAGCTTCTTCATCTCCGATGCCTACGCCGCCGGCGGCGGCCCCCAGGACAACGGCCTGGGCTCGATCCTCCTGATCGTGCTCATGATCGTGGCCTTCTACTTCCTGCTGTGGCGCCCCCAGCAGAAGCGCACCAAGGAACACCAGCAGCTCCTGTCCAACCTGGGCAAGGGCGACGAGGTGGCCACCACCAGCGGCATACTCGGCAAGGTCAAGGACATCGGCGAGCAGTTCGTCACCCTCGAGATCGCCAGCGGCGTCGAGGTCAAGATCCAGAAGCAGGCCGTCGGCGCAGTGATGCCGAAGGGCACCCTCAAGAACATCTGATCCAGGGACGTCTCCATGAATCGCTATCCATTGTGGAAGAACCTGCTGGTGATCGTGATCACCGCGCTGGGCCTGTTCTACGCGCTGCCCAACCTGTACGGCGAGGATCCCTCGGTGCAGGTCTCATCCAAGGTCGCCGCGCTGAGCACGGATAACCAGCAGCAGGTGGAACAGGCACTCAAGGCCGCCAAGGTGGACTACACCGTCGCCGCCATCGAGGACAAGATCCTGGTGGTGCGTTTCCCCGATACCGACGCCCAACTGCATGGGCTGGATGTGATCCGCCAGTCGTTGGGTGCGACCTTCACCGCAGCCATGAACCTTGCGCCGCGCACCCCGGCCTGGATGCAGGCCATGGGTATGAAGCCCATGGCCAAGGGCCTGGACCTGCAGGGCGGCGTGCACTTCCAGTTGCTGGTTGACTTGAACGCCGCGGCCCAGAGCAAGCTGCAGCGCATCTCCAACGACATCCGCGGCGCCATGCGCGCCAAGCTGATCCGCTATGAAGACGTGTCCCTGACCGGCGATACCATCACCCTCGCCCTGCAATCGCCCACCGACCTCGCCAATGCGCGGGACCTGTTGAAGAACCAGTATCCCGACCTGACGGTGGTGCCGGGCAGCGCGCCCAACAGCTTGCTGGCCTCCATGGCGCCGCAGAATATCCAGGACCTGCGCCAGCAGGCGGTGGAACAGAACATCACCACCCTGCGCAACCGCGTGAACGAGCTTGGCGTCGCTGAGCCCATCGTGCAGCAACAGGGAGCGAGCAGCATCGTGGTGGAGCTGCCCGGCGTGCAGGACGCGGCCCATGCCAAGGACATCCTGGGCGGCACCGCGACCCTGGAGTTCCGCCTGGTGGACTACACCGGCAATGCCCAGGAAGCGCAACAGACCAGCCACGTGCCGCTGGATGACCAGCTGTTCACCAACAAGGCAGGCGGCCCGGTGCTGCTGAAGCGCGACGTGATCGCCAGCGGCGACCAGCTGATCAACGCCCAATCCGGCGTGAGCCAGGATCAGGGCACGCCGGACGTGAACGTGACGCTCGATTCCGCCGCAGCCAGCAAGATGGGTGACACCACCCGCCAGAACCTGGGCAAGCCCATGGCGGTGCTGTTCATCGAGACCAAGAGCGACACCAAGATGGTGGACGGCCAGCCGGTCATCACCCACAACAAGGTGTACACGGTCATCAACGTGGCCACCATCCAGGGCATCTTCAGCAAGAATTTCCAGATCACGGGCCTGCAACAGGACGAGGCCAAGGACCTGGCGATCATGTTGCGCGCGGGCTCACTTGCGGCGCCCATGGACTTCATCGAGGAACGCACCGTGGGCCCGAGCCTGGGTGCGGAGAACATCAAGCAGGGTTTCTATGCCGCGCTGCTGGGCTTCGTCCTGGTGGTGGTGTTCATGGCGCTCTACTACAAGGTGTTCGGCGTGATCGCCGACCTGGCCGTGTTCATGAACCTGGTGCTGACCGTGGCATTGCTGTCGCTGATCCAGGCCACCCTGACCCTGCCCGGCATCGCCGGCATCGTGCTGACCTTGGGCATGGGCGTGGATGCCAACGTGCTCATCAACGAGCGCGTCCGCGAGGAAGTGCGCAACGGCAACACGCCGCAGGCGGCCATCCACGCCGGCTATGAGCGCGCCTTCGCCACCATCGTCGATGCCCACGTGACCACCCTGATCGCGGCGTTCATGCTGTTCCTGTTCGGCAGCGGCCCGGTGAAGGGCTTCGCCGTGACCTTGACGCTCGGCATCATCACCTCGCTGTTCACCGCCATCATGGGCACCCGTTCCATCGTGAACGGCGTGTTCGGCGGTCGGAAGCTCGACAAGCTGCCGGTATAGGCCTCGGAGTAAACGACCATGGAATTCTTCCACAAAGTCCCGCACATCAACTTCCTCGGCGTCCGCAAGCTCGCCATGGGCATGTCCATCGTGGTGCTGCTCGCCGCCATCGCCTCGCTGGCCGTCCGCGGGCTCAACTTCGGCGTGGATTTCACCGGCGGCGTGACCGTGCAGGTGGCCTATCCCGCCAGCGTTGACCTGAAAGAAGTGCGCGGCGCGCTGGCCGCCGGCGGCTTCGAGAACGCGATAGCGCAGAACTACGGCACGCCCCAGGAAGTGCTGATCCGCCTGCAGACCGCCAAGGGTGAGTCCGACAAGGATGCCGGCAACAAAGTGCTGTTGGCGCTGCAGAAAGCCTCGCCGGGCGTGAAGCTGGAACAGGTGAACTTCGTCGGACCCGAGGTGGGCAAGGACCTCGCCACCAAGGGCGCGCTGGCCTTCGCCGTGACCCTGTTCGGCATCCTGATCTACATCGTGCTGCGCTTCGAGTGGCGTCTGGCCCTGGGCGCGGTGGCCGCGACCCTGCACGACGTGGTGTTCGTGGTGGGTTTCTTCTCGCTGCTGCACATCGAGTTCGACCTCAACGTGCTGGCCTCGGTGCTGGCGGTGATGGGCTACTCGGTGAACGATACGGTGGTGGTGTTCGACCGCATCCGCGAGGACTTCCGCAAGATGCGCAAGGGCACGCCCATCGAGATCATGAACGCGGCCATCAACGAGACTTTGTCGCGCACCATCATGACCTCCGGCGTGACGCTGCTGGTGGTGATCGCGCTGCTGATCCTGGGCGGACCGATCCTGCACGGCTTCTCGCTGGCGCTGTTCGTGGGCATCATCGTCGGTACTTACTCCTCAATCTACATCGCCAGCGCCACGGCGCTGATGCTGGGTGTGAGCAAATCGGACCTGATGCCCACGCGGAAGGACGGCCAACCCGTCGACGACATGCCCTGATGCGAACCGCGTCTATTGTCCCGCTGCGGCGTTACAGCCGCCCTCGGAATCCTCACGTACACTAAGAGTACGCTCCGGTTCCTCGGGCGTCAGCGCCTTGCATCGGGAACAATATTCGCGGTTCTGTAGATCGTAGTAACTGAAATAGAAAGGGCGCCGCGAGGCGCCCTTTTTTGTTTTGATCGATGCGGCGTCAGTTGGCGGCGAGGATAGACTTGAATTCATCCGCCAACAATTTGAAGACCTTCTGACCACCACAAAGGACGCTGCCGTTTTCCGGTATGCCCGGACTGCCGTCGAAGTGGCCGACGACACCGCCCGCTTCCTGGACCATGAGCAGGCCCGCAGCCATGTCCCACTCCCTCAGCCCCATCTCCCAGAAGCCATCCATGCGGCCAGCGGCCACGTAAGCGAGATCCAGTGCCGCGGAACCGGCGCGGCGGATGCCGGCGGTCTTGGAGGCCACGGCGCCGAACATCTTCATATAGAGGTCGAGATTCTGGTTCTCGCGGAAGGGGAAGCCGGTGCCGATGAGGGCGCCTTCCAGGCTTTTGAGCTGGGTGACCCGCAGGCGCTTGTTGTTGAGCTGGGCGCCGCCGCCGCGGGCGGCGGTGAACAGCTCGTTGCGCAGGGGATCGAAGATGACGCCGTGCTCGAGGCGGCCGCGGTGCTTGACCGCGATGGACACGGAGAACACCGGGAAGCCGTGCAGGAAGTTGGTGGTGCCGTCGAGCGGGTCGATGACCCAGGTCCAGTCGGCATCGCGACCGGCGCGGGCGCCGGATTCTTCGCCGAGGATGGCATGGTCGGGGTAGGCGGCGCGGATGATCTGGACGATCTCGTCTTCCGCCTGGCGGTCCACCTCACTCACGAAGTCATTGCGTTCCTTGGCCTTCACCGTGAGGGTATCGACCCGGTCCACATAGCGGACCACGAAGTCACCGGCTTTGCGCGCGGCACGGATGGCGATGTTCAATATGGGCTGCATGTAGCCTCTCCTGGAACTGCAACGTGAGCGGGATGGAAAAGAGCGGGCACGGACATGCCGTACGTGCGTAGAATATCAGAATGGACAAGGACTTAGCCAATCGCATCCGTATCGTGCTGGTAGAGACGAGCCACCCCGGCAACATCGGCGCTGCCGCGCGCGCCATGAAGACCATGTGCCTGACCGATCTGGTGCTGGTGAGCCCGCTGGAGTTCCCGCATGCGGATGCGAGCGCGAGGGCGTCCGGCGCGGTGGACCTGCTGGAGCGGGCGCGGGTGGTGAAGAGCCTGGACGAGGCGCTCGCCGGCTGCTCCCTGGTGGCGGGCACGAGCGCGCGCCAGCGTGGGCTAGGACCGCCGGTGCTGGCACCGCGCGAATGCATCGCTCGCGTGCATGCGGCTGCGGCGGCGGGTCAGGATGCTGCGCTGGTGTTCGGTCGCGAGCGCATCGGTCTCACCAACGAGGAATTGGGACGCTGCCACATCCTGGTGAATATCCCTTCCAATCCGGACTACAGCTCGCTGAACCTGGCGGCGGCGGTGCAGGTGCTGGGTTACGAGTTCATGCTGGCGCAGGGCAGTGTCCCCGCTGCGACGGAGTCCGACGAGACACCGGCCACTGCGGAGGAGATGGAGAAGCTCTTCGAGCACATCGAGACGGCAGCCCTGGAGACGGGGTTCCTGGATCCCGCCAACCCCAAGCAACTGATGCGTCGTATCCGGCGCCTGTTCCACCGCGCGCAGCCGGACCAGAACGAGGTGCATATATTGAGAGGGCTGATATCTGCCCTTCAAAGCCCGAAGTCCCGGCGCCGCGGCAATACCTGACTTCCAGGGTTGGTTATATAATAGCGGCCCGTTCTGAGTCCCAAGCTCGAGGCCCTCATGAAACTCACCACCAAGGGACGTTACGCGGTGACCGCGCTCCTGGACCTGGCCCTGCATGACGGCGAGGGCCCGGTATGCTTGAGCGAGATCGCCGAACGTCAGGACCTCTCGCTTCCCTATCTCGAGCAACTGTTCACGCGCCTGCGCCGGCGCGGTCTGGTGGCCAGCACCCGCGGCCCGGGCGGCGGCTATAACCTGGGGCGCGCAGCGGCAGAGATCCCGGTGGCGGAGATCATCAGCGCCGTGGATGAATCCTTCGACGCGACCCGCTGCGGCGGCGAGCGCGATTGCAACGGCGGCAAGGCCTGCCTCACCCACGACCTGTGGGAAGGCCTGACCCGCGAGGTGCACAAGTACCTGCAGAACGTGACGCTCGCGCAGCTCATGCAGTCCGACTCGGTGCGCAAGGTATCGGACCGCCAGAAGCAGGAGCACGTGCTGAAGTTCGTGCCCCGGAGCCGCGCGGCTTCCTGAGGGACCATGTCCATCTATCTCGATCACAACGCCACCACTCCCCTGGATCCGCGGGTGCTGGAAGCCATGCAGCCGTGGCTCTTGGGCGCGCACGGCAACCCTGCCAGCGTGCACAAGCCCGGCCGCGCCGCCCATGCCGCCCTGGAAGAGGCGCGCGCGCAGGTGGCGGCATTGGTGGCCGCGAGACCCGCGGAAGTGATCTTCACCGGCGGCGGCACCGAGGCGGATAACTTGGGCCTAAAGGGCGTGTGCTACGGCCCGCCATCCGGACAACTCTTGATAGGCGCCATCGAGCACAGCGCGGTACTAGGCCCAGCCGATGCACTCGCGGAACTGGGTTGGACCGTGCAACGCGTCCCGGTGGACGGCGAAGGCCGCTACGATCTCGCAGCGCTCGAGGGGCTGCTGTCGAAGAAAGACGTGAGACTGGTGTCGGCGATGCTCGCCAACAACGAGACCGGCGCGCTGCAGGATGTGGCGGCGATGGCGGCGCGGGCTCACGCAGCCGGCGCCCTGCTGCACTGCGACGCAGTGCAGGCGGCGGGCAAAGTGCCGGTGGAGTTCCGTGTCCTGGGCGCGGACCTCATGACACTCTCGGCCCATAAGCTCAATGGTCCCCGCGGCGTCGGCGCTCTCATCATCGATAGGCGCGTGGACCTGAAGCCCTTGGTGCACGGCGGCGGACAGGAGCAGGGCCTGCGCGGCGGCACCGAGAACCTCGCAGGCATCGTGGGTTTCGGCAAGGCGGCGGAACTCGCCAAGTATGAACTCCAGCAACGCGCTGACCATGCACGCGCATTGCGCGACGTACTGGAGGCCGAAGTGCATAAGTTGCCGGGCGCGCGCGTCTTCTCGGGCGGTGCCGAGCGCCTGCCGAACACGCTGCAGTTTGGCATCGAAGGCCTGGATGGCGAGTGGTTGGTGATGGAATTGGACAAGCGCGGCATCGCGGTATCCAGCGGCTCCGCCTGCCACAGCGGCAAGGGTGAGCCGAGCCACGTGCTCCTGGCCATGGGATTCGACCCCGCGCTCGCCAAGAGCGCCCTGCGGGTGAGCTTCGGTCTGGGCAACACAGCGGCTGACGTGGATGCAGTGCTGAAGGCGCTGCAGGACATCGCAGCGAGCCGGTCGTCCCGCGTGGCGGCGGTGGGCTGGTGAAAGCCATGACTATCTATCTCGATTACGCCGCCACCACGCCGGTGGACCCCAAGGTCGCGGCGAAGATGGCGGACTGCCTGACGGTGGATGGTTTGTTCGCTAACCCCGCCTCTGTCCATGGGCCCGGACGCGCGGCGCGTGCAGCGGTGGAGGAGGCACGCGCACAAGTGGCGGCACTGGTGAACGCTACTTCCCAGGAGATCGTATTCACTTCCGGCGCCACGGAATCGGACAACCTCGCCATCAAGGGCGCGGCGCATTTCCGCTCTGACCGGGGCCGGCACATCATCACCTCCCGCATCGAGCACAAGGCGGTGCTGGATGCTGTCAAACAACTTGAGAAAGAGGGCTTCGAGGTCACCTGGCTCAAGCCCGACGCGGACGGCCTGATCCAGCCGGCGGCGGTCGAGGCCTCGCTACGCGAGGACACCATCCTGGTGTCCCTGATGCACGCCAATAACGAGTTGGGCGTGGTGAACGACATCGCGGCCATCGGCAAACAGGTACGCGCTCACGGCGCGACCTTCCACGTGGACGCGGCCCAGTCCGCGGGCAAACTGCCGATAGACCTCAAGCATCTCGATGTGGACCTGATGTCCTTCGCCGCCCACAAGGTCTACGGGCCCAAAGGCATCGGCGCGCTCTACGTGCGCCGCGAACCGCGGGTGAACCTGGAACCCCTGATCCACGGCGGCGGCCACGAACAGGGCCTGCGCTCCGGCACCCTCGCGACCCATCAGATCGTGGGTATGGGTACGGCGTTTCAGTTGGCACGAGAGCTGTTGGGTAGCGAAGCGCCGCGCCTGACGGCCTTGCGTGAGCGCCTCTGGCATAAGTTGCAGGCGATCCCCGGCGTGCTGCTGAACGGCCACGCCACCCAGCGCCTGCCGGGCATCCTGAACCTGAGTTTCCCGGGAGTGGAGGGCGAAAGCCTTCTGTATGCCTGTGAGGAACTGGCTGTCTCCAGCGGTTCCGCCTGCAATGCCGCGGACCGGGAGCCTTCTTACGTGCTGCGCGCCTTGGGGCGCGACGAGCAGCTGGCCGGTGCCAGCCTGCGTTTCAGCCTGGGACGTTTCAGTACCGAGGCGGAAGTGGATCGCGCGGCGGAGCTGGTGATCGAACAGTATCGGCGCCTGACAGCGCTGGCGGCTTGAGAGCCATGGCCGCCTCCATGGAATATACGGATACGGTGCTGGCGCACTTCCGTGCGCCGCGCAATGCCGGTAGTTTCCCGGCCGGCACTCCGGACGTGTCGCAGGGCAGTGCCGGCGAGCGGCGACGCGGGCGGGAGATCCGCCTGGAGTTGAAGCTCGCGAGCGATGGCCGGGTGGAGGCCATGCGCTACTGCGTGTACGGCTGTCCTGCCACCATCGCACTCTGCTCGGTGTTGAGCGAACGTGTCGTGGGGCGCAGCAAGGACGAGGCGGCGGCCATGGGAGGCCTGGGCCTCGCAGAGGAGTTGGGGCTGCCTGCTACCAAGCGCGACGCGGCCCTGCTGTTGGAGGACGCACTGCGGGCCGCACTAGCGGGGTACAATATAGCTACCCCTGCACCCGCTGCGGTGCAGGGACGCACCGCACGCGAATCAAGCACGTAAGTGCTTGATTCGGCGGAGACGAGTCCGGACCCCGTGCCGGACTCGTCGAACCTGAAAAATCCTGGGACGGATTTTTCAGGGTTTTCTTGATAGGAGCGTTACGCGACATGGCCATCACCCTCACACCCAGCGCCGCGGAGCGCGTGAAAGACCACCTGCACCAGCAAGCGGGAGCCATGGGCTTGCGCCTGGGGGTGAAGAAGACCGGCTGCTCCGGTTTCGCCTACGTGGTGGATTACGCCAAGAATCCCACCGATGCGGACGTGGTCTTCGAGGACCAGGGCGTGAAAGTGGTGGTGGACCGGGAGAGCCTGGTCTACATCGACGGCACCCAGGTGGACTACGTGCGCAAGGGTCTCAATGAGTCCTTCCAATTCACGAATCCTAACGTGAAGGACGAATGCGGCTGCGGTGAGAGTTTCACGGTCTAAAAGCGTTTTTTCCGTCTGGAATCCTCTCTAAACACCTGATTTCATTGCTTGAACCGGCCGTAAGCCGGTAGAATCGCACGTCTGAAAATCGCCGGAAGTCCCGGGCCCCTGAGGGCTCCAGGGCGGGCTGAAGCCCGCCTGTCTCCGGCATCCATCCAACCTCAAGTGTCCGGAGAAATGTCTCGTGGCTATCGAACGCACCCTGTCCATCGTGAAACCCGACGGCGTGGCCAAGAACCTCATCGGTGAGGTCTATGCCCGCTTCGAGAAGGCCGGTCTCAAGATCGTCGCCGCCCGCATGCTGCACCTGACCCGCGCCCAGGCGGAAGGGTTCTACGCGGTGCACCGTGAGCGCCCGTTCTTCAAGCCGCTGGTGGACTTCATGATCTCGGGCCCCGTGATGGTCACGGTGCTGGAAGGCGAGGGCGCGATCCTCAAGAACCGCGACATCATGGGCGCCACGGACCCGAAGAAGGCCGACAAGGGCAGCATCCGCGGCGACTTCGCCCAGACGGTGGATGAGAACATGGTGCACGGCTCCGACGCCACCGAGACGGCGCGCCAGGAGATCGGGTACTTCTTCGCCGACCTCGACCTGTGCCCGCGCAGCCGGTAAGCCAAGTGACGGCCGATGCCCCCAAAGTGAACCTGCTGGGCCTGGATCGCCAGGCGCTGGAGGCCTTCTTCGTCCAGTTGGGCGAGAAGCCGTTCCGCGCCCGCCAGCTCATGAAGTGGGTCTACCACCAGGGCGTCGCCGACTTCGAGCTGATGACGGACCTCGGCAAGGGCCTGCGTGAGAAGCTCAAGCTCGCCGCCGAGGTGCGTCCGCCGGAAGTGCTCACGGAGCAACTCTCCGAGGATGGCACCCGCAAGTGGCTGTTGCGCATGGACGCCGCCAACAACATCGAGACGGTGCTGATCCCCGACAATGAACGCGGGACCCTCTGCATCTCCTCGCAGGTGGGCTGCGCCATGGATTGCAGCTTCTGCGCCACAGGCAAACAAGGCTTCAATCGCAACCTCACCGCAGCCGAGATCATCGGCCAGGTGTGGATGGCGAACCAGAAGCTGGGCGCCAAGCCCGGCACGGACAGGGCCATCACCAACATCGTGTTCATGGGCATGGGTGAGCCGCTGGCCAACTACAAGCACGTGTTGACGGCGATCAAGGTGCTGGTGGATGACTTCGGCTACGGCCTGTCCAAGCGGCGGGTGACCGTGAGCACCTCGGGCCTGGTTCCGACCTTGGACAAGCTGGCAGAGGATTGCGACGTGGCGCTGGCGGTGTCGCTGCATGCTCCCACCGATGCGCTGCGCGACGTGCTGGTGCCGATCAACAAGGTGCATCCCATCGAGGAGCTGATGCAGTCCTGCCGCCGCTACGTATCGGCCAAGGATCATCGCCACGTACACGTCACCTTTGAGTACGTGATGCTGGAGGGCGTGAACGACAGCCTGGAGCATGCCAAGCAGCTGGCGCAGGTGGTGAAGGACGTGCCCTGCAAGGTGAACCTGATCCCCTTCAACAGTTTTCCCGGCACCGAATATACCCGTTCACCCCAAGCGGTCATCGACCGCTTCGCGGAACTGCTGTGGCAGAAGGGCATCGTGACCATCACCCGGCGCACCCGCGGCGACGACATCGATGCCGCCTGCGGCCAACTGGCCGGCAAGGTGATGGACCGTATCCGCCGCGCCGAACGCCGCGGCGAGCACCTGGAGGCTCAGCCATGATCCGCCGTCTCCTGCCTTGCATGCCCCTGATCGCACTGCTGCTGGGCGGCTGCGTCACGAGTTCGACCTCACCGTTCCAGTCCGACAAGACCTCCATAAAGCAGGCGGCCCAGGACAACGTGGCGCTCGCCATCCAATACCTCAAGTCGGGCAACCGCAATGCGGCGATGCAGAAGGTGCAGAAGGCGATCGAACAGGACCCGGACAACGCCAACGCCTATACCGCGGAGGCCTTGATCTACGGCGCCAATGGCGACACGGACAACGCCAAGAGCGCCTACCGTACCGCCATGCACAAGGCGCCGGACGATCCTGAGATCGAGAATGACTACGCGGTGTTCCTCTGCCAGAACGGCGACGCCAAGGGATCCATCGACTATTTCACCAAGGCCGCGGCCAATCCCCGTTATTCCACGCCGGACGGCGCCTATTCCAACGCCGGGATGTGTGCGCTACGCATCCCGGATCCTGCGGCCGCAGACCAGTATTTCCGCAAGGCCCTGGCCCGGAATCCCACCATGCTCGAGCCCCTGGCCCAGCTGGCCGAGATCTCCTACTCGCAGAAGAACTATCTCTCGACGCGCGCCTTCATCGAGCGCTTCGACTCGCTGGCGCCGAACTCGCGTCCCGACGTGCTGCTC
>DATBAJ010000061.1:0-18849 GCA_036271575.1 Gammaproteobacteria bacterium
GTGGAAACACCAGATCGACGGGATGGACCCCTTACTTGCCCGGCATCGGGGAGGGGCGCGTCACCGCGAGACCGGAGACGTCGCGGCGTCGGAGGGTTCGGAAGATGGCGTACTCAGCCCGTCGTAGCCGACGATGCGGACGGTGATGAGGTCACCACCGGAACTGATCTCGAAGGAATAGTTGCGTCCTTCGTAGGCCCACAGGCTTCGATCCAAGGGGGCCGGACTGCGGCTGCTTGGCTCACCCACGCGACTCAACACCGCAGAGGCATCGTCACCGAGGTTCACGCCCAGGATCGGCGGCACTTTGGCATCCGCGCCGCCGTGGTACTCGATGCCATACACCACGTCGGGCTTGCCGGGCTCCGTGAGCAACTCTATATAAGCGTGGCCGTCGCTGATCATGAAACTGCGGGCCGGATTGCCCTGCGCATCCGTATCATCGTCGCCGCGTCGGCCCATGGCCTTCGCCGCGTCTGCCATGGTCATGCCGATGCTGAGTTTGCCGATGCCCGGCAGGCTCACCGGAAGCGCGCTGGCGACGGCGAGTTGCGGGACGCTGCTGGATGCCGCAGCCGATGTCGCCACGGCGGAGATGGAATCCGCCGTCTGGGCGACAGCGGGTTGTGATACGGGTGGTGGTACCGCAGCGACAGAGACTGGGACGACCGGGGCTGGCGCCGGTGGCGCCACCGGCGGTGGTGCCGATACCTGCGCGATCGCCGCGCCCGTGGACGCCGTGACCATCGCGACTTCGGGTGCCTGCGTCACCGGCGGCGGCACGGCAGCGACGTCCGTCGCTTCTGGCGGTGGTGCCGGGACCGCGGCGATCTCGGCGCCGGCCGGCACGCTGGCCATGGCGACTTCAGGCACCTGCGTCGCAGCCGGCGCTTCGGCCGTCAGATCAGTGGCTTCCACCGGCGGCGACACCGCAGCGATCGCAGCGGCGGCAGAAGGCGTGAGCATCGCGACTGCGGGCGCCTGCATCGTAGACGGCGGCACGGCGGCCAGATCCGTCGCCTCCGGGGGTGGTGCCGGTACCGGCGTGACCGGCGCGCCGGTGGATACGCTGACCATCGCCACCTCGGGGGCCTGTGTCACAGGCGATGGCACGGCGGCCAACTCCGTGGCTTCCGGTGGCGGCGCCGGCACCGAAGCGATCGCGGCGACGGCAGGCACGTCGAGCACGGCGACTTGCGCCGACGGCGCCGCGGGCGGCGGCACCACGGCCACTTCCGTGGCCTCCGGCGGCGGGGCCGGCACCGGCGCGATCGCGGCACCGGCGGGTGCTGCGGCCATCGCCACTTTAGCCGCCCGCGTCGCGGGCGGCGGCGCGACCACCGCGGTGGCCTCGGGCATGGGCATGGCGGCATCCGCGACGATGGTCGTGGTCTTGTTGTCGATGCAATGCTGGATCTGCACCGGCTTGCCGGCGTGGTCCTGCTGGCAGGCCAGCGCGGCTGCGCCAAGCTGCTTGTCGGAGATCGGGGTCAAGAGCTCCCAGGCATCGAGCACACAACGGCCGTGGAAATGGGCAGCCACGGTCATGGCCTGTTCATCGGGATGGTCGAAGGCCCAGTTCTCGGTCTCGGCCACCTGGGAACTCGCCGCGTAGGCGACCTTGCCACCGGTCACGGCGGTGAAGGCATCGGGCTTGGAGAGACCCTTGTCGCGGGCCTGGGCGAACTCGAATACCGCCTGGGCCATGGTGCCGCAACCGGCGATGAGCTCCTGTTGGTCCGGCGTGGGGGCGGCCTGGACGAAGAAGCTTGTCCCCATCGTGACGACGAAGAATAAGGAAGCCGGTCTCATATCGCCTTCATCCCCCGGGGACCCGCTCCGGCGCAGCGTAGCTTATCAGTTCTTTTTGGCTTTCTTCACCGACGCCAAGCCCCGCTGCGCGACGATGCGGCCGATGGAATTCGAGGCGCAGAGCTGCATCGCGTCCTTGAACAGCGGTGCCGCGGCGGCCTGGCCGCTGTTGCGGTAGAACTCGCCGAGGAAGGATTTCACCTGGCAGAGCACCTGCTTCTGCAGGTCCATATCGGTGCCTGCCGCCGCCGCGGCGGCGATCAATACCTGCTCCCGGTTGGCCTTGCCCAGGTACAACTGTCCGAGCACGTAGGTCCAGCGCTTGTGGTCGTCTATCCCCTCTAACGCCGCGGCGAGCGGCTTGCTGCCGTCCTGACCGGCGCGCTGTGCCGCGAGATAACGCCAGGTCATGGCGTAGTCGTCCTTCGGCGAATGCGCCAGTTGCGCATCGAAGGCGGCGAGGGCCTCGGGATATTGCCCAAGGAAATAGTGGGCTTCGCCTATCTCGGTGTGGGCGGCATCGTCGTCCGCCTTGAGTTGCAGCAACTGCGTCGAATCGGCGAGGCTCGCGGCGTACTCGCCTTGCATGAAATAGACCACGCTGCGTTCGGAGAAGGCCCCGGCGTCCTTCGGATCGAGCTCGATGGCCTTGGACAGGTCCGCCAGCGCTTCCACGTTGCGCTCCAGGTTGAAGTAGGTGTTGCCGCGCATCAGACGGTAGGTGGCTTCATCCGGCTTGAGCTTCACGGTCGCGTCGAAGTCCGCCAGCGCCTTCGCGTATTGCCCCTCGTCGCTATAGGCGGCTCCGCGTTCGAAGAGCGCGAAGTCCGTGTCCTTGTGATCCGGGTCCGAGGCCATGGCCTCGGTGAAGTCGGCGACCGCTGCGTCGTTCTCATTGCGGCTATGGTGTGCCATGCCGCGATAGAGATACGCCATGAAGGTCTCTTCGTTATCCAGGCCGCCGGCCGTCAGCGCCGAGCTGCATTGCTCGATCACCGACTGATTGTCGTCGGCATCGCTGGAATCGTGGCAATCGGAGAGATCGTTCTCGCCTGCGGATGCGGGCGTATCATCCGCCCGCGCGAGGGGCGCGGAGGCGATGCTTGCCAGCAGCAGTAACGGTATCAGGAGTCGCATGCTGTCCCTCCCCTCGGCGTGATGTCGCCCCGGATAACACTATCGCAAACCGTCCCCGGACAGGCGAGTCGCGTTCAACGCACGCTGCACTGCCCCGGCTCGTCTATCCCGAGGTGCTCCTTGAGGAGCGCGCTACGCGCCTTGGCGAAGTAGTTCACGTAGCCGAGCTTGAGGCCCAAGGCCAGCATGGAGCCGACGCCCAGCGCCACCGCCGCCGTCATCAGCGCGGGCTGGCTGAGCAGCGCACCCACGTGACCCTGGATACCACCCACTGCGATGGGCTTGCCCATCCAACCGAGCATGGCGGCGGTCCAGAACACGCCGACCGGCACGCTGATGAAACCGAAACCGATGAGGCGCGCGACCACGCGCAGCGCGTTCTTCATCTGCGCTTCCCAGATGGCACCATTGGTGCTCACGTAGGAGACGATGAAATGCCATTCGTCTTCCGCTATCTCCGCCACCCAGCGGCGTTCGAGATAGACCGGGTGCATCCTTTCCTGGACCGCTTCCATATCCGACATCATGCTTTCCTCCGGCCCGGACAGGGCTTAAGCTCTCTAGATTAGACATAATATCGGAGTCCAAAGCAATAGGGCCCAGACAGGGCGCGGGGTTCAGGCCTGATTACGGGATGCCGCCCCGCGGCCGGGCTTCGGGATCAGAAGCTCATGACCTGGAAGAAGAGGATGAAGATCTCTTCGCATTCCAGCCAGCGGGTGGACGGGACCCAGGGCGCGGTGACCTCGATCACCTCATCTTCCGAGAGCATCCGTGCTCCATGGCATTCGATCCGCAGTGGCTTTGGAATCCGCCATCCCTGCGGATCTCGGGTCGATCAAGTCGTAGCGGAGTGCCAGCACTTTCCGACGGAACCGCGGGCGCATCGCGATGCTTGGCTGTCACGACGTAGTCATGCATCTCTCCGTGTCGTCAGCCAATAAAAGCCGTCGACCCCGGTTTCGACTCCCAGTGGGGCGTATGCTCCCAGACGAACACTGTCACAGCATCCTGTCGATTCAAACCCCTGCCCTTACTCTGCCTCCTGGCATGGCAACAGCACCGGTAGTCGATGGCACCGGAGCCCACATCATGCCCATGGAGACCATCAAGTTCGAGAACGGTCCCAAGACCTATCGCATCCAGTTCGACATCGTGGCACCGCCGCCAGCGGTGGCGCAAAAAGCCGGGATCGTGAAGAGCTACGCGCCGAAGCCCCAACACACGGTGGGCAGCATCCGCATCACCGAGATCACGGACGGCGTGGGCGACGACGGAGAGAAGAAGGTCGTCAACTTCGCGCGAGGCTTCGACACCCTGGCCCAGGCACGCACCGGCGCCAGCGAGTACGCCAAACGCATCGTGCGGGAAAAGATGACGCCGAAAGTGGCGGCTGTGGAGCCGCCGGTAGAGCCCGCGGTCTAGAGACCGGGCTGACGCACGGTCTTGATCTGGCGGGTGATGATCTGGATGCCGTAATGCAAAGCGGCGGCCGCGGCTTCGTTCTCGCCCGCGTAGCCACCGCCATCCATGGGATAGCGTGTCGCCCAGCCCTTGTCGCCCAACACACTTATATAGAGCACCGGATTGAACTTGCCCACGTCGCCCTCGCGGTCACTGCCGGCGGCGATGAGGTATCTTCCCGTCTGGGTGAACTTGAGATCCATGCGCATGCTCCTGAGCTATCTCCCCAGCATACGCCTTATATAGGGCGGCCGGGCCGCATCGCTGGCCTTGGATGCACGCATTCGCCATACTGTGTCCCAGGGGCGCGACAGGGAAGTACATCTCACGAGGCTTGGCCGGAATCGGTCGGGCGCGCGACGCGCAATCAGTCTTCCAACCCGGAGTAGCGACGATGACAGTGGCGGTCGCCGACTCCCGTGCCCGTATCCCCCTCGAGAACCCCACCCTCGCCGGTGACGACGGGCGCATCAAGTTCGCGCCCGACGACGGTTTCCTGAAAGAACTGCGCCGACGCGTGGAGGACTTCCTCCGCCGCGAAGGGGTTAAGCAGCGCGACTGCCCAGCGATGTACCTTAAGACCGCCGTGATCCTCGGTTTCGCCGCGCTCGCCTACGTGCTGCTGGTCTTCTTCGCCAGGACTTGGTGGCAGGCTCTACCGCTCGCGGTGCTGCTCGGCTTCGCGGTGGCTCAGATCGGCTTCAACATCATGCACGACGGCGGCCACAGGGCCTACTCGGACCGCGCTTGGGTCAACAAGCTCATGGCCATGACGCTCGACCTCGTCGGCGCGAGCTCCTACGTGTGGCGCTGGAAGCATGCGGTGTTCCACCACATGTACGCGAACATAGAAGGGCACGACACCGACATCGATGTCGCCCCCTTCGGCCGGCTGCATCCCGAGCAGCCGCGCCACGCCATCTACCGCTGGCAGCAGTGGTACCTGTGGCCGCTATACGGCGTGACGGCCGCCAAGTGGTACATCTACGACGACTACCGGGACGTGATCTTAGGGAGAATGGGCGCCAACAACTTCCCCCGCCCGCGCGGCTGGGAGCTGGTGCTGTTCATCGGCGGCAAGCTCTGGTTTCTGGCGGTCGGCTTCGTGATCCCGTTGCTGTGGCACCCGTTGTGGGTGGTGGCGGTGTTCTACACCCTCACAGCCGCCGTGCTCGGCGTGGTGCTGGCTGTGGTGTTCCAACTCGCCCATGCGGTGGAAGAAGCCAGCTTCAAGCAACCAGAACCCGGCACCACGCGCATGGCGGACTCCTGGGCCACGCACCAGGCGGCCACCACCGTGGACTTCGCCCGCGGCGACCGGCTGGTGTCCTGGCTGGTGGGCGGGCTCAACTTCCAGATCGAGCACCACCTGTTCCCGACGCTCTGCCACGTGAACTACCCGGCCATCGCTCCCATCGTGGAAGCCACCTGCCGCGAGTACGGGGTGCCCTACGCCGCGAACCCCAGTTTCGGCGGCGCCGTGGCGTCCCACTTCCGCTGGCTGCGGCGCATGGGCCGCGGCGAGACGGCCTGAGCCCTGGGCGTCCCGATCCCTGCCCGGAGGCTTATCGCTTCGACGCAGGGAGAGTGGACTCGAAGTGCTGGACGGTCTCGGGGCGGGTCAGCAGGAAGCGGTCATCCTCGGGGTAATAGTGTGCCCGGCCGATATCGGCGCCGGCGAAGCCCACGATGGCCTCCCGGTCGGTCCACCAGCTCAAGGTCACCATCTCCGAACGTCGCGCATCCAGGTCGCGGACCGCGAGGGTCGCACCAAGGTTCCCCGGCGTCTTCAGGTATTCCTCGATGCCCGTCCGCATGACGTAGTCCACATACTCGGTCTTGAGTTCGCGACGGATCTCGGCTCGCCACTCACGCATCACGCACTTCTGGCCTTGGCCCGGATACTTGTCGAGAGTCGTCATGATCGTGTCCTTCTCGTGAGATCGCATGGGCAGCGGCGAGACGGCCTAGGCGCTTCGGTCCCGATTCAGGAATCCCTGCAAACGCTGTTTCACTTCCGGCCATTCCGGCGCGACGATGGAATAGCGCGCGGAATCCCGCGGCGTATTGTCCGGCGCGAGCTTGTTGGCGCGGATCACGCCCTCGAACTTCCCGCCGATGCGCTCGATGGCCGCCTGGGAACGCTTGTTGCCGGCGTGGGTCATGAGGCAGATGCGCAGCATCTTCCAGCGCTCGAAGGCTTGGGCGAGCATCAGGAACTTGGCTTCGGTGTTGGCGGCGGTGCGGATCGCGTCGGCCTTAAGCCAGGTATAACCGATCTCGCCCACGTCCGGCGCCGGGCGGCCGTGGCGCTCATGGCCGGAAGGCCAATCCCAACGCAGCAGGTCGAAGAAGCGCGTGCAGCCGATCACTGCCCCGTCCGACTGACGCACGGTGGCATAGGGCACCGCGGTGCCTGCATCCCGCATGGCCAGCGCCGCGTCCACGTAACGCTCGGTCTCTGCCCGCCCCCGGGGGACGATGGTCCATTGGTAGAGGGACGCATCACCCGCGGTCACGTCCATGAGGGCATCCACGTGATGTCGCTCCAGCGGCTCGAGGCGCACATGGCTGCCGCTCAGTACTTGCGATTCGATCTCCATGGGCGGGCAATATACCGGCTGCAGCGCCGATGCGAAGTGCCAGAACCGCCGGCGGATGTGGGCCAGACAGCCTCGTTTCGAGATCGTGGTGGCGAGCGGCTGGATGCCCCTAAGCCAGACCCTCGAATGGCTCGCGCCAGGCGGGAAGTCGCAGGAGCTGGCCGTGCCAGCGCTGGACGTTGGGGAAATCCTGGGCCGGCAGGCCGGCCTGAGCGGCGAAGGGCAAGGAGGTGGCGGCCCGGAAATCCGCGTAGGAGAGGCCGCTCTCCAGCAGCCATTCTTTGTCCTTCAGATAGGCATCCAGGATCGCGGCGAACTGCCGGAACTCCTGCAACGGCTCTTCCAGTTCCTTGGGGTCCTTCGGGATGGAACCCTTCATATATAGAGGGCGCACCACCCGCTCGAAATAGAGGGGGTCGGCGGCGCGGGTCAGATGGTGGGTGCCCCAACTGATCCACCTGACCATCTCCGGCATCTCTGCATCCCGGCGCCAGAAGTCCGAGCCCGATATCTCTGAAAGCCGGCAGGCGATGGCATCGGTCTCCCACAGGCTCTTCTCCCCTTCCACCAGCACCGGGACGCGTGTGTTGGGATTCATCTTGCGGAAGGATTCGATCTGATCCGGGCGGAACGGGCTCGCGCGGATGAAATCCAGCGGCGAGTCGAGATGTCGCGCCACGGCCACCGCGACGCGCGGGTTCAGGTTGTGCGAGTAGTAAAGTCTCAGGTCACTCATAGGCCCCTCTATCACTGCGTCTCCACGCTGGACCCGGGTGTCTGGGGACCGCCCGCCAAGGGCCGGATATCCTGCACCAGATGCATGAGCACCAGGCCCGGCTGCTCGATCTGCATCATGTGGGCGGAGTCCTCGAACCACACCAGCTTCTTCACCGGCGCATGCACGGTCTTGAACCAGTCCGCCGTGACGGCGGCGGAGACGGTGGTGTCGTGCCGGCCGTTGAACATGATGATGGGACACTTGAAGTCCGTGGTCTTGGTGAAGTCCGCCTGCATCATGGCCGGCAGGAGCGCCGTGAGCGAGAAGAGCGAACCCTCGTCGATGGCCTTCAGGTCGGCGTCGCTATAGTCCGGCGAGAGCTCACTGGTGTTGTAGTAATAGGCATAGCTGTCGCGGCGCCAAGTCAGGCCGCCGTAATACACGGACCACTTGCGCTCCACATCGATGGCATCCAGCGAGACCTTGCCGGCGGCGTCGGGATAGGGTTCCAGGGCCTTCAGCTCCTTCACCGCCTTGGCGTTGCCGGCATCTTGCGCCGCCTTCAGGGTGGCCTCGAAATCCAGCCGCTCGCTCTCGCGTGAGTCGATGATCTGGCCCATGCCTATGTAGGCATACAGCCATTCCGGGTGCGCCTGGGCGAGCCTCAGCCCCAGGATGCTGCCCCAGGAATGGCCCATGACGAAGATCTTGTCCTTGCCGTACTTGGTGCGCAGATACTGCACCAGCTCGGCGCTGTCCTGCTCCATGCGATCCACAGTCAGGGTCGGCTTGACCTTGGTTGGGTCGTTGGCGGCATAGGTCTTGCCCGAGCCACGCTGATCCCACTGCACCACCGTGAAGAAATCCTCCCAATCGCTCTGGAAGGTCCAGCTGGTGGGCATCTCCGGCGCCGCCGGCCCGCCGTGGATGAACAGCAGGATGGGATTGCGGCTGTCGCGGCCGCGCACGGTGATCCACTGCGGGATGCCGCCGAGGGAGACTTGCACGCGCTCGTCGATGCCACGGGGTGAGACGATCTTCTGCAGATTGCCGACGATGGCCCGGGCCTCATCCTGGGTGAAAGGCTTGGAGGCATCCGCCGCCTGAGCGGTGAAAGACGCGACGAATATCAGAGCAGCGAGCGCAGTCCGTGGAAACTTGGTCATGGCTTGGGTCCTGGGGAGCGTATCGAAACCGGAGATCATTCTACGGGCCTATGCGCAGATAACGCATCTCGTCTGCGACCCATTGGGGCCGAATCTGCCCTATTTATCCCGTAGCTTGGCCCGCGATCACCGACCGAGTAACCGGGGATACGCACCATGCAAGACAGGGATATCGCGGAAGTCTGGGCGCTCGAAGCGGCTTATTGGCGTCACGTCCGGGAAAGTGACGTGAAGGGCTATCTAAGCCTGTGGCACGAGGATTTCATCGGCTGGCCCTGCACCGCCGGCTCACGGCATCCGGTGAGGAAAGACGCCGCAGGCGCATGGATCGAAGGCATCCGCGAGCAGCAGTTGCGCCTGTCTGTGGCCTTGCGTCGCGAAGGCATCCAAGGCTTCGGTGGCGTGGTGGTCGTGCACTACAGCACGCCGGTGATAACCGAACACCTCGATGGCCGCATCACCGGAAAGGATCAGCCCTACAAGTTCACCCATACCTGGCTGAAGGTCGGCTCCACCTGGCAGATCATCGGCGGCATGTGTGCGCCGCTGAGTTCTGCACCGGGAGCATGAGCCGGAGCTTCGCTGGAACGTCTCAAACCTCACTGGAGTCATGCCGATGGACCTTTATTTCGCTCCCCTCGCCTGCTCGATGGCAACGCGCATCGCCCTCTACGAACTCGATGCGAGAGTGAACTTCATCTACGTGGACATACATACCGATCCGGACAGGCGGCTCCTGGCCGACGGCTCGGACTACCACACCATCAACGCCATGGGACAAGTGCCGGCCGTACGCACCGATACAGGCGAGATGCTCACGGAAAACCCGGTGGTACTGCAGTACGTGGCCGATCTGTATCCGCAAGGTGGCTTGGCTCCATCCGGCGGGCTGGACCGGTACAACCTGCAACAGTGGCTGAACTTCATCGCCACGGAACTGCATAAGGCGACCTATATCCCGCTCCTCAACCGCGGCAACCCGGACGGCGCGAAGGAATTCGCGCGCAGGAAGCTGCCACTACGGATGACTTATCTCAACACCCATCTTGAGAAGAGAGAGTTCATGCTGGAGCGGTTCTCGATAGCGGATTGCTATCTCGTGACAGTGCTGAACTGGTCTGGCGCCGCGGCCATAGATCTCGCGCAGTGGCCGGCGGTAAATGACTACTACCGCCGCTTAACTCTGCGCCCCAGCGTGGCCAGGGCCATCGCCGACGAGAGGCCTTTGTACGCCGAGGAGATGGAGCGCAAGAAGCGGGTAGCCGCGTAATCGGAGGATTTCAGCTTGGCACGGGCATACCGATGGCCAAATGCCAGCCTATTCCTGATCGGGCCGCCTCGCCGCGCTCCAAGAGGAGCCCGACGGCGTAGACTCAGGGGACCCGGAGGTAGGCATGGCTTCAGATCCCAAGACACTGGCACGCGTACGGCGCGCCCTCGCACGGCACAAAGACGTGGTGGAGAAGCCTATGGTGGGCGGCAGCCGGGGGCTTATGGTGAACGGCAAGCTCTGCATCAGCGTCGGTGCAGACCGCATCCTGGTGCGGGTGGATCAAGCCTCCCGCCTCAAGCTGCTCAAGAGACCTGGCGCCAGGCCCATGAAGATGGGCGACAAGACTCTCACCCGGTTCATCTTCGTCGATCCACCGGGCTATCGTACCGATACCCAGCTCAAAGCCTGGATCCAAGAGAGCCTGGACGTCATCTCGTCGGCGCCGGTCAAGAAGAAGGTCGACGAGCCGCACAAGAAATAACCGGGTCTTTCCCCGCCACCTGCCGCAAGTGCGACGTCATATGTCGCCTTCCACAAACGCCAGGTTTTCATCCGTCAATGCTCTTATCCGCCGCGCACGTGCCGGTCGCGTGTGCTGGCGCACAGACCCGGTCTCGACGCCGCCGCTATCCTGACTCAAACCGCATGGCAGCGGGCCACAAGAAGAAGGAGCGGAAACATGAGCCTTGGAATGATCGCGCTGATCATACTTATCCTGATATTGATCGGCGTGTTGCCGACCTGGCCGCACTCTCGCTCCTGGGGCTACTACCCGAGCGGCGGCGTGGGCGTGGTGTTGATCGTGATAATCATCCTGTTGCTGATGGGACGCATCTGACCCATCGCGACTGGATCGCCGCCGGCGCAGCTCGTCGCTGCCGGTCCGACGTCTATAGCGAGGTGATGACGCCGAATTCGAGGCGCCGTCCGAACAGGCGATAGACCTGGTCGTCACCGATCTCGCTGGCGCTCACCGGGTCGCGCCGGTCAGACAGGTTCTGTCCGCTGAGGTAGATCGTCCAGCCATCGCCGCTGTAGCTGAGCTTGCAGTCGTAAGTGACGAAGCCGTTCGCCGGTACCTGGTTTTCCTGATCGAGATAGCTGTGGCCCCGGTACCGCGCCAGGACCGCGAGACTTAAACCCTCGGATCTGCCGAACAGCAGGCCCAGCGTGGATACGCTGTTGGGAGTGAGGGGCAACCGTTTGCCGGCAAGCGAGACGTTGTCCCCGTCATCGTCCACGAGGTTGTAGCTGCGATAGCGCGCATCCACGTACTCGTAGCTGAAGGTCAGCCGCAGGCTGTCGGACAGGCGTTCGTCCACATCCAGGTCGATGTCCCGGAAGCTGTCGGAGCCGGCATTCACGAAGCTGGGCAGCCCAGCCACCTCTTCGGCCGTCACGGCGTTGCCGAATTCCACCGCGGTGCCGGACAGGTCCCATTCCAGATCCGCGGCGCTGCCACGCACGCCCAGTTGCCAGGAATGCGCGGTCTCGGGCAGCAGGAAGGCTGAATCGTCGGGATCCGGGCTGAAATCGAACTGCGAGGGTTGGAAGGTGTCGGCGTAGGCGACGTAAGGTGTGAGCGTGGCGTCGGCCCGCTCCACGGCACGCCAGCGCAAGCTGGCGCCTTCCGACAGTCTGGAATCGCGCCGATCGTTCATTTCCACGCCATCGTCATCGCTGCTGGTGAGGCGGCTCTCGTCGATGATGTTCTCGCGCAGGCCGATGTCGGCCGAGAGCGTGGAGAGCAGGCGCAGGGAGGACTGCAGATAGACACCGAAGAAATTGCGCTTGTCACTGGCATACGGACTGTCATCGACATCACCCGGTGCCGCCTGCATCGAGCCCGTGAGCGAAGCGAAGTAATCGAACGTGGAGCTATGGGCCTCGCCGTTGCTGTACATGTCGTTCGCGCCGAGGCTGAGGGCGGCATCCTGATCGAGGTTCCAGGTCAGGTGGCTGTCGATATAGGCCTCGTTCAGACGCCGCTCCTGGGAATAACCCTGGGCGTTGTCGGCATCCACTGGATCGTCGGCGTCATCACCGTCATCGGGGTCGTCTCCAAGAAACCCCTGCAGCACCGCGTTGTCCACATGCGTCAAGGAGACCGTGCTGGCCCAGCTCGCCGAGGCCACAGTTCGCAGGTAGTTCAGCGTAAGTTGCGTCCGGTATTCGTTGCTGTGCGCACCCAGTGGATTCTGGTTGGAATCCACGGCCACGTCCGGGGACAGACCCGCATCGGTGACCGGCGTCGGCGACAGCGGCGTCTGCCGCAGGTCCAGCAGCCCAACATCCACGCCGAGCGCGCCGCCGCCCACATCCGCCGCGGCGCGGTACAGGAATTGATAGCGATCCATGGCGCCACGCGGGTCGCTGTATCGCTGCTGTTGGATGACGGCGCTGGCGGATTGCCTGAATGTCTCACCGGAGGGAAGCGTGAGACTGGCGGTCACTTCCCGGCTCCCATACGAGCCGACCTCAGCGGACAACGATTGTGCCGATCTGCCCGCGGGGTAGTGGTATATATAGACCGCTCCGGCAAAAGCAGAACTGCCATAGATGACGGGGTCGGGGCCGCGGCGCACGACGATGCGCTCGACGTCGGCGAGCGAGATGGACTCGAACGGCGGCGCGGTGGTCCCGCCCAGCGGTACGCCGTCCACCACCAGGAGATAGTCATCCGCTTCGCGCGCGCCCACGAGTCCGGGACCGATCCCCGCCGGGCCCGCATCGCTGCCCTGGGTGGTGGTGGTACCCGCGACCAGCGACAGCGCCTGCGCCAGGTCACTGGCGCCCCAGGACCGGAGTTCGTCGGCGCTGATCACGGTGGACGGCATCTCGGGGCCGCCTGTGCCGATCACGGCGATGGTGCCGAGCTGCACCGGCGCATCTGCCATCGAGGAAGGCGATACCAGCAACAGTGCGGACAATGCGAACAGGGCGCCGCACAACGCGGGGTATCGGTGTGACTTCATCGGCAGCCCCTTGGGGTGAATCAGGTCCGGCTGGATCGCCTCTCAGTTCGTAGACGGCCGGCCACCCTCAAAGTTCCATCTTAGGCGGGTATCAGTTCCATGATCGAGCGGATAGGCGTCCTGAACATGAGCCATGAACCAGGTCAGAGTTCGAGTTCCAGCCCATCCAAGGTGAACCGCGCCTTGACGGCGTACCTGCCGCCCATCCGCTCGTAGAAACGGATGGCGTCGCCATTCCAGTGCGGGGTCTGCCACTCCAACGTGACGAGGCCCTGCTCCCGGGCATGGCGCTGCGCCTCCCTGAACAGGTCCGCTCCGATACCACGACCCCGGTACTGTGCCCGCACGAAGAGGCAATCGAGATGCAGGAAAGGTCTGGCGCGCCAAGTCGAAAAATCTTCGGTCACCGCCGCATATCCCAGGGGCTCACCCGCTTGCTCCACGATCCAGGCCACGATCCGCGCGGGTGAACCCTGCAAGGCCTGGGCGAGCGCCTGGGGTTCCGGCCGCGCCTCGCCGCGCTCGTACTCCGCGTGTTCCGCCACCAGAGCCGCGATCTGCTCGGCATCGTGGCTGGTTGCCCGCCTGATGCGGGCCGTCTCATCGCGCAGCACAGTCACGCCGCATCCGTCTGCTCCGCCCCCGTCGCCGCTTCGAGACCGTCATCCAGCCAGCCAGTCATGCCGCCGGCCATGATCTTCACCGGGCGGCCGAGCTTGGCCAGCCGTAGCGCACCGCGCACGGCGCCGTTGCAGTGGGGACCGGCGCAGTAGGTCACGAACAGCGTGTCCTTGGGGTACTCGACGAGCTTGGACTCGATGATCTTGCCGTGAGGCAGGTTCAGGGCGCCGGGGACGTGGCCCTGGGCATAGAGCGCCGGGCTGCGCACGTCCAGCAGCACGAAGCCGGGACTGCCCTGCGAGAAGGCGTCGTGCACGTCCCAACAGTCGGTCTCGAAACGGAACTCGGATTCGAAGTGCAGCGCTGCCTCCGGGGAGGAAGCGGCAGGTACGGCGGTGACGAAGTTGTTCATGGAAGACTCCGGGTAGTGGCGAAGTGTGCGCAGGATGCGCGCCGGCGGCTACATGGACAATTGGCAGGAATGCCAAATATAATCAATATCATGCCAACCGCTCAAAACCGCCAGGTCGCCTGCCTGCTCTATGAAGGACTCTGTTCCTTCGAGTACGGTATCGCCGCGGAGGTATTCGCGCTGCCGCGCCCCGAGATGGGCAAGGACTGGTACCGCTTCACCACCTGCGCTGAGACGCGCCGGCCGTTACGCGCCAACGGCGGCATCCAGGTCACGGCGGAGACGGGGCTCGCGGCCTTGGCCCGCGCCGGCACGGTCGTGATCCCTGGCTGGCGCGCCGACCGCGCTGCGCCCTCGCCCGCCCTGCGCCGGGCGCTGTGGGCCGCGCATGAGAACGGCGCACGGCTCGTGACCATCTGCTCCGGCGTGTTCCTCTTGGCGGCGGCGGGACTGCTCAAGGGGCGGCGCGTGACCACCCACTGGCGCTACGCCGGGCAGCTGCAGGCAGCGTATCCCGACCTCGCCGTGGAACCGGACGTGCTCTACGTGGACGAAGGCGACATCCTCACCTCCGCAGGCTCCGCCGCGGGTGCGGACCTCTTGCTGCACATCGTGCGCAAGGACTTCGGTCCAAAGGCAGCCAATAGCGTGGCCCGGCGCCTCGTCATGCCGCCGCACCGGGACGGCGATCAGGCTCAATACATCGAACAACCGGTGCCGAAACGGGCTGACGGCCAGCTGGCGCCGCTGCTGGATGCGATCCGCAGGCGCCCCGCCGAGGGTTGGAGCGTGGCGAAGATGGCCAGGGCCGCTGCCATGAGCGAGCGCACTTTCGTGCGGCGCTTCCTGGAGCTGACGGGATCCAGCCCCGGCGAGTGGATCTGCGGCGTGCGTACCGATGCGGCGCGTGCCTTGCTGGAGAGCTCGCGCTCCAGCCTGGAAGACATCGCTACCGCCGTGGGCTTCGGCAGCTTGGGGACGCTGCGACATCACTTCCGCACCCGGCTGCGGACCACGCCTGCAGACTACCGGCGGCGCTTCAGGTTGGTGTCCAGCAGCCAGGCTTCATAGCAGTCGTCCCGCTCATTCCAGGAATACCGTTTCCGCCGCCAGCTTCTCGAAACAGAGGGTCACGGTGCGGCCCACGCCGCATGTCCTGTGTATGACGCCGGCCGGGACCGTCAAGGCCTGCAGGGGACCGACTTCGATCGGACTGCCCTCTTTGAATTCCACCCGTAGGCTGCCTTCCAGCACGAGGAAGAGCTCATCGGAGTGGGGATGCTGGTGCCAGGGGTATTGCTCCTGCAACACCGAGAGACGCAGGCAACCGTCGTTGATGCGGTTCAGGACCGAGTTCTGATAAGACTCGGTGACCGCGCTTCCTTCGCCGATCAGATCGATCAACCGAAGGCTGGGATAGCGGACCGGTTCCTGCATGTATTGATCAGCGGTGATTTGCTCCATAGGGACCTACTTTGCAGTTTGCTTTGCCTTGCCGGTGGTGATCATCACCACGCTGATGAGGACGAAGAGTGCGCCGAGGATGGTACGCACTCCCAGGTCCTCACCCCCCAGGAAATAGCCGACGAACACGGCCACCACCGGGTTCACGTAGGCATAGGTCCCCACCCGGGTCGGCGACTCGCGGTGCAGGAGCCAGACGTAGGCCGTGAAAGCGATGATGGAACCGGGCACGATGAGGTAAAGCAGGGAAAACCAGGCGGCAAAGGAGATGGCCGCCGGATGGAAATCGTGGAATTCGCCCAGCGCGAACGAGGTTAAGGCCAGCATCACGCCGCCCACCAACATCTGTGCGCCGGAACTCATGGACTTCGACTCGGGCAAGGGCTGGGTACGCGCAAATACCGATGCCACCGCCCAGGCTATGGCGCCCACCAGCAGCGCGACCGCGCCCAGCTTGTCGATGGGCGCGTCGCCGAGATCCAGGGAACGGCTCACCAGCACCGCCACGCCAGCCAAACCGATCAGCAGCGCCAGGCTCAAGCGCCAGGTAAGCCTCTGGGTGCGCAGGAAGATGATCTCGAACAGCGCCATGAAGGCCGAGATGGTGGCCATGACGATCGCGGTGACACCCGAGGGCACGCGCTGCTCCGCCCAGAACACCAGGCCGTAGTCCACGGCGAAGATGAAGAAGGCCAGCAGGGAGATGGACGCCCATTGGCGGGCACTGGGCGTGCGCTCACCCCGCCAGACAGTCCAGCCATAGAGGAGCAGACCAGCGATCAGGAAGCGTATCGCCGCCATCAGCAAGGGCGGCATCTCCAGCACGCCCACACGGATGGCGAGGTAGGTGGACCCCCAGACGAAATAGATGATCGCGTAGGCCAGCAGGACCTTCCAGCCCATGCGTCGGATGAAAGCGTTTATGACGACTACCCCTCTGCGGCGACGCGCCATGGTAAGGGATAACTAGGGGGTGCCTTACTCTATTTTTCCGGAGCCCAACCGGTGATTGGGGCTCACAGCTCATGAAGGCTTCGGATCAGTCTGCGTTGCGGATACGCAAGAGATAGAAGCCACTGGCGATGAGCAGGACCGCTGAGACGGCCAGGAGGAGATGCAGGCTTCGGTCACCCGCGGGTGCGAGGCTCACGCAGACCGGTCCCAGGATCTGGCCGATGGCGAAAGCCACGGTGAATTTCGCCATGAGCTTCGCGGGGTCATGAGGCGAGAGGCGCCGCGCTTCCTGTAGGCCCGTGGCCGTGACCACCATGAAGGTGCCACCCACGCACAAGGCGGCGAGCAGGATGCCCGCCATGCCAGGCACCAGCACCGGTAATACCGTGCCGGCACCCATCACCAGATGGGACATGCCCCACATGGCCCGGTTGGAGAAGCGCGCCGACAGCCGCCCGGCGATGAGCGTGGATATCAGCCCCGCCAGGCCGAACACCGGCCAGGCCCAGCCGAAGATCGCCGGATCCGGGACGAGATGTCGCGCCATGGCCGGCAGGAAGGTGGCGGGGATGATGTAGCCGAAGCCGAAGATGGCGTAGGCGATGACGAGAGCAGCGATGCCCCGGGGTGCGGCCCGGCTTTGCGACTTCGACACTGGTGTCGGGTCGGGCGCCCGGTCCAGAAGCGCCGGCAAGGCGAAGACGCTCAATAGCAGCGCGACGAACGCCAGTGCGCGCCAGGACGCAGCGGACGACCACTGCAGGCTCTGGAATCCCATGCACAGGAGACCGGCCAGGATGATGCCGACGCCGACACCGCCGAACACCACGCCGTTCAGCCGTGAAGCCTGGGCCGCCGCGAGGCGATGCAGATCCCGCGCCGAGGTGAAGACCAGCACCCAGGCGCTCGCCATGCCCGCGAGCGCGCGCAACAGCAGCCACAGCGCCGACTGGTCGGTGTAACCCATCCCGGCGGTGAACAAGACGACGGCGGCGAGCGAGACGATGATGATGCGCACCGGCGGGAAGCGCAGGCGGATGGCGGAGACCGCGCCCAGGAGATAACCCACATAGTTTGCCGCCGCGAGCCAGCCGCCCAGGGCGATGCTGACGCCCGCATCCTTCTCCATCATCGGCAACAAGGGCGTGAAGGCGAAGCGGCCTATGCCCATGGCGACGGCCAGGATCAGGAGACCTGAGAGCGCGACGCCGATGATGGGGACGGGTTTCATGGGGTGAATCATGGCTCAGGCGGAGACGATCCGGAGTCTAGCGCGTCACGGGTTCCGGCATCACTTGACCCTGACTTGCCACGAAGCCTAGTGTCTTGAGGATGAAAATCCACCTCTTCGCCTGTTGCATCGCCCTGAGCTTGGCCGCGCCGGTCATGGCCGCGGACACGGCGCCGGGCCCATCCCTGTTCGTGATCCTCTATAAGCAGGGCCCCGCCTGGAAGGAAGGCATACCCATGCGGCAGCAGGACGCCATCGTCGCCCACTACAAATACATGAAAAAGATCTTCGAGGAAGGTACCAGCCTCGACGCTGGACCTACCTTGGACGAGCCGGGCGGCGTGGTCATCCTGAGGGCTGTGGATCTCGATGCCGCCAAGGCCATCATGGCGGCCGATCCTTCCATCACCCAGAAGATGTTCGTAGGTGAAGTGCATGCCTGGTCGCCCACGTTCCACTCGCCGGATCCGCTGCTGCCGGCGCAGGCGAGCCCGGCTCTGAAACCGGATCGCGCGGTAGAGGGCAATATCGTCAGCTCAAGCCATGACCCCGAGGTGCGCATCAGCGTGCCCGCCTCCGCTGCCTACGTCGGCGCCGATCACTGGATCCTGCAGGCCTATGCGGACGATATCGAGTTGCATGCCTTTGCAGACGTGGATGCCAAGAAACAAGTGCAGCGCCTCTACTGGGTGCAGTTCGAGGCTTATCTGCCTGCTCATCCGGAATACCACCACACCTATGATTCCACGCGTCACGCGACCCTGGGCGGCATGGATTTCCTGATAGACACGTGGACTGGATCCTCAAGCTCCAAGGATGAGCCGGATTCCGACAGCGCGCATCTGCATGGGATGCTGGCGACCAGGGGCTACGCCCTGCCCGCTTCCACGATGAGCGTACGCTTCGTGCACCTCATGGACGGGGCGCGCAAGGAACTGATGTTCATATATAAGGAGCCCATCCCACCCGGCCTCACGGCGGAGGACCTCCAGAAAGGCGGCAAGGCTTATGGGCAGTGG
>DATBAJ010000062.1:0-56956 GCA_036271575.1 Gammaproteobacteria bacterium
CCCATATGCTTTTCTGAGTAATTCCATGGGTAATTCAGGTTCTTTGGTCTTGTCTTTCAACCCGTTCTGGATCTGCTCGGCCGCCATGGGGCAGTCGCTTATGTAATGGTCGCAGCCGGAAGCCTCCACCTTGGTCATCACCGGCCGGCCGATCTTCATGGAGATGGCGTGGAACTCGCTCTTCACGGCATAAGTGCCGTTGTGGCCGGAGCAACGTTCGATGGCTTCCACCGTGGTACCGGGCACCAGTTCCAGCATCTCCTTGGTCTTGAGCCCCACGTTCTGTACCCGCTGATGGCAGGGCACGTGGTAGGAGATCTTGCCCAATTCCTGCTTGAAATCGGTCTGCAGTTTGCCGGCCTTCTGGCGCAGGGACAGGTACTCGAAGGGGTCGTAGAAAGCGTCCCGCACCTTCCGCACCTCGGGGTCGTCCGGGAACATGAGCGGCAGTTCCTGCTTGTACATGAGTACGCAGGAGGGGATCGGCGCCACCAGGTCCCAACCCTCATCCACCAGCTTGGCCAGCATGGGGATGTTCTCTTCCTTGTTCTTGCGGATGGATTCGAAGTCACCCAGCTCGAGCTTGGGCATGCCGCAGCACTTCTCCTGCGGCGTCAGGCGCACCGGGATGCCGTTGTGCTCGAAGACCTTGACCAGGTCCGTGGCCATCTCAGGCTGGTTGTGGTTGCCGTAGCAGGTTATATAGAGCGCCACCTTGCCTTTGGTCTCGCCCACGACCTCGGCCGCAGCCGCGAGGGGCTCGTGGCCTTTCAGGCGCTTGCGCGCCGTATCACTGTGGAACTCCGGCACCACCGCGGCCGGGTGTATCCCCAGGGTCTTATCCAGCACCTTGCGCATGGCGCCATTCTTGTTCGCCATGTTCACCGCCTGCACCACGATGGGGATGCCGGCGAACTCGCCCAGTTTCTGCGGTGAGGAGAGCAGCTTGTCGCGGAAGCTTGCGCCTTCTTTCTTGAACTTCACGGCTTTGGCCCGCAGCATGAGGTGCGGGAAATCCACGTTCCAGGGATGCGGCGGCACGTATGGACACTTGCTCATGTAGCACATGTCGCAGAGATAGCAGTGGTCCACCACGTCCCAGTAGACCTTCTTGTCGACGCCGTCCAGTTCCAGGGTCGGCGACGCGTCGATGGCATCGAACAGCGTGGGGAAGGAGTTGCACAGGCTGAAGCAGCGCCGGCAGCCGTGGCAGATGTCGAACACCCGCTCCAGCTCCTTCGTCAGCAGTTCTTCATTCCAGAAATCCGGCTTCTGCCAATCGATAGGATGGCGGGTCGGGGCTTCCAGCCCACCTTCTCGCCTTCCTTCGCCGTCTGCTTTCGACATCCTGCGCTCTCCGGATAAGCAGCGGGGGTGATGAACACCCCCGCCTCGTTCGAACTGAAAGATCTAGCTGATCACTTGCCGAGAGTGTCGAGCGCCTTCTGGAAACGGTTGGCGTGGGAACGCTCCGCCTTGGCCAGGGTCTCGAACCAGTCGGCGATCTCGCCGAAGCCTTCCTCGCGGGCGGCCTTGGCCATGCCCGGGTACATGTCGGTGTACTCATGGGTCTCGCCGGCGATGGCGGCCTTCAGGTTCTTGTCGGTGGCGCCGATGGGCAGGCCCGTAGCCGGGTCACCCACCGCTTCCAGGTATTCCAGATGCCCGTGCGCGTGGCCGGTCTCGCCTTCCGCAGTGGAACGGAACACCATGGACACGTCGTTGAAGCCTTCCACATCCGCCTTGTTTGCGAAGTACAGGTAGCGGCGGTTCGCCTGGGACTCGCCGGCGAAGGCTTCTTTCAGGTTCTTCTCGGTCTTGCTGCCTTTCAGGTTGCTCATCTTTCGTCCTCCGGTGCTGTTCGGGTCGCCGCCTTACGGCCGCGGCGGCTGTTTAGACTAAGTCTAAAATGTACCCCTGGAGCCAAGGCGTGTCAACGGGTTTGACCGCCTCCGGCAACCGCGTGTAACGTGCCCCGCCCATACGAGGAGCATCTCTTGGCCAAAGCCGCGAAACCCGAGTCCGCCCCCGACTTCGAGAAAGCCCTGGCGGAACTGGAGGAGATCGTCGCCACCCTGGAGAAGGGAGATCTCAGCCTGGACGCAGCGCTCAAGCACTTCGAGCGGGGCATCAGCCTCACCCGCCAGTGCCAGGTCTCCCTGAAGGAAGCGGAACTCAAGGTCGAGCAACTGGTGGAGAAAGGCGGCAAGCAGGTCCTCGAACCATTCGAACCAGAAGACGACGAATGAAAAGTCATCCCAAAAGCTGCTGCGCTTGGCATGACTTTGTTGCGATCCGGCTCGAAGCCGCCATGTACTGCAGCGTACACTCCGGCTCCTCGCCGTCCCGCGCCTCGTCCTGCCCGCGCTCGCGATGCTTTTGAGATGACTTTGACGTTCAAGGAGCGAGTGCCGGAATACTCGGCCCGCATTGAGCAAGTACTGGATCGCTGGCTGCCGCCGGCGGAGAAGATCCCGCAACGCCTGCACAGCGCCATGCGCTATGCCGTGCTGGGCGGCGGCAAGCGGCTACGTCCGCTCCTCATCTATGCCACCGGCGAGACCCTGAGACTGCCGGCGACGCAGCTGGATGGCCCGGCGGCGGCGGTGGAGATCATCCACGCCTACTCGCTGATACACGATGATTTGCCGGCCATGGACGACGACCAACTGCGCCGCGGCCGGCCCACCTGCCACATCGCCTACGACGAAGCCACCGCGATACTCGCCGGCGACGCGCTGCAGGTGCTGGCTTTCCAGATACTCGCGGAAGATCCGACCATGGGCGTCACGCCCGCGGCAAGGGTGGAGATGCTCAAGGAGGTTTCCGTCGCGAGCGGCTCCGCCGGCATGGCAGGCGGCCAGGCGCTCGACCTCGCCGCCGCCGGGCGCAAGCTCGACCTCGCAGAACTGGAACTTATGCACATACACAAGACCGGTGCCTTGATCCGCGCCAGCGTCTTGCTGGCGGCTCAGAGCGCGCCCGGTCTTGATGCCGGGAAGTTCACCGCGCTGGATCGCTACGCGAAATGCGTGGGACTCGCTTTTCAGATCCAGGACGACATCCTGGACGTGGAAGGTGAGACAGCCACCTTGGGCAAGCAAGCCGGCGCCGATTCTGCCCGCAACAAGCCGACCTATCCCAGCATCCTCGGATTGACTCAGTCCAAACAGCGCGCGATGGGGCTGAAGGACGAAGCGGTGCAGGCCTTGGCGCCACTGGGAGACGCCGCCGCACCCCTCAGATGGCTCGCGGAATACATAGTTTCCCGGGAGAGTTGAGCCTTTATAGGCAAGGCCAAAGGCCGGATAATAGGCACCTGACCGCTCCAGGCACCCCATGACCCCCACTCCCGAATTCCCCCTGCTGAACCGCATCGAGTCGCCTTCCAACTTGCGCGAGTTGGATGAACAGGAGTTGCAGCAGCTCTCCGATGAGTTGCGTGCCTATCTCATCAAGACCGTGAGCGGCGTGGGTGGGCATTTCGCCGCAGGCTTGGGCGTGGTGGAACTTACGGTGGCGCTGCATGCGGTCTTCGACACACCGCGCGACCGGCTGGTCTGGGACGTGGGCCACCAGGCCTATCCGCACAAGGTCGTCACCGGCCGTCGCGACCAGCTCGCCACCATCCGCAAGCTGCATGGTCTCGCGCCCTTCCCGCGCCGCCTCGAGAGCGAGTTCGATACTTTCGGTGTCGGACACTCCAGCACCAGCATCAGCGCGGCACTCGGCATGGCCATCGCCGCCCAGCAGAAGGGTGAGCATGACCGGCACGTGGTGGCGCTCATCGGTGACGGCGCCATGACCGCCGGCATGGCCTTCGAGGCGCTCAACCACGCCGGCAGCCTCAACGCCAACCTGTTGGTGGTGCTCAACGACAACGACATGTCCATCTCCGGCAACGTCGGGGCACTCTCCAACTATTTCGCCAAGGTACTGTCGGGCCAGGTGTATGCCCACATCCGCGAGGGCGGCAAGAAGGCGCTCTCCATCATGCCGCCGGTGAAGGAATGGGCGCGCCGCTCCGAGGAGCACGTGAAGGGCATGGTGATGCCCGGCACACTGTTCGAGGAACTGGGCTTCAACTACATCGGGCCCGTGGACGGCCACGACCTGCACACCTTGATCCGCACCCTCAAGAACATGCGCGCCCTGAAGGGGCCGCAGTTTCTGCACGTGGTCACCCGCAAGGGCAAGGGTTATGAGCCCGCCGAGAAGGACCCCATCAAGTGGCATGGGCCCGCCGCTTTCGATGCCGCCACCGGCGTCATCAAGGAGAAGCCGTCCACGGGTCCTACCTATTCGGAAGTCTTCGGCGAGTGGCTCTGCGACATGGCTGCGAGGGAACCCAAGCTCATGGCTGTCACGCCCGCCATGCGCGAAGGCTCCGGCATGGTTGGGTATGCCGAGAAGTTCCCGGACCGCTACTTCGACGTGGCCATCGCCGAGCAGCATGCCGTCACCCTCGCCGCCGGCATGGCGGTGGAAGGCCTGAAGCCGGTGGTGGCCATCTATTCGACTTTCCTGCAGCGGGCCTACGACCAGTTGATCCATGACGTGGCGCTGCAGAATCTGCCGGTGCTGTTCGCCATAGACCGTGCCGGCGTGGTGGGTCCGGACGGCCCCACCCATGCAGGCAGCTTCGACCTCTCATATCTGCGTTGCGTGCCGAACCTGGTGCTCATGGCGCCGGCTGACGAGAACGAATGCCGCCAGATGCTCTATACCGGCATGACCCTGAAGCAGCCTGCCGCAGTGCGCTATCCCCGCGGCCGTGGCCCGGGCGCCAAGATCGAGAAGGAGATGCGCGCGCTGCCGATAGGCAAGGCGGAAGTGCGTCGCCGCGGCAAGAAGCTCGCGATATTGGGTTTCGGCGCGCTGGTGGAGAACGCCCGCGCGGCTGCCGACGCGCTGGATGCCACGCTCGTCAACATGCGTTTCGTGAAACCGCTCGACGGCGAGTTGCTGCTGGAACTGGCGGCGAGCCACCAGGCTTTCGTCACCATCGAAGATAACGTGATCGCCGGCGGCGCTGGCAGCGCGGTGGCGGAATTCCTCGCGGCCAACAGCATCGAACTGCCACTATTGAACTTGGGCTTGCCCGATGTATTCCTGGAACATGGCTCCCGGGAGGAATGCCTTGCCATGGCGGGTCTGGATGCGGACGGCATCCGCAAATCCATGGAGGCCTGGCGCACCAAGAAGCAGCCGGCTCGCAAGGCCGCGAGCTAGCCTGGAAATCGTCGCTTTGGAGTAGTATCCTAGTAATTCACTCAGGTATGAATTCCTGGGCTTATCCCGAAATCAAGACGAAACGTGGGATTTTGGTCTCTGGCTAGGCGTGCGAGGCGAGCAGGAGGGAGCGTACTCTGAATGTACGTGACCGACTGCGAGTCCGAAGCACAACGACGCCAAAGGGCAAAAGACCCGTTTCAGGCGCAAGAACGCGAGGTTGAAAGATGAATGTCCCGAACCAGCCGGCCAAGAAGGCCAGCGTCACGCCCATCGAGGACGTGCAGTCCAGTGCCGACACGCGCCGCATCCCCATCAACAAGGTGGGCATCAAGGACATCCGCCATCCCATCCGCATCATGGATCGGGCCGGCGGCGACCAACACACCATCGCCACCTTCAACATGTACGTTGACCTGCCCCAGGACTTCAAGGGCACCCACATGTCGCGTTTCGTGGAGATCCTCAACGCCTATGAGCGGGAGATCACCACCGACAGCTTCAAAGAGATGCTCACGGATATGACCGAGCGCCTAGGGTCGGCCTCCGGTCACATCCAGATGCGTTTCCCTTACTTCATCAACAAGAAAGCGCCGGTCTCCGGGGTGCAGAGCCTCATGGACTACGACGTGACCTTCACCGGCGAGCGCAAGAACGGCGAGAACTGCCTTAAGATCAAGATCGTGGTGCCGGTCACAAGCCTCTGCCCCTGCTCCAAGAAGATCTCGGATTACGGCGCCCACAACCAGCGTTCCCATGTGACCGTGGAGTGCAAGGTCAAGGGCTTCATGTGGATCGAGGAGATCATCGACATCGTCGAGAAGGAAGCATCCTGTGAGCTGTACGGCCTCCTCAAGCGCCCAGACGAGAAGTACGTGACCGAGCGCGCCTACGACAATCCGAAGTTCGTGGAAGACATGGTCCGGGACGTGGCGGTGAAGTTCAACGCAGATGAGCGCGTGCGGGCTTATACGGTGGAATCGGAGAACTTCGAGTCCATCCACAACCACTCGGCCTATGCCATGGTCGTCAAGGACAAGGACGCCTAAGGCGGGACTTTTGAGACCTCGATTCTCAGGAAGCCGGTCATCGACCGGCTTCTTGCTTTAGTGCGACGCGCCCAACGAGTCGAATACCTTATCCGGCACATCCGCCAGCCACAATCGGTAGCCGCCTTTACCGTCGGGTGTCGCCACCACCAGATACCTGTGATCCGGGGAAAGGACCGCCATGCTGGCCTGCCCCCAGTCAGCACGTGACGACACACGCGTCCAATTGCCGGTACTGAAATCGCCCAGGTAGACATCCGATATCTTGCCCTTGGCTTGCGTAGCCTGGCCGATGGTGACGCCATAGCGCCCGTCAGGCGTCACGGTCAGATAGCCTTGGCCGCTGATGTCCGGGTAAGCCAGGGGCATCACATTGCCCACGTGGTCCGAGAAGATAGACGCAGAATAGATGTGCACAGGGTTCGGTGCTTCACCCGGATTCCAGCGTTCATAGATGACCTTGTTTACACCTTCGATGTAGCCCACGGCATACACGGAACCTTCGCCCGGCGCCGCAAGCACGGTGACGAGGCCGGTGGACGTGTCCACGGCGCAGAGTCTGCGCGACACCTGCGCATCCGGCGCGCAGGCGCTGAGGATGGACCGGTTGGGCGTCCAGAACATCGGGCCCCATTGGCCTGTACCCAGGAACAGGTTGTGGGTCGCGCGGACACCGATGCCCACGAGCTTCAGCGCCGGCCCCCGGATCATGGCCGCCTGGCGACCGTCCGGCGACCAGACGAAGCCGCTGGGCAGGAAGCTGGGTGGGATCACGGCATCTAGCTCGACCGCCGCCTGGGAACCGAGATCGTAAGTGTAGAGGTGCGCCATGCCGCCTTCGTCCGTCGTCCAATACAACTTGCCGGCCTCGAAGGGCATGAAGCCCAGCGCGAACACATTGCCGCTGTTGCCCGCAAGCTTGATCTCCTTATAGACAATCGGCGCGACCGGGATGCCGTCGGCACGCACCGTGGGCAGCCACACGAGTTGCGCCACCGCGAGGCAGGCCCAGGCGATCGCCCGCAGCGGAAAGGATTTAGACCTTGGCATCTTGCTTCTTCCCTGCCCCGCTCCGCTCACTGCGGGTAAGGCGTTCGATCATGCTGCGCATGAAGACTTTGTGGAAACGCAATTGGCAGGGGATGGTGAGCTGTTCCAGGAGAGTGGCGCTCACTTTCAGGACCGTGCAGGCGCCCTTGGCGACGATCGCGGAGGTGCTCTTCTGGCCACCCATGGCGGCGGCCTCACCGAAGCAATCGCCTTCGCGCAGGCTGCCCACCGTCTTGCCCTTGCGCCGCACGTCCGTCTCACCCGCCACCACCACCAGGAAGGCGTCATCCATGTCCCCTTCCACGACGATGTGCTCGTCGGTGCCGTAGCTTTGCCAGCGGCCGGCCTGCAACACCTCGTAGATCTCGGGGTAGGTGAAATCCTGGAAGAACGGCAGGCGGCGCAGCATGCTGAAGCGCTCCTGCTCCGCCATGGCCTGGTCCAGCTGGTCCAGCTTGCGCACCGACTGGGAGAGCGCAGTGGCGAACTCGATGCCGCTCTGATAGCGCTTGTCCGGGTCCTTGGCGATGGCCTTGCCCACCACCTCTTCCAGCACCGTCGGCACGTCGGCACGCAACCGGTGCAGCGGCGGCGGCGTGGCATAGATGATCTGGTGCACCAGTTTCGAGAGGTTGTCGCCGTAGTAGGGACGCTTGCCGGAGAGCAGTTCGTACATGACCACGCCCAGCGAATACAGGTCGGTCTGCACCGAGGCCGGCGCGTGACGCATCTGCTCCGGCGCCATATAACTCGGAGATCCGACCAGGCCCTTGATCTGCGCTTCCTCGTTGCCGGCCATCTGCGCCACGCCGAAGTCCACGATGCGCACGTCGCCATCGGCGGTGAACATGATGTTGCCGGGCTTGATGTCACGGTGCACCAAGCCGTTGCGGTGGGCGTAGTCCAGCGCCTTGGCGCACTTGAACACCACTTCCACCACCTTGCGCACCGGCAGGAGGTTCTCCACGCGGCAGAAGGTAGTGAGGGGCTTGGCGCCACGCACATACTCCATGACCACGTAGCAATGGCCCTCGTCCTCGCCCGCGTCGTAGATGGGCAGGATGTTCGGGTGCTGCATCTTGCCGACGAGGTAGGCCTCGTTGAAGAACAGCTTGCGGCGGGTGCGGGCGTCGGCTTCCGGGACGTTCTCGTCCAGGCTGTAGAGCTTGAGCGCCACATCCTTGCCCAGGAAGGAGTCATGGCACAGGTACACGGTGCCGGTGGTACCCCGGCCCAGTTCCTGCGTGACCACGAATTTCCCGAGCTTGGCAGGCGTTCCCATGCCCTTCCCCATGACCGAATCCATTCAGTCTTACAGTCTAGCTACATTATGTCCAGCCGCATCGGTGGGCATGCATCACAGTTTGAGGAAATACGCTGCGAGATTGAGCAAAACACAGGCAAACACGGCGGCGATGACGTCATCGAGCATGATGCCAATGCCACCCTTGATATGGCGATCCACCCAGCGGATCGGCCAAGGCTTCCAGATGTCGAACAGCCGGAACATCAGGAAACCGCCGATCACCCAGAACCAGCCCAAAGGAAGGCCCAGCATGGTGATGAGATAGCCCACGATCTCGTCCCACACCACCCCTTTGGGATCGTCGATGCTCATCTGCTTCGCCGTGTAGCCGCAGATGAAGACGCCTGCCGCCAGCGCGACCGCCAGCACCGCGAGATAGACGCCGCTGCTGGTGTACATCAGCAGCAACAGGTAGAGGGGTATCGCCACCAGCGTACCCATCGTCCCCGGCGCCTTGGGCGAGAGCCCCGCGCCGAAACCATAAGCCAGGAGATGCACCGGATGGGTGAAGACTTGGCGAGCTGTCAGGTTAGCCAAACACTCTCTCCCGCTCAGTGTGCCGGCGGATTCACCGGCTGGAAATACTGCTCGTATTCGCCCGGCTTGCCCTCGGTCCACGGGTGATAACTGTTGCAGAACTGGATGCGCTCGCCCAAGGGCGGATGATCCGAGCGCCACAATACATACAGCAGGCCCGGCGTCGGGTATGCGAGGTCGTGCTGCACGAACTTGGTGAAGGCCGTGCCGCAGGCATGGTTGGAGTGGGTGATCTCCAGGCCGAAGCGGTCTGCCTCATGTTCCAGATGCCGCGAGTAGGCATTGCCGACAGGCTGGAAGATGAACAAGAGCACCCCGCTCAACAGGATCAACAGCGGCATGGAGGCCACGTCGCTCAGTTCCGTGACACCGGTGAGGGCTGAGAAGCGCCGCAATGCCCAGCCAGACACGCGGTGCAGGAGCCAGAGCCCCAACAGCAGGAGCGCGCTGGCGAAAGCCAGGCCCTTCCACACGTGGTTCAGCACGTAGTGACCCATCTCGTGGCCCATGACCATGAGCAGCTCATCGGGCGTGAACTGCTTGATGATGGTGTCCCACAGCACGATGCGCTTGGTGCCGCCGATGCCGGTGGCATAGGCATTGAGTTCATTGGTGTCTACGCTCTTGTTCACCTCATAGACGTTGGCGCCCTCGATGCCGGCGCGGTGCGCCAGGTCGAGGATCTGGGTCTCGAGAGCCTTGTCCTGCATGGGCCCGAAGTGGTTGAACAGGGGTTCGACCCAGATGGGCTCCACCAGGGCCAGGAACACCATGATGGGGATGCTGGCGAGCCACGTGTAGAACCACCAGCGCCTGGGCGACTTCTTCAGGAGCAGATAGGGGATCCACAGCACCAGCGCACCCACCGCCAAGCCCAGCCCCAACCCGATCAGCTCGTCTTGCAGCCACTTGCCGAAGAGCTGGGAGGACAGTCCATAGGCATGGGGCCGGACGAAGGTCGCGTAGTACTCCAGCGGCAGGTCCAGGAGCGAGGTCAGCAGCGTGAACAGCGTGAAGTAGATCACCAGGGTGAAATACCAGTATCTGCCGGTGCGTTTGGCGGCATCCCTCAAGCGAGCCGAGAACCCCGTGAACAGGATCAGGCCTGGCACGAAGAAACCCCACAGCGTGGAGACGATCCACAAGATGTTGCCGGTCTGGTAGTGACGCGTGGACTCGGGTGTGGGCACCGGTACCGGGACCGGCGCCTCGGCCTGCACCTGGGGGTCCACCGGCTGCGCCTGGGCGGCTGCCACAGCGGAGGGAGCCGCAACCGTACCCGCTGTCGCAGCGCGGATCGGCAGGATGAAACCTATCAGCAGGGAAGCGATCGCGAGAGCGGCAAGGCGCGGCATAGGCGCTCCGGACGTGGGGTTCGGGCCGAAAGAGTCTAATTCAAACCGTCACTCACTGCCTCCAGGATGCGCCATCCCCGGAACCCGGCAGTGTCGAGAGCCGCGGGCGCATCAGAAATGCCGGTGTCCGGGTCGGGCGTAATCGCGGGGCTGTCCTTTACGATCCAGGCAATGGACACCAGGGGTGGACTCCACGGCGCCGATACAGGCAGCGGCATGACCCGCCGCCTGTAACCGCGACTCCGCCTCCGCTGCCCGGTCTGCGCGCACCGTGAAACAGAGTTCATAGTCATCCCCGCCCGTGAGCGCGAGCGTCCAGGCGCGCTCTTCGTCGTGCAGAGCCAGCAACTCCTTGGATACCGGCAATCGTGCCAGCGCCAGTTTGGCGCCAAACCCGCGCGCTTCCAGCAGGTGTCCGAGATCCGCGAGCAGCCCGTCCGATACATCGATGGCGGCACTGGCGATGCCGCGCAGCGCCTGGCCTGCGGCGATGCACGGTTCTGGAAAGGCAAAACGTCGCACGCAAGGATGTCGCAGATCGGCGCCGCCTTTCTGCAGCAACTCCAGCCCTGCCGCCGCATCCCCTGGGTTGCCGGTGACGTAGACGAGATCGCCTACACACGCGCCGCTGCGGGTTAGCGCCCTGCCCTCCGGCACGAAGCCATGGACCGTGAGCGTTATATTCAGAGGACCGCGCGCCATGTTGCCGCCCACCAGCGAGACGCCATGGCGTCTCGCCAGAGCGAAGAATCCGCGGCTGAAGCCTTCCAGCCAGGTTTCGTCGGGCTCGGGCAGGGTGAGCGCCATCAACACCCACGCGGGCGTGGCGCCCATGGCGGCAAGATCGCTCAAGTTTGCCGCGAGCGCACGGTGGCCGACAGCATCGGCAGGAAGGTCTGCGGGGAAATGCACGCCGGCGACGAGGGAATCGGTGCTCACCGCCAGTTCCTGGCCCGGCGGCACCTTGAGGAGCGCGGCGTCATCGCCGATGCCAAGCGTCACGTCATCCCGCGCCATCGCCGGTGCGGCGAAGAAACGGCGGATGAGCGCGAACTCGTCCATGGGATCAGCGCGCGGCGCGTTCCGCCTGACGCAATCCGGCGGAGGTCTTGTCCAGCACGGCGTTGATGTACTTGTGGCTGTCCTCGGCGCCAAAGCCCTTGGCCAGTTCCATGGCTTCGTTCAAGACCACCCGGTAAGGCACGTCGATGCGTTCCTTGAGTTCGAAGCTGCCGATGAGCAGGATGCCGCGCTCGATGGGATCCACTTGTCCGGCAGGCCGGTCCAGGTGCGGCTGGAACAGCGCCTGCAAGGCGTCGCTGTCTGCGATCACACCGCGCAGCAGTGCCTCGAAGTAATCCGCGTCCACGTCCTTGACGTTCTGGCTGGCATTGAGTTCCGCGACGAGCTCGCCGGCGGGTGTGCCGGAGAGCTGCCACTGATAGAGGCCCTGAAGCGCGAGGCGCCGCGCCTTGGCCCGGGCACGAGCACCCTGTGGTTTCCCGGCCATCAGCCGTCCAGCTTCCGCAACAGGTCTGCCATCTCGATGGCGGCCAGTGCCGCATCGGCACCCTTGTTGCCGTGGGCGCCGCCGGCACGCTCCGTGGCCTGTTCCAGGTCGTCGCAGGTGAGCACGCCCAGGATCACCGGCACGCCGGAATCGCGGGCCGCCTCGGATACACCGCGGACGCACTCGCTCGATACGTAATCGAAATGAGGGGTGCCGCCGCGGATCACCGCGCCCAGGGTGATGACAGCCTCGTAGTTGCGGCTCTGGGCAAGCTTGCGGGCAGCGAGCGGCAGCTCGAAGGCGCCGGGCACCCGGATGATGTCCAGGTCCTGGGTGCTGATGCCGGCTTGGGTCAGGGTCTCGACGGCACCGGCCAGGAGCTTCTCCACCACGAAGTGGTTGAAGCGCGCTGCGACGATGGCGATGCGCAGGCCCTTCGCCGAGCGACCACCCTCGATTGTCCGATGACCTGCCATGTGAAAGAACCCGAAATGAAATCAGGGCGCTATTTTAACCGAGAAACAGAACTACGTGGATTAGAAGATTAGCTGCCCCTAAAAATTAGAGATTTTGGCCACTGGCTAGGCAAAAATCCCCGAGCACCCGGAGCGTACTCTTCAGTACGTGAGGAGTGCGAGGGGGTTTTTAACGACGCCAGGGGGCAAAAGATCAATTTTTAGGGTCGTCAATCGGGAGTGACGTACTCAACAACTTCAAGGCCAAATCCTGAGATGCCGTGCATCTTCTTGGGTTGGCTCAGCACTCTCATCTTGGTCACGCCCAGGTCCAGCAATATCTGCGCACCCACGCCGTAGGTGCGCAGCTCCGCGTTGGCCTCGTCCGACTGCGGAGCAGCACCGCCCGACGACAGCCGCTGCATTATCTCGCCCGGTTCCTCCGGCTGCCGCAGTACCACCAGGACCCCGCCTTCTTTCGCGATGCGTTGCAGGGCCTTGCGCAGCGGCAGGCCTAAGCTGTCCCAGCGCACGCCAAGCATGTCACCCAGGGTGTCCTGCAGGTGCACGCGCACCAGGGTCGGCTGGCCGCTCTTGATCTCGCCCGCGGTGAGCGCGAGATGCACCGCCTTGCTCGCCCGGTCCTCGTAGGCCGTGAGCTGGAACTCGCCGAACTCCGTGGGCACCTTCCGCTCGGCCACGCGCTGCACGGTCTGCTCTTTCTCCATGCGGTAACGGATGAGATCGGCGACGGTGCCGATCTTGAGCTTGTGCTCGGCAGCGAACTTCTCCAGGTCCGGACGGCGCGCCATGCTGCCGTCCTCGTTCAGTATCTCTACTATCACCGACGCCGGTTCCAGACCCGCGAGCCTGGCGAGGTCGCAGCCCGCTTCCGTGTGTCCGGCGCGGGTCAATACGCCGCCCGGCTGTGCCATGAGTGGAAAGATGTGTCCCGGCTGCGTCAGATCTTCCGGCTTTGCATCCGGCTTCACCGCGGCGCGCACCGTGAGTGCGCGGTCGTAGGCGGAGATGCCGGTGGTCACGCCCTCCGCCGCTTCGATGGAGAGTGTGAAATTCGTCGCGTGGGCCTTGTCGGTGTCGCTAACCATGAGCGGCAGGCGCAACTGCCTGCAACGCTCGCGGGTGAGAGTGAGGCAGATGAGTCCACGGCCGTAGCGCGCCATGAAATTGATGTCTTCCGGACGGGCCATGCCGGCGGCCATGATCAGGTCGCCTTCGTTCTCACGATCCTCGTCGTCCATCATCACCACCATGCGGCCGGCGGCGAAGTCGGCGAGGATATCCTCGATGCTGTCGAGCTTGCTCATGGGGCACGCCCCGCGAGCAACCGTTCCACGTAGCGGGCCACCACGTCCACTTCCAGGTTCACTTTGCTGCCGGGCTGGTATTGGCCGAAGATGGTGTGGGCCATGGTATGCGGGATGATGTTCACGTCGAAGGTATCGTCCTGGATGGCGTTCACGGTCAAGCTTACCCCGTCCACACACACCGAACCCTTGTGGACGATGTAGTGCTTGAGGGTTTGCGGCACCTGGATGTCGAAACGCACCGAGCGGGCTTCCTCACGGCGGGACTTCACGATCCCCAGTCCGTCCACGTGACCGCTGACGAGATGCCCACCCAGGGGTGTGGCCAGGGTCAGTGCCTTCTCCAGGTTCACGAGCGAGCCGGGCTTCAGATCGCCGAGGGTGGTCAGGGACAGGGTCTCACGCGAGGCATCCGCATCGAAGGCCTGAGCGCGCTTGGCGATCACCGTGAGGCAGCAGCCGCTCACGCAGATGCTGTCCCCCATCTTCACATCCTGCATAGCCAGTTCGCCGGTGCCAATGGACAGGCGTAGGTCACCGCCCTGCGGAGTCAGGGCTTCGATCTTTCCTACAGTTTGGATTATCCCGGTAAACATGTCAGGCCTTGGGTCGGAGGATCAGTCGCAGGTCCCTGTCGAACATGCGTGCATCGGCGATCTCGAGTTCGCGGCGCTCAGTCATGCTGCTGATGCCGGGCAGGCTGAACATGCCGCGGGCCTTGTCGCCCAGCAGGCTCGGGCACATATAGAGGATGAGTTCATCCACCAGCCCCGCTTCCAGCAGCGCACCGTTCATGCCCGCTCCCGCCTCCATGAGTACTTCGTTGCATTCCAGTTCCGCCAGGGTCCCGAGGATGGACTTGAGGTCCATGAAGCCGCGCCGCTCCGGGAACACCTGGATGTTGGCACCGATGGCGTTCAGCGGCTCGTGCTCTTCGGGATCGTCCACGCCGGTGGCGATATAGACGAGATCCGGGTTGCGCGCGAATATCTTGGCATCCGCGGGCGTACTGAGGTTGGTGTCCACGATCACCTTCATGGGCTGACGCCATTCTCCGGGCAGCCGAACCGTGAAAGTGGGATCGTCCGCCAGCAAGGTGCCGATGCCAGTGAGCACCGCGGAGCTGCGCGCCCGCCAGCGGTGCACGTCCTCGCGGGAAGCATCGCAACTGATCCACTTGCTCTCGCCGTTGGCCAGCGCGGTGCGCCCGTCTATGCTGGCGGCGAGCTTGCTGCGCACCCAGGGCCGGCCGCGGGTCATGCGGCTGATGAACCCGGGATTGAGCGCCTTCGCCTGAGCCGACATCAGCCCTTCCGCGACGGCGATGCCAGCGGCCTTCAATCTCTCGAAACCGTTGCCTGCAACCAAAGGGTTGGGATCGGTCATGGCCGCCACGACGCGACTAATGCCCTTCGCCACGACCGCATCGGCGCAGGGCGGTGTCTTGCCCTGATGCGAACAGGGTTCAAGCGTCACATATAAGGTGGCGCCCTTGGCGGCGGCGCCCGCCTCCTGCATCGCCAAGACCTCGGCGTGGGCCTCGCCCGCGACCTTGTGGAAGCCGCGACCCACCACCTTGCCGTCCTTCACCACCACGGCACCGACCCGCGGATTGGGGTCGGTGGTGTACAGGCCCAATTCCGCGAGGCGCAGGGCCTCGCCCATGTGGCGGCTATCTTCGGCGCTGAAATCGCTCATGGCTTACTTCTTCTTCTCGTCCGCGGGTAATAGCGGCATCTGTTCCCGTTCCAGGGCCGCACGGGCCGATTCGCCCTGCAGGCGCTCGATCTCCTCGCGGAACTCATTCACGTCCTGGAAGCTGCGGTACACGGAGGCGAAGCGCACGTACGCCACCTCATCCAGCACCTTCAGTTCCTCCATCACCCAGTCGCCCAGCTGGCGGGACTTGATCTCGCGCTCGCCGGCCACCTGCAGCTTGTGGATGACCCGAGCCAATGCAGCTTCCATAGACTCGGTGCTGACTGGACGCTTCTCCAGCGCGCGGGCCATGCCGAGACTCAGCTTGTGTTCGTCGTAGGGCTCGCGGGTGCCGTCGTTCTTCACGATGCGCGGCATGACGAGTTCCGCGGTCTCGAAAGTCGTGAAGCGCTCGCCGCACTTCTCGCATTCACGGCGCCGACGCACCTGCTGCCCTTCGCCTGCCAGCCGGGAATCTATAACCTTTGTATCCTCATGGTTACAGAACGGGCAATGCATGGATCAGAACTTCGTGCTGGCCGGATACACCGGGTACTGCTTGCACAGCGCCAGCACCTTCTGCTTGGCGTCGGCGATGAGCTTCTCATCGTTGATGTTGTCCAGGATGTCCATCATCCAACCGCCCAGGTCGCGGAAGTCCTGTTCCTTGAAGCCGCGGGTGGTGGAAGCGGGCGACCCCAAGCGCAGACCGGAAGTGACCATGGGCGGGCGCGGATCGTTCGGCACCGCGTTCTTGTTCACGGTGATGTTGGCCTTGTGCAGGGCCGCGTCCGCGTCCTTGCCGGTGATGTCCTTGTTGATCAAGTCCAGCAGGAACAGGTGGTTGTCGGTGCCGCCGGACACCACGTTATAACCGCGCTTGACGAAGGTATCGGCCAGGGCACGGGAGTTGTCCAGCACCCGTTGCTGATAGACCTTGAACTCGGGCTGCAAGGCTTCCAGGAACGCCACCGCCTTGGCGGCGATCACGTGCATCAGCGGCCCGCCCTGGGTACTGGGGAAGACGCTGGAGTTGAGTTTCTTTTCAATCTCTTCGTTGGCTTTAGCCAGGATCAAACCACCACGCGGACCGCGCAGGGTCTTGTGGGTAGTGGTGGTGGTCACGTCGGCGATGTTGACCGGATCCGGATAGAGGCCGGCGGCCACGAGACCGGCCACGTGCGCCATGTCCACGAAGAGATACGCGCCGACAGAGTCGGCTATCACGCGGAATTTTTGCCAGTCGATGCGACGTGAGTAGGCAGAGAACCCGGCCACGATCATCTTGGGTTTGTGTTCGTCCGCCAGCTTCTGTACCTGGTCGTAGTCGATGAGCCCGGTCTTGGTGTCGATGCCGTACTGCACCGCGTTGAAGAACTTGCCCGAGAGGTTGACCTTGGCGCCATGGGTGAGGTGCCCGCCGTGGGCCAGGCTCATCCCCAAGATGGTGTCGCCTGGTTTCAACAACGCGAAGTACACCGCCGCGTTGGCCTGGGAACCGGAATGGGGTTGCACGTTGGCGTAAGCGGCACCGAACAGCTTCTTGGCCCGGTCGATGGCGAGGCGCTCGGCCACGTCCACGTACTCGCAGCCGCCGTAGTAGCGTTTGCCGGGATAGCCTTCCGCGTACTTGTTGGTCATCACCGAACCCTGGGCCGCCAGCACCCGCGGGCTCACGTAGTTCTCCGAGGCGATCAGCTCGATGTTCTCCTGCTGCCGGGTGAGTTCATGACGCAGGGCATCAAGGAGTTCGTCGTCGAACCCGGCGATCTGCATGTCAGGGGTGAACATTCGGAAGGCTCCGCGGCGGATGGTGTCAGCGGCGGCTATTTTACCGCAGCGTCACTACAGGGCCGGGGGCTATGTGGTTAAAAAAGACTCAAGCACCCCATTCCAACCAAGAGCGATATTGGTCCTGTTATAGCCCCCTCCCCCCATGCCCACCACGCGCCCATGCCCCAGTTCCTCAGCGATAAGGCAGAGTCGCTTGGCCGCATGTGCATGGGCGGCGGGCGTGAAACGCAGATGGGTGATGGGATCGCCGGCGATGCTGTCGGCCCCGCACTGGAACAGGATGAACTCCGGCTTGCCCGCCTTGAGATAAGCCTCGACCTTATCCCAAACCCTGAGGAATTCCGCATCCCCGGCTCCGGGGAAGAGCGGCAGATTGAGCTTGGTACCCTCGGCCTCGCCCGCACCGGTCTCGCTCGCGGCGCCGGTGCCGGGATAGAGGAAACGCCCGTCTTCATGCAGATCGGCGAACAGGAGATCCGGGTCATCCTCGAAGGAATAGAACACGCCGTCGCCGTGGTGTGCGTCGATGTCCACGTAGGCGATGCGTTTGACACCGTGATGGCGGCGCAGGGATTCCACGGCCACGCCTATGTCGTCCAGCACGCAGAAACCGGCGGCGTGGGCGCGGGCCGCATGATGCAGGCCGGCGATGGGAACGAAGGCGCGACGCCATTCACCGGACATCACGCCATCCACGGCGTTCAAGGTCGCTCCCACCACTTCGCAGGCGGCTTCATAGATACCCGCCTGCGCCGGCGTATCGCCCTCGTCGAGATAGCCGTCGCCGCGGTGGCTCTGCTCCTCGACGAACCCCAGGAAGTCACCGGAATGAAACATCTCCAGCTGCGCGCGCTTGGCCGCCTGCACCGGCACCGCATGCACGCGCTTGTCGAAGCCGCGCGCCACGCTCTCGCGCCAGAAGGCGCTGAAGCGGTCATGGCCGAAGGGGTGACCCTCGCCAAATCCGTAGTGTGCCTGGCGGGGGTCATGGCACACGCCCACCTTGATAGACTGGTCCGCCATTTGACACGCGCCTCGTGATTAGCCGCCGGTGTATTATGGCAGTCCGCGCCTTACCCGGCCCGCTCCCAATAATGAACGAAGTCTCCACCACACCGCAGCAGGTCGGTTGGCGCGAATGGGTCGCCTTGCCGGAACTCGGCATAAAACGCATCAAAGCCAAGATCGACACCGGCGCTCGCAGCTCGTCGCTGCATGCGTTCGCGGTTGTGGTCTTCACCGAGGACGGCAGGCGGCGGGTGCGCTTCGGCCTGCACCCGATGCAGCACAAGGACAAGCCTGAGCGTTTCTTCGAAGCCGACGTGGTGGAGGAAGAACGCTGGGTCACGGACTCCGGCGGCCACCGCGAGCAGCGGCCCGTGGTCCGCACCACCCTCACGATCGGCCAGGCGAGCTGGCCCATCGAGATCACGCTGGCGGCACGGGACAGCATGCGCTTCCGGCTGCTGCTGGGGCGTAGCGCGATGCAGGGACACATCACCATCGACCCGGCGGCGTCCTACGTCACCGGCAAGCGCCGCCGGATCAGGACCGTGCAGGCTGCAGAAGGGCAGACATGAAGAAGCGGCTCAAGATCGCCATCCTCTCGCGCAATACGCGCCTGTATTCCACCAAGCGACTGGTGGAGGCCGGCATGAAGCGCGGCCATGACATGTACGTCATAGACCCGCTGCGCTGCTACATGAACCTGGCCGCCGACAACCCCGAGATCCATTTCAAGGGCCGCAAGCTCGCGGACCTGGATGCCATCGTCCCCCGCATCGGCGCCTCGGTGACGTTCTATGCCACCGCGGTGCTGCGCCAGTTCGAGATGACCGGCGTGTTCACCCTCAACGACTCCGACGCCATAGTGCGCGCCCGCGACAAGCTGCGTTCACTGCAGTTGCTGTCGCGCTTCGGCATCGCCATGCCCGTGACCGGCTTCGCCCACGCGCCGGACGACACCGAGGACCTGATGAAGCTGGTCGGCGACGCGCCCATGATCATCAAGCTCACGGAAGGCTCCCAGGGCCAGGGCGTGGTACTGGCAGAGACCCGTCAGGCAGCGGAGAGCGTGATCGATGCGTTCCGCGGATTGAATGCCCACTTCCTGGTGCAACGCTTCATCAAGGAGGCGCAAGGTGCCGACCTGCGCTGCTTCGTGGTGGGCAACAAGGTGGTGGCGGCGATGAAACGCCAGGCACGACGCGGCGAGTTCCGCGCCAACTTGCACAAGGGCGGCAGCGCGGTCGAGGTGAAGCTCAGCACCAAGGAACGGGACATGGCCATCCGCGCCGCCGAGGTCATCGGCCTCAACGTGGCGGGCGTGGACATCATCCGCTCGGCCCAGGGCCCGCAGATCCTGGAGGTGAACTCCTCACCCGGCCTGGAGGGTATCGAAGCCTCCACCAAGAAGGACATCGCCGGCGAGATCATGGCCTTCATCGAGAAGAACTCGAAACGCCGCCGCAACGGCCGCGCCTAGGACCCGTCCACCTATATAATCTGCCCCCGTCTCCCCTCTAGCCCGACAGAGCCATGTCCCAATACATATATACGATGCACCGGGTCGCCAAAGTGGTGCCCCCGAAGCGCGAGATACTGCGCAACATCTCCCTGTCGTTCTTCCCCGGCGCCAAGATCGGCGTGCTGGGCCTGAACGGCTCCGGCAAGTCCACGCTGCTGCGCATCATGGCCGGCATCGACACCGAGATAAACGGCGAGGCCCGCGCCCAGCCCGGCACCAAGATCGGTTTCCTCTCCCAGGAGCCGCAACTCGATCCCGCCAAGGACGTGCGCGGCAACGTCGAGGGCGGCATGACCGAGATCGTGGAAGCCAAGGCCAAGCTGGAAGCGGTGTACGCCGCCTACGGCGAACCGGACGCGGACTTCGACAAGCTGGCCGCCGAGCAGGCCCGCCTCGAGAACGTGCTGCAAGCCTCCGGCGCCACCAACCTGGATCACGTGCTGGACGTGGCGGCGGAAGCGCTGCGCCTGCCGCCCTGGGACGCGGACGTCACCAAGCTCTCCGGCGGCGAACGTCGCCGCGTGGCGCTGTGCCGCCTCTTGCTCTCGAAACCCGACATGCTGCTGCTGGACGAGCCCACCAACCACCTGGACGCGGAGTCGGTGGCCTGGCTGGAGCGCTTCCTGCAGGAATACACCGGCACCGTGGTGGCCGTGACCCACGACCGTTACTTCCTCGACAACGTGGCCGGCTGGATCCTGGAACTGGATCGCGGGCACGGCATCCCCTGGCAGGGTAACTACTCCTCCTGGCTGGAGCAGAAGGAGAAGCGCCTGGAGATCGAAGAGAAGCAGGAGACCGCTCACATCAAGGCCATGAAGGCCGAGCTGGAGTGGGTGCGCACCAATCCGAAGGGCCGACAGGCCAAGAGCAAGGCGCGCCTCGCCAAGTTCGATGAACTGTCCTCCCAGGAATTCCAGAAGCGCAACGAGACCCAGGAACTCTACATCCCGCCGGGCCCGCGCCTGGGCGACCTGGTGGCGGAAGCCAAGGGCCTGCGCAAGTCATTCGGCGACCGCATCCTGTTCGACGGCATGGACTTCAACCTGCCGCCGGGCGGCATCGTCGGCGTCATCGGCCCCAACGGCGCCGGCAAGACCACCCTGTTCCGCATGCTGGCAGGCAAGGAAAAGCCGGATTCCGGCGAGCTGCGCATCGGGCCTTCGGTGAAGATCGCCTACGTGGACCAGAGCCGCGACGCACTGCGCGACGAGAAGACCGTGTGGGAGGAGATCAGCGACGGTCAGGACCTCATCACCGTCGGCAGCTACACCACGCCGTCGCGCGCCTATGTGGGCCGTTTCAACTTCCGCGGCACCGACCAGCAGAAGCTGGTGGGCCAGCTTTCCGGCGGTGAACGCAACCGGGTGCATCTGGCCAAGGTGCTGAAGGCCGGTGGCAACGTGCTGATGCTGGATGAGCCCACCAACGACCTGGACGTTGAGACCCTGCGCGCTCTGGAAGAGGCCGTGCTGGCCTTCCCGGGCTGCGCCGTGATCATCTCCCACGACCGCTGGTTCCTGGACCGTGTGGCCACCCACATCCTCGCCTTCGAGGGTGACAGCAAGGCGGTGTGGTTCGAGGGCAACTACGCGGACTACGAGGCGGACCGCAAGCGCCGCCTGGGCGCCGACGCCGATCAGCCGCACCGCATCAAGTACAGACGACTGAAAGACTAAGAAGAAAAAACGGCGCCGCAAGGCGCCGTTTCTCTTTATGGGATATGAAACTGGCTCAGGAGCGTCGCGAGCGAGTCCGCGGCATGCCGCGGACGCCTGTGCAGGAAAGCACAGGCGAGGCCTGCCCGCTGCACATGGATGTGCGGCGGGGAAGGTGACGCAGTCACCCAGCCGCTTGGTCCTTAGTTCCAGCACCGCGAGTCCTCGCGCCCTTCGCTCTCGGGCATCCTGCCCTTCCGCGACGTTAGGCCATCCTGGCCGTCACAACGCGCTGCCGAGTGCAGCAGCTCCTGAGTCAGTTTGAAGAGACGTATTTCTCGCGGCGCAGGTTCGTATTGTCGAAGCCGATGGCCTTGAGCTGCTCCACCGAGATATCGATCATCTCAGGATTGCCGCAGAGATATACGATGTCGTGCTTGGGATCCGGGTTCAGCTCCATCAGGTGCTTCTGCACGTAGCCCTTACGCTCGTGAGCCTGGGCCGGATCCGAGACACGCCGGCTGTAGTTAGCCACGAACTCGAAGCCCGGATTCTCCCTGGCGAACTCGATGAAGTCGCCGCCGAACAGCAACTCATCCGGTCCGCGCACGCCTAGCATCACCACCGCGGTGTGTTGCTTCCTCGCGATCAAGTCCTTCAACTGCGGCAGCATGGCCCGGTAAGGCGAGACACCGGTGCCGGTGGCGATCAGGAGGTAACGGGATGGCGGATCTTCCCGCAACACGAAGCGGCCGAAGGGACCGGTGGCGTTCACTTGGTCGCCCGGCTGCATGGCGAACAGCAGTCCGGTAGCGCGCCCGCCGTCCACGTTGGTGACGGCGATCTCCACGTCACCGCCGCTGCCGGGGATGGTGGCGACGCTGTAGCTGCGGCGCAGCTCCATGGCCTCGAAGGGCAGATGCAGGGTGATGAACTGGCCAGGGATGTAGCTGAACGCCTGGCCATCCTCGCGGCGCAGGCTCATCTGCAGCACCCGGGGCGTGATCATGCGGCTCTGCTGCAGGACGAAGTTGAACTTCTCGTGGCTCATTGTTCTGGTTCGACCTTGACTGGAGACCCGCCCTCGCCGGGTGACGGCAAAGGGATTTGCCGTGCTATCAGGATACGGGCGGACCGAAATATTTGCGAAAACCGCGAATTCATTTCGCGGTTTTCGGGTCTGATTGAGGCCAGGGACGGCCGATCAGACTCGGATTGGCGCGCGCGGGCGCACTTTTTACCATATCCGTGACTGTATTCCGAGTCCCCGGTTTAGTATCTAGGCCTCTCTGGAGGGATTATCCCATGCGCAAGCTACTCACCTTCTCGCTGGCAACCTTGTCCGCCACCTTCTCGCTATCTGCCCTGCCGGCCACCGATGGCAGCGTCGACGCAGCCCTGCATCAGGCCGCAGGCGGCAGTTGGCGTTCAGAGGCCCATAAGGCCCGGGACCAGTACCGCCATCCGGCGGAGACCCTGGAGTTCTTCGGCCTCACGCCGGACATGACCGTGGTGGAACTGGCGCCCGGCGGCGGTTGGTATACGGAGATCCTGGCGCCGGTACTGAAGGGCCACGGCCACCTCATCGAGGCCACGGGCAAGACCACTGGAAAGTTCGCCGACATGCTGCAGGCCAACAAGGCCTCATTCGGCGACGTGAAACTGGTCGAGTTCGCACCGCCCGCCAACACCGACCTGGGCGCGCCCGGCTCTGCGGACATGGTACTGACCTTCCGAAATACCCACGACTGGCTGAACGACAGCGAGGCGGAGCTGGATTCGGTGTTCGACGCCGCCTTCAAGGTACTGAAAGCAGGAGGCGTGCTGGGCATCGAGGAACACCGCGCCCGCCCCTACAGCGATGCCAAGCAGTCCTCCAACGACCTGCACCGCATCCCCGAGGACTATATGATTGAGATGGGCCTGAAGCATGGCTTCCAGCTAGCGGGGGCCTCGGAGATCAACGCCAACCCCAAGGATGACGAGAGCATCAACGTCCACATGCTGCCGCCCGATGGGACCGACCCCAAGCTCAAGGCCATCGGCGAGAGTGATCGCATGACCCTCAAGTTCGTGAAACCCAAACAATAAGGTGCCGCCATGAAGTTCCTGAAACTTACAGTCCTCGCTTGCTCGGCACTGGCATTCTCGGCAATCGCCACGCCGCAGGTGAGTCCCGATACCAGCGGCATCGATGCCGCCCTCAGCACGGCCCTCAGCGGCTCCTGGCGTGATCCCGCCAACGCGGCGCGTGATCAATATCGCCACCCGCGTGAGACCCTGGAGTTCTTCGGCTTGAAGCCCAACATGACCGTGGTGCAGTTGTGGCCCGGTAACGGCTGGTATACGGAGGTCCTGGCACCCGTATTGAGCGCGCACGGCCAGCTCATCGATGCCGCCGTGCCACCCAAGGGTGACTCCGAATCTGACAACACGGTCAGGTACCTCGCCAAGCTCAAGGCGGATCCTGCCGTCTATGGCAAGGTGAAGGTCATCGACTTCTCGCCCCCGGCCAAGCTGGACATGGGCGCGCCGGAATCCGCGGACATGGTGTTGACCTTCCGTAACCTGCACAACTGGCAGGGTCGCGGCCAGCTGGATGCCGTGTTCCAATCAGCCTTCAAAGTCCTGAAGCACGGCGGCGTGTTCGGCGTGGTGGAACACCGCGCGGCTGCCGGCAAGACCGTGGATCAGACTTTCAAGAGCGGTTACATGCCGGTGGATTATGTGATCAAGGAAGCGGAGAAGGCGGGCTTCAAGTTCGCCGGACGCTCCGAGGTGAATGCCAACCCAAAAGACACCAAGGACTACCCGCAGGGCGTCTGGACGCTGCCACCCACCTACACCGAGGGCGAGAAGAACCACGCGAAGTATCAGGCCATCGGTGAGAGCGACCGCATGACCCTGAAGTTCGTGAAACCCTGAACCCGGACGATCGAAACCAAGACGGCGAGCGGTGAGCCGCTCGCCGTCTTCGTCTGCGGATGCGTCTAGTCGCGATCCATCATTTGCTTACCTGCCGACGCTTGCTGATCTCAGCCAGCAAGCCCGTGAACACGTCGCTCAACACGCTCTTGAAAGCGCCGAACTTCGCATGGGTCGGCGTACGCTCAGGATGGGCCTCATCGAGGTACAGACCCCAGCGCATCTCGAGCTGGAGAGCGGCCACGCGAGGTATCTGCCCATAGTGCTCGGTGATGTAACCGCCCTTGTAAGGGTTGTTGCGCACCACGCTCAAGCCCGCGGAGCGGAACCGTTGCTCCACCGCGCCGGTGAGCCAGCCGGAGTTGCTGCGTCCGTCCCGATCCCCGAGATAGATGTCGTCCTTGAGCGCGTCATGCAGGAGATTGGCGCGGGAGGCGACGCTGTGGGCGTCGATCAGCACCACGCCGCCGAAGCGCGTGATGCGGCTCTGCAACAGCTCACCGAGGCGCGCGTGATAGGGTGCGTGCACCATCGTACGGCGGGTGTTTATCTCGGCTTGGCTGGGTGGCGTGGAATAGATGTCCTCGCCCCAGAAGGTCTTGAGGGCCACGAAACCCGTCTCGTAACGCCCCGGGTACAGCGGCTTGTCGTCCGGCGGCCGGTTCACGTCCGCCACGAAGCGGCTGTAGGTGCCGTAGATCGTGGTGACGCCCATGGCCGGCAGGAAATCATAGAGATGATGCAGGTACCAATCGGTCATGGGCAGGCCGCGGATATAGCTGGACGCGAACTCGGCGCGTATCGCCTCCGGCACATAGATGCCCGTATGGGGGATGCTCACGACCACCGGCACTTCCTTGGTGCTGGCATCGCGGATATGGAACGAGGTTATCTTCATGTATCCATCACACTGAATTGAGGCGCTTCACGGCCTCATCGAAGTCATGGGCGCTCTGCTCCTGTCCATGGCAGACACCTGCATGCACCCGCCGCTCTCCCCCTACATACACGTCGCTGATGTCGGCCCGGCTGCCGCCGATGATGAGCGCATCCATCAGGGTATCCACGTCGTGGCCACGCAGAGCCGGGGTTTCGCGTTGCAGCACCACCAGGTCGGCGAAATGTCCCGGCGCCAGGGCACCGCTGGCGTGGCCCAGCGCCATCGCGCCGCCGCGGCAGGCGAGTTGCCAGAGCGGAAGACCGAGGCCTGCGGAGGTGGCGAGGCGCGCGCGCCGTTCCTGGCGCAGGCGCTGCCCGTATTCCAGGAGCCGCAACTCCTCGATGGCGTCGATGCGGCAATTGCTGTCGGAACCGATGGCGATGCGCCCCCCCGCAGACACGAACTCCTGCGCGGCGAACAGGCCGTCTCCCAGGTACGCTTCAGTGATCGGGCAAAGTACCACGCCGGCACCGGACTCCCGCGTGACCCGCATCTCAGCTTCAGTGGCGTGGGTCGCGTGCACCAGGTTCCAGCGTCCATCCAGACGGACATGTTTCGTCAGCAACTCGACGGGTGTGGTGCCGTAGGCGGCCTGGCATTCCTCGACTTCGCGACGCTGCTCGCTGATGTGGATATGGATGGGCGCGTCAGCGCCCATGATGGCCGAGGCGGCTTCCACGAGCTTGTCCAGGCTCTCCACCGGAACGGCGCGCAGCGAATGTGGCGCCAACCCCAGGTCCACCCCGTGCAACTCGGAGAGCAGCGCGCAGAAGTCCTCGATGCTGCCGTGCACGAAGCGGCGCTGTTCGTCGCGGGCCGGCCGGCCGAATCCACTATTCTGGTAAAACACCGGCAGCAGGCGCAGTCGGATGCCGGTCTCGCGTGCAGCCGCGACGACCGCGCGGCCCATCTGCACGCCGGGCCGTCCGTCCGGCATGTGGTGCAGGTAGTGGAATTCGGCGACGCTGGTGTAGCCGCCACGCAGCATGTCCCAGAACGCCTCGCGGGCGATGATGAACATGTCCTCCGGGCTGACGCGGTTAGCGAGCCGGTACATGGCCTCGCGCCAACTCCAGAAAGAATCCTGTCCGCTCGGCACCTCGCCGTAACCGGCCAGCGCCCGTTGGAACGCATGGCTGTGGGCGTTGGGCATGCCGGGGATGGCCAGAAAACCGTCGCAGGGGCCGGCGCCGCGGGGCTCGACACGCTCGATGCGGCCGGTGGGGTCGACCACCAGGGCTTGGTCGCGGACCAGCCCGGCGGGCGTGAGCAGGTATTCAAACGCCAGGCGGCTCTGCATACTCTTATGCTCTCACGGATTCCCCGGGCTGCGCATCATGCATGACCTGTTGTTGAAAAATGCCCGAGGGGCGGCCACCGGGACAGACGCGGTCCAGACCCTCGCCGTGAGCGAAGGCCGCATCGTGGAAGTGGGCTGTCCTGCCGATACCCCGGCCCGGGAGACCGTGGATGCCGGCGGCAAACTCCTCCTGCCGGGCTTCATCGACTGCCACACCCACGCTCTCTATGCCGGAGATCGCATGGCCGAGCATCTGCTCAAGATGCAGGGCGCGAGCTATGCGGACATCGCCCGCGCCGGCGGCGGCATCGTCAGTACCGTCAAGGCGGTGCGGGCCGCGAGTGAGGCCCAGCTCATCGAGGAGACCCTGCCGCGCCTGGAAGCCCTCCGGGCAGAGGGCGTGACCACGGTGGAGATCAAGAGCGGCTATGGCCTGGATCTCGACACCGAACTCAAGATGCTGCGGGCCATACGCGCCCTGCCCCGTCATATCCCCATGGACATCTGCGCCACCTTCATCGGCGCCCACGCGGTGCCCCCAGGGAGCAGCCGCGATACGTATATGGAAGAAGTGCTCGAGAAGATGCTGCCGGCAGTAGCAGAGGAGCAGCTCGCCGATGCCGTGGACATCTTCGTCGAGCATATCGCCTTCGATGTGCGGGACCTGGGACGGCTGGCGGAACGGGCCGCCAAACTGGGCCTGAAGTTGCGTGCTCACACCGACCAACTCTCCAACATGGGCGCCACGCGCCGCGCCGCGGAACTCGGCGCCCGCTCCTGCGACCATCTGGAATATATGGATGAAGCGGACGCCCAGGCCATGGGCAAAGCCGGCAGCGTGGCGGTGCTGCTGCCGGCCGCGTTCTATTTCCTGAAGGAGACCCGCAAGCCACCGATCGATCTCTTGCGCCGGTTCAAGGTGCCCATGGCCGTGGCCACGGACCTCAACCCCGGCACCGCACCGGTGGCGAGCCTGCTCACGGCCCTGCACATGGCCGGCATCCTCTTCGGCCTCGGCGCCGACGAACTCCTGGCCGGCGTCACCGGCAACGCCGCGCGGGCCCTCGGGCTTGAGGGTAGAATCGGCGCCCTCGCGCCGGGGATGGACGCGGACTTCTGCCTCTGGGACCTGCCCGCCCCCGGCTTCCTGAGCTACCAGCTCGGGGGATTGAAGCCCACGCAACGCTTCTTCAAGGGAAAGCGCACATGACCAGCCTCGTGCTCACCGGCCACGCCCTCACGCTCGCGGACCTGCGCGACCTGGATCGGGCCCCGCCCCAGGTGAAGCTGGGGGATGAAGCGCGCCGCGCCATGCAGGCGAGCGTGGACACGGTGCGCGAGGTCATCGACACCGACCAGGTGTGCTACGGCATCAATACCGGCTTCGGCGCCCTGGCGCGCGAGCGCATCTCCCGCGACCGCTTGACCCAGCTGCAATACAACCTGGTGCGCAGCCATGCCTGCGGCGTAGGCGAGCCGCTCTCCGCTGGCGTGGTGCGGCGGGTGCTGCTGCTCAAGGCCAATAGCCTCGCCATCGGCAACTCCGGCATCCGCCCGGAGGTGGTGGAGACGCTGCTGGCACTGCTCAACCATGACGTCCTGCCCGTGATCCCGTCCCAAGGTTCCGTCGGCGCCTCCGGCGACCTGGCTCCATTGGCGCACATGACTCTGGCGCTGATCGGCGAGGGAGAGGCCCATCACCAGGGCAAGCTCCTGAAGGGCGAAGCGGTGTTGAAAGCCGCCGGCATGAAGCCGGTGCAACTGGAGGCGAAGGAAGGCCTTGCGCTGTTGAACGGCACGCAACTCAGCGCCGCGCTGGCCCTGCAGGGTTTGTTGGGCGTCGAACGGGCCTTGGCCGGGTCCATCGTACTCGGGGCCTTGACCCTGGAGGCCCTGGCCGGCAGCTACAGCCCCTTCGATGCGCGCATACACAAGGTGCGCAACATGCACGGCCAGATGCGGGTAGCAGAGAGCTTCCGTTCGCTGCTCACCGGCAGCGAGATCTGGCAGAGCCATCAGGGTTGCGACCGGGTGCAGGATCCTTATGCCCTGCGCTGCATGCCCCAGGTATACGGCGCAGTGTGGGACACCCTCAAGCACGTGCAGGGCGTCCTGGAGCGAGAGCTCAACAGCGTGTCCGATAACCCGCTGATCTTCGGCAAGGATGTGCTCTCTGGCGGCAACTTCCACGCCGAGCCCCTGGCCTTCGTCTCGGACTTCATGGCGGTGGCGGCCACCGAGCTCGGCAACATCGCCGAGCGACGCATCGACCTTCTGCTGAAGAAGGTCAACCCAAGCCTGCCCATGTTCCTGGCGCGCGACCCAGGCGTCGAATCCGGGTTCATGATCGCGCACGTGACGGCGGCGGCCCTGGCTTCCGAGAACAAGACCCTCGCGCATCCGGCTTCAGTGGACACCATCCCCACTTCCGCCGGCCAGGAAGACCATGTGAGCATGGCGCCGTGGGCCGGCGTGAAACTCGGCCGCGTGCTGCGCAATCTCTCTTACATCCTCGCGATAGAGGCGCTGGCGGCGGCCGAGGCCATCGACCTGCAGCGTCCCGCCAAGACCACGCGGCAACTGGAACCTCTGCACGCGGCCATCCGCAAGCTGGCGCCGGCAGCTCGCGGTGATCGGCGACTGGATACGCCCATCACTGCCGTGGCCGCGACCATCCATGACGGCAGCCTGGTCGCAGGATCCATCCCATCGCTGGGCGTTCTCGCGCTCTGAAAAGCTGATTCGCCACGGCGTTGCTGCGTATGCAAAATATGTCTGTCTACAGACATATTTCCGGCTTTCCTCTATACTGGTCGTGCAGAGAAGGTTTATGACGCTCCCGCGCAACGCGAGGACGTCTAAGGGGTCTCTCGTTTTCCCCCCTTTGACGAGAGGCCCCTATTTTTTTGACGACCGTAGTCGTTAAGGACAGGCTGGCCGCTCCAAGGTAAACTGCCACCCCGGCGGGCGTTAAGCCTTAGGACCCCGCCGCCGCCTCAGGATTGTGGAGATTCCATGCTGAACCGGATTCTGAAGATCGCCGCCGTGGCGCTGCCCGTCCTTTTGCTCGCGAGTTGCGGTAACGGCGAGGTGCATGGCGTGAGCCTGGCCCTCACCGACTCACCCATCGACATCGCGTCGTCGGTGAACATCAGCTTCTCCCAGGTGGAACTCAGCGGCCCGGACGTCACGCCCACGGAACTGGACATCAGGCCCGCGGCCAGCGTCGACCTCTATCAACTGCAGGGTGGCCTTTCCCAGACCGTGGCGGGGGCGATCCAGGCCCAACCCGGCCATTACACGACCCTGACCCTGACCATCGTCGCGGACCCGAGTTCAGGCCAGTCCAGCATCGTGCTGCCGGACGGCCTGCACATCCTGTACATCCCGCCCGGAGTCTCGTCGCGGGTGCAGATACCCGTGGACTTCGACTTCGCGAGCGGCGGTGACGTGAACCTCACCGCCGATTTCGATCTACGCAAATCCATCTTGCCCGATCCGAACGATCCCACCAAATACCAACTCATCCCTGCCGTCCGCGCGGTGATAAACCAGCAGTCGGGCAACATCAGCGGAGAGATAGCGACCCCGCTGGTCGTCTGTCTGCAGCCTGCGGTATATGTCTACCAGGGGGACGTCACTCCGACCGACATGGACATCACCGCCGCCCCCAGCCGTGTGCAGCCCTTCGCTACTGCCTTGGTGGGACTCAATGTGACATCAGGCCGGTACGACTTCACGGTGGGCTTCCTGCCGCCGGGCGAATATACCGTCGCCTACACCTGTGATGCACAGTTCGACATCGCCAACCAGGCCAATAGCCTCCACTTCATCAAGGTCGCTCACGGAGCCGTGAAGGCGCTCGTCACCACCTTCGTCAACATGGAGTAGTTGTCGCAAGCTACCCAGGTCGCATCCGGCCACGGGCTTTGTAGACCCGACGGCCCAGGCGCAGCAGGTTTTAAGACGCCTTCACGGGCGGCCAGCGCCGTAGTAATTGTCGTTCCAATAGCCCGCGTTGAGCCAGGCTCCAGCCACGGGCTTGCCGGTCTCCGGCGCATGCAGGAACCAGCCGTCGCCCACATAGATGCCCACGTGCATGAGATTGCCGCCGTAGAAGAACACCAGATCGCCCGGCTTGAGCTCGGTACGTCCCACCCTCGCGGTGCGGTCGTATTGGGAAGCTGCGGTGCGCGGCAGGCTCAGGCCCAGCTTGCCATAGACGTAGTAAACGAGACCGCTGCAATCAAAGCCGCGCGGTGTGCTGCCACCGTACCGGTAAGGGATGCCCTGCTGTTGCTTCGCGAGTTCGACGGCGCGCCTGCCGAGGTCGAGCTGTGCCGCGCTGGGCGCGGCCGCAGCACCTGCCGGCTCGGGCCATTGCGCGCAGCCCGCGAAGCTCAGCAAGCAGGACAGGAGCAATAAGGCGCGGATATTCACCTCGACATTATAAGCTTGCGCTACTTGCGGATGCGGATGCGACGTCGGCCTTCCGTCACGGCAGCCTGTCGCAAGCTCGCGTGGCCGGCGGCCAGGGTCATGAGCGCACGCGCCGCCAACAGCGAAGCATCCGCAGTGACGATGTCCTGCTGAAGACGCGCCTCCTGCCGCGACAATGCCTCCAATGCTTCGGCCAGGCTAACGTCACTGAATCGCACCTGCGCGCCCGGCCCGAGCTGCGCCAAGAGGTGTACATCCGCGCCGATCACGTTGGCGATGACCGGATAGCCGCCGGTGGCGCCGTGGTTGCCGAGTAGCAGGATGGCCTGGCCCGAGGGCGGGACCTGCATGGCGCCGGTCACCATGCCCATGGATGGCAATTCGCCTGCACGGACGCGCTCCAAGGCTGTCCCTTCCAGACGCACACCGGTGCGGTCGCTCTGGGGCGAGATCCTGAACGTGGACTCGCGCAGGGTGAGCAAAGACGCCGGGGCAAACCAGTCCTGGTGTGGGCCGGCGAGGATGCGCAGTCGCGTCAAGGTCCCATACTGCGGCGGCGAACGCAGGTAAGCACCCTCACCTGTCATGGCGCTTGCTCCGATGGGAAGGACCGCGCCGGCGATCACGGCGTCGGGGCCCAGGCCCGAAAGCGTATCCGTGGATCGACTGCCGAGCACTGGTGGCACACCGATGCCGCCGGCCACCGCGAGATAGCTGCGCCAACCGGCCACGATACGGCCGCAGGCGAGCAGCGTGCCGCGCTTTGCCGTCAGCGTCTGGTACGCGGGTACGGGCTGGCCGTCGAGCTGTGCGTCCAACATGCCGCCGGCAAGCGCGATGTGTGCATCCGTATCGAAGCGCAGGGTCGCACCTGCGCCGGTCATCTCCAGCGTCGCGTACCCATCCGGGTTACCCACCAGCCGGTTCGCGACTCTCATGTTGAACGGATCGGCGGCACCGGCGGCGGGCACACCGAGATGGCCATAGCCATGACGGCCCCCATCCTGGATGGTGGTGAAGACACCGGGCGCGAGGACCTCGATCATGATCCAGGTGTGAAACGCACGCGGTCGCCGGGCATGAGCAAAGCCGGTTGCACGCGCAACGCATCGAAGAGGCGGGCGGCGCAACGACCGAGGATGTGCCATCCGCCCGGCGTCGCCTGGGGATAGATGCCGGTGTAGCCGTCGGCCAGGGCCACGCTCCCGGCCGGGACGCGGGTACGCGGGCGCGAACGGCGCGGCAGATGCAGGGCAGGATCGAGGCCCGTCAGATACGGGAATCCCGGCACGAAACCCAGGAATGCCACCTCATAGAGCGGCGCAGTGTGGCGTCGCACCAATTCTTGCGTCGCCATCCCGAGTTGCCTGGCTACCAGTCCTAAGTCCTCTCCGTCGTAGACCACGCTGAACTCATGCAATCGCCCCGGCACGGGGGAGTCGCGGGCAACGGCAGGCAGACGCGCCGCCACGGTGTTCAGATCAAGGAGCAGCGGGTCTGCCACGATCAACAGCGAGGCCTGGCCGGGGATCAACTCGCGCATGCCGGGCAGCGGCGCATCGAGCAGCGCGCGGCGCAGGGCATGGGCCTCAGTACAGTCTTCCACCTCTACCAGCACGGCACCCTCGCCCATGGGACGCAGGTTCATGCGAAAGCCTTGAGTTCCACGCCCGCGTCCACGAGCACGCCGCGCAGCACTTCCGCCATCGCCACCGCGCCGGGCGTATCACCGTGGACGCAGAGAGAGCGGGCTTCCAGCTCGAAAGGCTTGCCGCTGACGCTCTGCATCAAACCACCGCGCACCCATGCCAGGGCGCGGGAACTGACCTCGCCCACATCGTTGAGCAGCGCACCCGGCAGGTCGCGCGGCTGGAGCTGGCCGTCATCCTGGTAGCCGCGGTCGGCGAAGGCCTCGCCCACCGCGACGATGCCCGCAGCCTCGGCACGCTGCATGGCGACGCAGCCCGGCAGGGTGAGCAGAGGAAGCTTGGGGCCGAAAGCGTCCAGGGCAGCGATCACCGCGTCGGCCACCACCGCATCCCGGGCCATGCGGTTGTAGAGGGCACCATGGGCCTTGAGATAACGCAACTCGCCGCCCGCAGCCCGGGCGATGCCGGAGAGGGCCTGGAGCTGGGCCGTGACGCTGACCCTGATATCGGCCGGCGGCAGGTCCAGGTCGCGGCGACCGAAATGTTCCCGGTCGGGATAGGAGACATGGGCGCCGAGCCTGACCCCATGGCGCAGGCACAGGTCGACGGTCCGGCGCATGGTGTCGGGACCGCCGGCATGGACGCCGCAGCAGACGTTGGCGCTCGTGAGCAGCGGGATCAGGGCCGCGTCATCGCCGCACTCCTCACCCACGTCCGCATTGAGGTCGATGCGCATGGGCCTGGGGCTTTCAGCCCTTGAGCATGGGCAGATCGAGGCCGCGTTCCCGCGCCACCTCCACCGCCCGCTCGTAGCCTGCATCCGCGTGACGCATGACACCGGTCCCCGGATCGTTGACCAGGACGCGCGCCAGAGCTTGGGCAGCACGCTCGGTGCCATCGGCGACGATCACCACACCGGCGTGCAGCGAGTAGCCCATGCCCACGCCGCCGCCATGATGGAAGCTAACCCAGGAGGCGCCGCTGGCCGTGTTGAGCAGCGCATTCAGGATCGGCCAGTCCGCCACGGCGTCGCTGCCGTCCTTCATGCCCTCGGTCTCGCGGTTGGGCGAAGCCACCGAACCCGAGTCCAGGTGATCGCGGCCGATCACCACCGGCGCCTTGAGTTCGCCTTTCTTGACCATCTCGTTGAAGGCCAGGCCGAGACGATGGCGCTCCTTGTAACCCAGCCAGCAGATGCGGGCCGGCAAGCCCTGGAACTTGATGCGGGCGCGGGCCATGTCCAGCCAGCGGTGCAGATCCTTCTTGTCCGGGAACAGCTCCTTGGCCTTGGCGTCGGTCTTGTAGATGTCCTCGGGATCCCCCGAGAGCGCCGCCCAGCGGAACGGTCCCATGCCTTCACAGAACAAAGGACGAATGTAGAGCGGCACGAAACCCTTGAAGTCGAAGGCGTTGGCCACACCCGCGTCCTGGGCCATGGCGCGGATATTGTTGCCGTAGTCGAAAGTGGGAATGCCCTTCTTCTGCAGGGCCAGCATGGCACGTACCTGCCTGGCCATGGATTGCTTGGCGAGTTCCACGTATTTCTTGGGATCGGACTTGCGCAGCTCGGCGGCTTTCGCCAGCGAGTAGCCGACAGGGATGTAGCCGTTCAAAGGGTCGTGGGCGGAGGTCTGGTCGGTGACCAGATGCGGCAAGTAATCGCCCTGCAGTATCTCCTCGAATACCTCGGCCGCATTCCCGAGCAAACCGACTGACTTCGGTTCGCCCTGCTCCGCCGCTTTCTTGAGATATACGATGGCATCCTTGAGATTGGCTGCCTTATGGTCCAGGTAGCCGGTGGCGAGGCGCTTGTCGATACGCGACTCGTCCACTTCCACCGCGAGGCAGTTAAGGCCCGCGAACACGGCGGCCAAGGGCTGTGCGCCGCCCATGCCACCCAAGCCGCCGGTAAGTAACCACTTGCCTGATGGGTCGCCCTTATAGTGCTGGCGCACCGCCTCCACGAAGGTCTCATAGGTACCCTGCACGATGCCCTGGGAACCGATGTAGATCCAGGAACCGGCCGTCATCTGGCCGTACATCATCAAGCCTTTCTTATCCAGCTCGAAGAAGTGATCCCAATCGGCCCACTTGCCCACCAGGTTGGAGTTGGCGAGCAGTACCCGCGGCGCGCCCGCATGGGTCTTGAATACGCCCACCGGGCGTCCGGACTGGATCAACAGGGTCTCGTCGTCTTCCAGGCGCTTCAGGGTCGCCACGATGGCATCGAAGCTCTCCCAATCACGGGCGGCACGGCCGATGCCGCCGTAGACCACCAGCTCCTTGGGGTTCTCGGCCACCATCGGATCCAGGTTGTTGTGCAGCATGCGCAGGGCGGCTTCCTGTTGCCAGCCCTTGCAGCTCAGCTTCGGACCGGTGGGCGCGTGCAGTTCGACATCGCGGAAACGGGTGGCCACGGGGCTTCCTTGAGACACAAAAACATGGCCGGTATTGTAACCGGCCATGCCCCGCAAACCTCTCCGTCCGGCTTCAGGCCGGCGGCTTGCCGTCGGCGCTCACCGCATGGGCGCGATTCTGCATATCCTGCGCCGCCTGCTGCGAATCCTTATGACGCTGCGCCACCTGTTCGGGCGTGAGGCAGATGTGCTGCTGCATGTGTGAGCCCATCTGGTTGGAGTCCTCGCAGACCAGCTTCGGACCCTTGGCCGATGCCGTGGTGGTGGCAGTCGTGGCGACCGGGGCAGCCGTGGTCGCCGTCTGACTAGCCGGAGGTGTCGTTGAGCAGGCGGCAAGGGCGGCCGAAAGGACCAAGCCGCAGGCAAGGGACAGTTTCGTCATGGGGGCAGTTCTCCAAGGGTTACAGGCTTTTGAATCTACTAAGTACTAAGTAGATAGTATTTTAGCCGATTGGAGACGTTTTGCAAGATGGTCCCTTTAGTTGGACTGGATTTGAATTGGATTGGGCAGCAGGCTATCAGCGCCGCAGCGCAAGCCCTGGATATCGAACATGCGGCTAGGCGACCGATTCCGAGCGCGCAGTTCCAAGTGGTGAATCGGCGGTAACCACAGATGTCCCCGCACACAAAACATGGCCGGTACTGTGACCGGCCATGCATCGCAGACCTTGCTCTCCAGCTTCAGCCCGGCGGCTTACCCTCGGAGTTGAGCTGTCGAGCGCGATTCTGGAGATCCTGCGCCGCCTGCTGCGAGTCCTTGTGACGCTGCGCCATCTGTTCCGGCGTTAGGCAGACGCGCTTCTTCATGTGCGAGCCCGCTTCACTGACACTCTCGCAGACCAACTTCGGCGTCTTCGGTGCCGCAGCGGCGGTGGCGGCGGCAGGAGTGGTGATGCCGGCCGGGGCCGCGGTAGCGGCTGTCGGCGCGGCGGCCGTGGCCGCAGTCGGAGCAGCCATGGATACGGATGACCAAGTCGCAACAGCGGTGGAAAGTACCAAGCCGCAGGCAAAGGACAGTTTCGTCATGGAGCCTTCTCCCGGAAGTTGCAGGGATCGCAAACCCAGTAAATCCCTGAATAAACAGGATTTTAACCCCCCGAAGGCATTTTACAAGGGGTGTACTAGATTTCTAGTAGCTGGTCTATACTTGGGACATCCCCTTAGGCCTTCCTCGTAGGAGCCTGCATGTCACCCCGCCGCCCCGCCCAGACCCAGGCGCCTGAGCCTACCGAGGCCGAACTCGAAGTGCTACGCGTACTCTGGCAACAGGGTGACTCGACTGTCCGTCAGGTGCACGAGGTGCTGTCACGTAATAATCCGGTGGCTTATACCACCGTGCTCACGACGCTGCAGATCATGCATCAGAAAGGGTCGGTCAAACGCGATGCCTCGGAGCGCGCTCACGTCTATGCCGCGGCTTTAAGCCAGCGGCGCGTGCAAAAGCGCTTCCTGGGAAAGCTGCTGCACCGGGTATTCGAGGACTCGGCCGCCGAGCTCGTGATGCAGGCCTTGGGCTCGGGCAAACCTGCCAGTCCGGAAGAATTGGCCATGATCCGCGCTCGGCTGAACGAACTCGAGGGGCAAAATAAATGAGCCCCCTCGATACCCTGCTCGGCAGTACGTTCGCCTATCACCTGGGGTGGACCTTGCTGCATTTCCTTTGGCAGGGGACCGTGGTGGGCGTGCTCTATGCCTGCCTGCGCAATCTCATGGCGGATGCTGCCCCGCAGGCACGTTACCTCCTCAGCTTGTCGATGTTGGCGGTCCTCGCGCTGTTGCCGGTGGCGACGCTCTGGTACCTGAGCGGTACGCCGCTTGCAGTCAGGCCGGTGGAAGGTTTCGCGGCCGGGGCACACATCTTCATCCCGCCGCCCCAGAGTTCCTGGCTGGATATGCTGCGTGAGCTGTTGCACCCGCTGGTACCGTGGACGGTACCCGCCTGGAGCGCTGGCGTGGCGCTGCTAGGGTTCAAATCCATCGCCGGCTGGCGGCGGGCACGCCGCCTGACGCGGCATGCCTCCCATATGGCGCCGGTCGCGTGGCAAGACACGACAGTGCGTCTCGCGGCGCAGGTCGGAGTGCGGGTGCACGTGTGTCTGATGATCACGGCACAAGTGACCGTGCCCTGCGTGGTGGGCTGGCTCAAGCCCGTGATCCTGCTGCCGCCGGCGGCGCTCACAGGCTTAAGCACCCTGCAACTCGAGATGGTGCTGGCTCATGAACTCTCGCATGTCCATCGCCATGACTATCTGGTCAATCTGCTGCAGATCGTGGTGGAGACGTTGCTGTTCTACCACCCGGTGGTGCGTTGGATCTCGCGCGACGCGCGCCGGGAACGCGAACACTGTTGCGACGATACCGCGGTGCACGCCTGCGGTGATGCACTGCACTATGCGCATGCACTGACCGATCTGGAGGCTTTGCGCAGCGGCGACATGGCTCCGGCACTGGGCCTGAATGGCGGCGATCTCGCGATGCGGGTGGAGCGGCTCATCGCGCCGCACCCTGCCGCGGCGACGCCGCGTCTCACCACCATGGCTCTGATCTCAGCGCTCTGCTTCAGCAGCCTGCTGGCACTGACCTCGGCCCGACACCTGCCGCTGGCGCAGAACCCGTCCCTGTTCACGCATCTCAGCAACCCGATACCGGCGAGGGTGCCTGAATCATTGCAGCCCACCCCGCTACAGGCAGTGCCGCCGATGCGGGCGGTTCCAGCACTCCTAACCGCCGTGGCAGCGACCGAGCGCACATCACTACCGACCGTGACGGCGCCGCCGGCCCAGCCCGTGACGATTGCAGCTCCGACGGCGTCCGCAGCGCCCCAAGGGCCCCTGCATATCGGTGGTGCACCCTTGAGTTCACTGCTGCACCCGGGTGACTACGACACCGCTTTGAGCGCGAACAAGCGCGCCGGTGCCCAACTCGATTTCGTCAGGATGCACCCGGCCAGCGGCGACGCGGCGACCAACAAGACCCATGATCGTTGCGAGCCCATCACCGGCTCACGGGTTTGCAGCTAAAGAACCTTGATCAAGAAACGATTACGGCCCCTTTCGGGGCCGTTTTTTTATGCGATCCACGCCCGTGCATTACGGAACATCCGCATCCACGGCGAATCCTCACCCCACTCTGCCGGATGCCATGACATCTGTACGCTGCGGAACACCCGTTCCGGATGCGGCATCAACAAAGTCACGCGGCCGTCGGTGTTGGTGATGCCGGTGATCCCCAGCGGCGAACCGTTGGGATTGGCCGGGTAGAGTTCTGTGACCCGTTCCCGATTGTCCACGAAACGCAGGGTCACCCGCCCTCCGGCCAGGAGTTGCTGCGCGGCGTCGTGTCGCTCGAAGCGGGCGCGACCCTCGCCGTGGGCCACCACGATGGGGATGACCGAGCCTTCCATGCCGGTGAAGAACAAGGACGGCGACGGCAATATCTCCACCAGTGCCAGACGCCCCTCGTATTGCTCGGAAGCATTGCGCACGAAAGTGGGCCAGCCGGCGGTGCCGGGGATGAGGTCCGCGAGGGCCGCCAGCGCCTGGCAGCCGTTGCACACGCCGAGCGCGAAACTGTCGGCGCGGTTGAAGAACTGGCTGAACTCGTCGCGGGCGCGGGGGTGGAACAATATGGACTTGGCCCAGCCCTGACCGGCTCCCAGCACGTCGCCGTAAGAGAATCCCCCGCAGGCCACCAGGCCCTTGAAGTCCGCGAGTTCGACGCGGCCTTCCAGCACGTCGGTCATGTGCACATCCTGGGCGGCGAAACCGGCGCGGTCCAGCACCGCTGCCATCTCCACCTGGCCGTTGACGCCCTGCTCGCGCAGCACCGCCACCCGCGGTCGCGCGCCCTTGCCGATGTACGGTGCCGCCGGATTGTCGGCGAGATCGAAGCTCAACTTGGCGTGCAGACCGGGATCCCCGGCGTCCTGTTTCGCCTCCCATTCCTGCTGCGCGCCGGCGGGATTGTCGCGCAGGCGTTGCATGTGGAAGGAGAGTTCGCTCCAGGCGCCGTGCAGTTCCGTGCACATCTCATCCAACAACAGCTTGTGATTGCGGCTGATGACCAAGCGCCCGTCCCGGCGCGGCGCGCCCAGCGCGTGCACGTGGCCACCGAGACCGTGGCGCTCGAACAGCGCATGTACCCGTTGGGCGTCGCGCCCGTGCACCTGCAGTACTGCGCCCGCCTCCTCCGAGAACAACACAGCGGCGGTGTCGCCGGCCAGCGCATCGAGGTGCAGGTCCAGGCCGCAGTGGCCGGCGAATGCCATCTCCGCCAGGGTCACGAACAGGCCGCCATCGGAGCGATCGTGGTAAGCCAGCAGCAGGCCCGCCGTCGAGGCTTCCTGCACTGCGGCGAAGAAACCTGCCAGCAGAGTGGGATCGTCGAGGTCGGGCGCCGCGTCGCCGCTCTCGTTAAATACCTGGGCGAGACAGGAACCGCCCAGGCGGTTCTTGCCCTGCCCCAGGTCTACCAACAATATCTGGGTATCGGCGTACTCACAGCGCAATAAGGGCGTGAGGGTGCGGCGGACGTCACGCACCGGCGCAAAAGCGGAGACCACCACGGACAGCGGCGCCAGCATGGTATGGGACACGCCGTCCTTCTCCCAGCTGGTCTTCATGGACAAGGAGTCCTTGCCCACCGGGATGGTGAGGTCCAGTGCCACGCACAGGTCGCTCACGGCCTTGACGGTGTCATAGAGCGCCGCATCCTCGCCGGGGTTGCCACAGGCGGCCATCCAGTTGGCGGAGAGACGCACCTGGGCCAAGGCACCGATATCCGCGGCGGCGATGTTGGTGACGGCTTCCGCCACCGCCATGCGCCCCGAGGCCGGCGCGTCGAGGCTGGCGATGGGAGCGCGCTCGCCCATGGCCATCGCCTCGCCGCAATAGCCTTCGTAGCTCGCAGCGGTCACGGCCAGGTCGCTCACCGGCACCTGCCAAGGCCCGACCATCGGATCGCGGTGTACCTGGCCGCCAACAGTGCGGTCACCGATGGTGATGAGGAAACTCTTGTCGGCAACGGCCGGCAGGCGCAACAGCCGGAACACTGCTTCGCGCAGCTCGATGCCCGATGCGTCGAAATGCCGCTGCGCAGGCTTCAGGCGCTTCACGTCGCGCAGCATCTTGGGCGCTTTGCCCAGGAGCACCTCCATGGGCATATCCACCGCTGCCTTGCCGAGCAGCGGATCCGCCACCGACAAGCGCCCGTCGCCGCTGGCCTCGCCGATCACGGCGAAGGGGCAGCGCTCGCGCGCACACAGCTTCTCGAATTCAGCCAGGCGCTCCACCGCCACCGCCAAAACGTAGCGTTCCTGGGCTTCGTTGCACCAGACGGCCATGGGCGACATGCCGGGCTCATCGCTGGGGATGCGCCTGAGGTCGAAGTGGCCGCCGCGGTGGCTGGCATCGATGATCTCCGGTACGGCGTTGGACAGGCCGCCCGCACCCACGTCGTGGATCGAGAGGATCGGATTGGCCGGCCCCTGCGCCCAACAGCGGTCGATGACCTCCTGGGCACGGCGCTGCATCTCGGCGTTGTCGCGCTGCACCGAGGCGAAGTCGAGATCCTCTGCACTGGCTCCGCTCGCCACGCTGGAGGCAGCGCCGCCGCCGAGGCCGATCAACATGGCGGGACCGCCCAAGACGATGATCTTGGCACCCACCGGGATGTCGCGTTTCTCCACGTGCTGCGGCCGGATGTTTCCCAGGCCCCCCGCGATCATGATCGGCTTGTGATAGCCGCGCAGGGTGTCACCCACCTGCTGTTCATAACTGCGGAAATAGCCGCCGATCGCGGGACGTCCGAACTCGTTGTTGAAAGCGGCGGCGCCGATGGGCCCTTCGAGCATGATGTCCAGTGCCGAGGCGATGCGGTCGGGCTTGCCGTGATCCTGCTCCCAGGGCTGGGTGAAACCCGGGATGCGCAGGTTGGATACGGAGAAGCCGGTGAGGCCGGCCTTAGGCTTGGCGCCGATGCCGGTGGCTCCCTCGTCACGGATCTCGCCGCCGGCACCGGTGGCAGCACCGGCGAAGGGTGCGATGGCGGTCGGATGGTTGTGGGTCTCCACCTTCATGAGGATGTGGATATCCTCCTGGTGATAGGCGTACTCGCCGTCGGCGGGCCGCGGGAAGAAACGCGCGCCACGATTGCCCTCGATCACCGAGGCATTGTCCTTGTAAGCCGACAGCACACCCTTGGGATTGTGATCGTGGGTGGCACGGATCATGTCGAATAACGAGCGGGACTGGCGTACCCCGTCGATGACCCAGTCACCGCGGAAGATCTTGTGACGGCAGTGCTCAGAATTCGCCTGGGCGAACATCATGAGTTCCGCGTCGCTGGGATTCCGATCCAGGTGCCGGAAGTTCTCTACCAGGTAATCGATCTCGTCCTCGGAAAGGGCAAAACCGTATTCCTTGTCCGCCGCTACCAGCGCTTGGCGGCCGTCTTTCAACACCGGCACCGTATTGAGCGGCGCCGGTGGGGTATGGGCGAAGAGCCGTGATGCTTCGGCTGCGTCGAACAAGACCGACTGTGTCATGCGGTCATGCAGCAGCACCGCCGCCGCCGCAAGCGCCGCGCGGGTGAGGGAGCCGTCCCGGCCATGCAGTGTGTAGGCGAAGCCCCGCTCGATGCGGCGGATCTTCTTCAGGCCGCAATTGTGGGCGATGTCGGTGGCCTTGCTGGCCCATGGGGAGAGCGTGCCGAGGCGCGGCACCACCAGCACCAGCCCGCCGCCCGACGGAGCCTGATAGACGGCGCCGTCGTTGAGCAGCCGTTCCAGCAGGCTGCGTTCACTGCCGCCCGGGACGCCATCGGCGTCCACGAAATACAAGAACTGGGTTTCGAGACGGTCTATGCCGGGGAGGCGTTTCTGCAGTTTCTCAAGCAGGATCCGGATGCGGAAAGCGGAGAGTGCCGGTCCACCGCGGAACTGGAGCATCTTCAATCCTGGGGGCGGGTGCGGAGCGGTATTTTACAGTATGGCTTGGCGCGGTACCAATTCAGCTCAATTCGAGCCAACCGAAGCCTATTTCCTGGTCGGCCACACCGATCCAGTCCTCGTCGCAATCCATGGCCTCGGCGAGAGCCGCCCGCGCCAAGGCCGGAGTATTGTTCTTCTCCGAGAGATGCGCGGCCACCAGGTGTTGCAACCACTGCTTGTCCAGGCTGCGCAGGAAGTCCGCCGCCTGGTCGTTGCTGAGATGGCCCAAGGGCCCGCCCACCCGGTGCTTGAGGGAGGGTGGATAAGGGCCATCCTCCAGCATCTCCCGGTCGTGATTGCATTCCAGCAGCAAGGCCGCGCAACCGCTGAACATGCGGCGCATGTGCGGCGTGATGCTGCCCACGTCCGTCACCAGGCCGAAGCGATGGGCGCCGCCGTCGAACAGGAACTGCACCGGCTCCTTCGCGTCGTGGGGCACGGTCACCGGAGTCACTTCGATATCGCCCACTGCGAACTTGACGTGGCTGTCGAAGGGTTCGACGGAGTCGAAACCTCGCTGCAAGCAGGCCTGGCGGGTGCCGGCGGTGCAGCGCACCGGGATACCGTGGCGTTTGGCGAAGCGCATCACGCCGGAGGCGTGGTCGGAATGCTCGTGGGTCACCAGCAACATGGCGATGGACCCGGGCACGACGCCGAGGCGTTCCAGGCGCAGTTCCGTCTCGGACGCGGCGAAGCCACAGTCCACCATGATGAGCGTGTCGCCGGAATGGATGAGAGTGGCATTGCCGCGGCTGCCGCTGCCCAGGGAGGCGAAGCGCACGCTAGCGGGAGCCCGCAGTCATTTCTTGCCCGGGGTATAGAGCGGCACCGGGAAAGGCATCACGTTGGCGCCGCCCTCGACCGCCGTGATCTTGGCGGTACCCTCCCGGGCCACCTCATCGATGCGCACCACGGAGTGCATGGGGATGAAGCTCTTCTTCACGCCCTCGAACTCGGTCTTGAGCCGCTCCTCGCTGGGATCCACCACCACCCCGCCACGCTCGCCGAACACCATCTGCTCGATCTCGATGAAACCCCACAGGCCTTCCTGGCTTACCTTGCGGGCATAGATCTCATAGACCTTGCCCTGGTTCATGAAGACGACCTTATAGATGTGGCGTGGGGGCATCGGGGCGGCGGCGTTGGGGGGTGTGCCCCCAATTCTAATGGATATCGGCGCGTTCTTGGGGTGTGGCGGCAACGCGCCCCAGCAGAGCGCGGTCCGGGCACCGGCTCCGCCGCCTATTTCTTGGCGTGTTGCGCCCGCGGGTCGAACAAACCAAGCCTGGCGGCGGTGGCCGCGGCCTCACCGCGGGTGCGCACACCGAGCTTGGCCAGGATGGCCGAGACGTGGTGATCCACGGTCTTCTCCGAGACGAACAGCAGGCGTGCGATGTCCGCATTGCGCCGCCCTTCCGCCACCAGCGTCAGCACCTTGAGCTGGCGCGTGGTCATGCCCGCCGGGTTCTGCCGATTGCGCTGCTGTGCGCCGCGCGGCACGTCGCGCACGCCGCCGGCGCGCAGCGTGCGCCGTACCCTTGCCGCCATCGGCGCGGCACCCAGGCGCTCGAACAGCACCAACGCGGTCCGTAGCGTCTCCTCCTCGCCGCTGTCGGCAAGCGAGACCGCTTCCTCATAGGTGCAGCCGATGCCGGCCCAGGCGCGCGCCGCGCCCTTCCAGTCACCGGCCACCTGCATGGCGAAAGGCGTAAGCGGTTCCGCTATTGCTTCCACCGGCTGGCCATGGCGCCACAGCCAATACGCCAGTTCATCCGTCATCCAGTGGTCCAGATGCCGGAGGCTGGTGCGATAAGTCTCGATCAGCCCCGGCAGCACCCCGCTGAAATCGATCTCGTGCAACCAGGCCGCTTCCGCATAGGCGGTCAACGCGGGTCCCAGACGTTGCAACTCGCCGGTACCCACCGCCAGGCGATAGGCTTCGATCAGCGGCGCCTCGATGGCCGGGTCGCCACGGCGCGCTCTCAGCCGCCCCAACACTGCCTGCGCGGGGATCTTGATGACCGGCGCCGAAGCGGGACACTGGGCGATCATATCGGCATCCTCCGCTGCCGCATCCCAACGTCCCAGGCCCAGCGACACATCGGCGCGGAACGCCACCATGTAGCGTCCCCAGGAATCCAGGTCATGCTCCTCGCAGTAGTCGATACCGGCCTTGAGATACGGTTCGACGTAGGCATAGTCGCGTCGCCGCACCGGCACGCTGGTGATATTGGCATAGGCCCGCGCCACGTGTTCCTCGAAGCCGCCCGCAAGCGCCATCTGCAGGGCCTGTTCCAGGTCATGACGGCCGCTCACATCATTGGTTGCAAGCTTGATGGAACCGATATTGTTGAGGGCGTGAGTCTGGACCTCCGTGTCGCCCAGCGCCGTAGCCAGTACCAGGGCCTTGCGCCCCCACTCCAGGGTCGGCATGGCATCGTTGGCCAGCATGTGCAACTGTGCCCGGTTGCTGTATGCCCAGGCCAGTTCGCGGCCCGGCGGCAACGTTTCCAGCACCGCGATGGCTTGCTGCGCGCAGGCCTCAGCGGCCTGCTTGTCGCCGCCGAACCACGCCAGGCGCGAGAGCCAACGCAGGTTGTCGCCTTCTTTCAGGCGATCACCGGCCGCGCGCCACAGCACCAGCGCCTCCTCGCGGGCGGCACGGGCTTCAGGTATCTGGTCGGTCAGGTAACACTCGTAGGAGAGACGCTCCAGCAACAACGCCCGCTCCCGGTCCGGGAGCGATGCACCATGCCGTAGCGCGGTGCTGAGGAATATCGCGGCTTCCCGGTGGGCGCCCAGGCCCGCAGCCTTCTCCGCCGCTATCGGCGCCAGACGCAACACCATCACGTCGTCGCCAGCCTGGTCTGCATGGTGCACCAGCCTGGCAATCGCGACCTTGTGTTCACCATGACGCATCAAGGTAGTCAGCACCTGTTCGTTGAGCGCCCGCCGCTGCACCAGAGGCAAGCTGCTCTCGACCGCACGCCGCGCCAGCTCATGGCGGAAACCGAGGGAATGGTCGGGATGCTCCACCATGCCGACATTCAGGCACTCCTGCAGTGCCTCCACCCCCGGCGCCAGGATCGCGTCCGCCAGCCAGCGCTCCAGCTTGCCGGGTATGACCGACGCCAGATGCGCCACCCGCCGCGCAGGTTCCGGGAGCCGCGCGATGCGGGCGATGGCCGCATCCCGCACCGTGGCCGGTACCTGGTTCGCCTGGGTAGCCAGGATCTCGGTGACGAAGAAAGCATTGCCGCCGGTGAGCTCGTGCAGGCCATCGGATGCGCGGCCCGCCGCTGCCGCCAGTTGTCCCACGGCGGTTTTGCTCAGCGGCGGGAGAGGCAGGCGGCTGGTGGAGCGCGTCGGCAGGTCACCGATCACCGCCCGTAAGGGATGCTTGTCGTTCACCTCATCATCGCGGTAACTGACGATGATCAAGACCCGCATGCGGTCCAGGCGCCGGCCCAGGAATTTGATGAGATCGAGCGTGGCTTCGTCAGCCCAGTGCATATCCTCGAAGACCACGATCGACGGGTACGTCAGACGCGTGAACTGGTCCAGACAGGCGTTGAATATGTCGTGGCGGCTGGTCGCCGAGGCGATGCGCCCGGCGAAACTTCCGCTTATCTGGCCGGCGATGTCGTGCAAGGGCGCGAGCGGGTGTGCGGCGAACAGCGCTTCGCAGCCGCCCCACAGGGTGTGCGACCGGTCCTGGTGCATGTCCGCGAACTGGCGCAGCAGCGAGGTCTTACCTATGCCGGCTTCGCCGGCCACCAGGACGATACGGGCATACCCGTCCGCCGTGCGTTCCAGCATCGAACTGAGCATGGCGATGTAGGATTCGCGCTCAAGCAATTGCATTCAGGCACCCCTGTGTCCGCGTGGTATCGCTGCCGTCTTGTCGCGACGGCTTAACGAAGCAGACTGGCCTTAGACTGATTATAACGTCTGCGTATTCCCGCCGGGACCAGTTCTCCATGGCGGTTACCGTGCAATCCCGCGCGTAACGCGTGGCTCGGGGAAAAAATAGGGAGAAATACCGATGTCATGTTCCTGGTCCGCGCGTAGCGTCGTTCCAGGTGCATCGCATGACTCCTGGAGGGAGACGCCTATGGCCCGTTACCTGGTGGAGCGTGATTTTCCGGCAGGCTGGCATGTCTCAGTCACCCTCGAGGGTAGCCAATCATGCCGCTTGATGGTGACCAACAACTCCGATGACGGGGTGACCTGGATCCACTCCTACGTGAGCCTCGATAACCGCAAAAGCTTCTGTGTGTGTGACGCGCCGAATCCGGAGGCGGTACGCCGTTCCGCCACGCGCAACGATCTGCCGATAGACCGCATAGTGGAAGTGCGGGTGCTGGATCCCTACTTCTACCGGCCCTGACCGATCCCCGCTTCGGGCGGAATCCAGCTCTCCGCCGATCACCTGCTGACCGCTCCTGATCTCCTCGATCACGACCCGGTTCTCGCCGGCCATGGCCACCATATCTGCGGTGACGCGTCTCGCCATCTGCTGTTTCTGTTCCTCCGTGAACACGCCGGCGACCACCTTGACCTTGATGAGCAGCATGCCCTGCCTCAGCCGGTCTTGCGGCGGGGCAGCGGCAAGAGCATCGGGGTCTCGCGATGGTAGCGCTCGTAGGCCGCGCCCAGGGCAGCGCGGGTGTTGCGCTCCTCCAGCCAGATGCCGATGAAGATGTAGACCGTGGTGGCCGCGGCGAACAGCAGATGGCCGTAACTCATGTACGGCGTGGACCAGAATCCCAGCAGCAGTCCCAGCATGATGGGATGGCGTATCACCCGGTATAGCGCCAGCTGCACGAAGGGCACCGGGGTGTAGGGGCGGTTCTTGAGGCGCAAGTAGACCTGGCGCAGGCCGAACAGGTCGAAGTGGTTGATCATGAAGGTAGAGGCGAACAACAGCGCCCAACCCAGCCAGAACAGAGCTTGCAGCAGCATCCGACCCGCGGGTGACTCCACGCTCCAGATGCCGCCGACGATGGGCCGCCATTGCCAGCACAAGAGGCCGACTACCAGCCCGGTGGCGACCATATAGGTGCTGCGCTCCACCGACTTGGGCACGAAGCGGGTCCACCAGGCCTTGAAGCCGGGACGCGCCATGACGCTGTGCTGCAGACCGAACAGGGTGATGAGTGCCATATCCACCAGTACCGCCTGCAGCGGCGAGCCGGCGAGTCCCGAGTCGATGGTCTTCGGCACCCACAGGTCGCCGACGAAGAGGATGAGATAGAGCAGAGCCACGACACCGAGCCCGTAGCCACAGATGCCGTAGAGGAAAGCGACGATTCCCATGGGATACCCTTACGCCCAGGGCGGGCGTGCCTGATGCGGCGCAGTATCGGGAAAATCTGCGCATCTGTATTTGGCCTGGACGCTGGCAGAATTGACCGGGACGCCGCCGTGATGCTCGCAGCCCCCAACGGTATGATGGCAACACCATGGATGCCCAAGACCAGAAGTGGATGCGCGAGGCACTGGTGCTGGCCCGCCAGGCGGAAGCCGCCGGCGAGGTGCCGGTGGGCGCAGTACTGGTGAAGGACGGGACCCTGCTCGGTGCCGGCTGGAACCAGCCCATCGGGGCTCACGACCCCACCGCCCATGCGGAAGTCATGGCCATGCGGGCCGGCGCACAGGCGCTCGGTAACTACCGTCTCACCGGTGCCACCCTCTACGTGACCCTGGAGCCCTGTGCCATGTGTGCAGGCGCGCTGGTGCATGCCCGGGTGGCGCGCCTGGTCTATGGCGCCGCCGACCCCAAGACCGGTGCCGCCGGTTCGGTATTCGATCTGACCCGCGCCGACAAGCTCAATCACCGGCTCGAGGTCGCCGGAGGCGTGCTCGCGGAGGAGTGCGGGACGCTATTGCGGGCGTTTTTTGCCTCGCGCCGCTAGCCGCTCCGGACCTAATCCCGTTAAAATAGCGCCCCTTCTGGAGAGGTACCGAAGCGGTCACAACGGCACCGACTCGAAATCGGTTGGGGGCTAACCGCCCCACGTGGGTTCGAATCCCACCCTCTCCGCCAATCCAAATGAAAAACCCCCTGCAAAGGGGGTTTTTCATTTGGACGGTCAGTGTATTCGAGCCCACTTGGACATGTCAGCCGGAGCAATCCGTTATCCCACGGTGGCCTCTTCTGCCCGCTTGCGCCAGGACGCGGGTGGTGCGTCGAACTCACGCTTGAAGGCGCGGTTGAAGGCTGCTTCCGATTCATAGCCGTAACGCTCGGCGATGCGGCCGATGGGGTCCGGGCCCGAGCGCAGATCGCGGGCCGCCAGCGCCAGGCGCCAGCGGGTCAGATATTGCATGGGCGGCTCGCCGATGAGGTCCGAGAAACGCTGCGCCATCACCGAGCGCGAGGAAGCCACCTCTCGCGCCAGTTCGTCCACGGTCCAGGCGCGCCCAGGCTGACCGTGCAGCAAGGCCAGGGCCTTACCCACCTGCGGATCCCGCAGGCCCGCGAGCCAGCCCCGCTGCCCCTCCGGCAGGGATGCCGCGTGACGGCGCATGGCTTCGACGAAGATGAGTTCCGACAATTTGGTGAGCAGCGAGCGCGCGCCAGGCCGTTGCGCCCGGGATTCAGCCACCCCGATGCGCAACATCTCCGTGAGCCAGGTCAAAGCAGGGTCGCCGCCCAGCGAGATGCGCATCATCTCCGGCAGGGTACTGAAAAGCGCCCGGTTGATGCGCCGATCGCAGGCAAGGTAGCCGCAGACCAGGCGTGTGGCTTCGCCGCCACCACCGTAGGTGATGCGTTGCGAGGCCCCTTGCTCGATGTGGGGCAGGTCCCCGGCGTCCACCGGCGGAAGGCTGAGATCGCTGCACAGGATATGTTTGTGGTCATGCGCGTAGAGCACGCAGTCGCCGGGACCGAGCTCCAGCGCCTCGCCGCCATCGGCGAGGCGCGTCTTGCAGCGGCCGTCCAGCAAGAAATGGAACAGTGCAATGTGATCGGCGCCCTTCAGGAGTTGAGTCCCCCTGGGCAGGCCGTACTGGGTGCGCACGCACCAGGGCGCGGTGAACTCCGCGTCCAGGAACACGGCACCTTCGAGGTGGATGGCACCCAGCACTTCTGAGAGGGTATCCATGGCTACTGGAACCTCCGTCAGCAACAATCTACTCCCACTCAATGGTGGCGGGTGGCTTGCCGCTGATGTCATAGACCACCCGTGAGATACCCTTGGTCTCGTTGATGATGCGCCGTGACACGTGATCCAGGAATTCGTAGGGGAGGTGCGCCCAGCGCGCTGACATGAAGTCGATGGTCTCCACGGCCCGCAAAGCGACAACATAATCGTAGCGCCGGCCGTCCCCCTGCACCCCGACCGACTTGACGGGCAGGAACACGGCGAAAGCCTGGGCGACCTTGTCATAGAGGGCCGCCTTGTGCAGCTCCTCTATATATATGTGGTCCGCCTTTCGCAGCAGGTCGGCGTATTCCTTCTTCACCTCACCCAGGATACGCACCCCCAAGCCGGGGCCCGGGAAGGGATGGCGGTAGACCATGGCATGGGGCAAACCCAGTTCCACGCCGATCTTGCGCACCTCGTCCTTGAAGAGCTCGCGCAGGGGTTCCACCAGCTTCAGGCGCATCTCCGCCGGTAGCCCACCCACGTTGTGGTGGGACTTGATGACGTGAGCCTTGCCGCTGGCGGCGGCGGATTCGATGACGTCCGGATAGATAGTGCCCTGGGCCAGCCACTTGGCGTCGGCGATCTTGGCCGATTCCTCCTCGAAGATCTCCACGAACAACCGGCCGATGGTCTTGCGCTTCTGCTCCGGCTCATCGATCCCGGCCAGGGCCTCGAGGAAGCGGGCTTCCGCATCCACCCGGATCACCTTCACGCCCATGTGCCGGGCAAAAGTCTCCATCACCTGGTCGCCCTCGTGCAGCCGCAGGAGGCCCGTATCCACGAACACACAGGTCAACTGCTTGCCGATGGCCTTGTGCAAGAGTGCTGCCACCACCGATGAGTCCACGCCTCCTGAGAGGCCCAACAGCACGTGGTCCTTGCCCACCTGGGCGCGTACCGCGGTGGTGCGGTCCTCGATGATGCTGTTGGAGTTCCACAAGGCCTTGCAGCTGCATATCTCCAGCACGAAGCGCGAGAGTATCGCTCCGCCTTGGAGGGTCTGGGTCACTTCCGGATGGAACTGCACGCCATAGAAACGGCGCGCCTCATCGGTCATGGCAGCGCAGGAGGCATCCTGGGAAAGGCCGGTACGCACGAACCCCGGCGGCAACTCAGTCACGGAATCGCCGTGGTTCATCATCACATGCAGGAGCGGCTTACCGTCGCGATGCCCATCGCTGATGCCGTCCAGCAGGCGCGAGGTCCTCGTGACGGTCATGTTCTCCATGCCGAACTCACTGTGGGTACCCGGCAGCACCTTGCCGCCGAGCTGTGCCGCCATGTCCTGCATGCCGTAACAGATGCCCAGTACCGGCACGCCTTGTTCGAACACCGCCTTGGAAGTCTTAGGGACCGCGTCCCCCACCACCGACTCCGGGCCACCCGAGAGGATCACGCCCTTGGGCGCGAATGTCCTGAGTGCTTCAGCGCTCATGTCCGGCAGGTGCACCTCGCAGAACACGCCGATCTCCCGCACCCGGCGTGCGATGAGCTGGGTCCACTGGGAACCGAAATCCAGGATCAGGATGCGGTCGCTATGGATGTTCTGCTGGCTCAAGATTCCGGTCTCCCTAATAAGCGGAAGGCCGCTTCGCGGCCTTCGTTGTCGTCATTCGCTGCGATAGTTGGGTGCTTCCTTGGTGATGGTCACGTCGTGGACGTGGCTCTCACGCATGCCGGCACCGGTGATGCGCACGAACTCAGGCCGCGTGCGCATGGTCTCGATGTCCTTGGAACCGGTGTAGCCCATGCTGGAACGCAGGCCGCCCATCAGCTGATGCACTATCGCCACCAGCGAGCCCTTGTAGGGCACGCGACCCTCGATGCCTTCCGGCACCAGCTTCTCCACTTCCTCGGTCGGGTCCTGGAAGTAGCGGTCGGCGGAACCCTGTTTCTGGGACATGGCGCCCAAGGAGCCCATGCCGCGGTAGGACTTATACGAACGGCCCTGATACAACTCGACTTCGCCCGGGGCTTCCTCGGTGCCGGCGAACATGCCGCCGATCATCACCGAGTAGGCACCAGCCACGATGGCCTTGGCCACGTCGCCGGAATAGCGGATGCCGCCGTCGGCGATGAGCGGCACGCCGCTCTTGGCCAGTGCTTCCGCCACGTTGGCGACGGCGGTGACCTGCGGCACGCCCACGCCCGCCACGATGCGGGTGGTGCAGATGGAACCGGGACCGATACCGACTTTCACGCCGTCGGCGCCGGCGTCCACCAACGCCATAGCGGCGGCGGCGGTGACGATGTTGCCGCCGATGACCTGCAGGTCTGGATGCTTCTTCTTGGTGGTGCGTACCCGGTCCAGCACGCCTTTGCTGTGGCCGTGGGAGGTATCAACCACGATCACGTCGACACCCGCCTCCACCAGCGCTGCGACCCGGTCCTCGGTCTCGGGCCCGGTGCCCACGGCGGCACCGACCCGCAGCCGACCGTGTTCGTCCTTGCAGGCATGGGGATAGTCCTTGGCCTTCTGGATATCCTTGACTGTGATCATGCCGCGCAACTGGAACTTGCCATCCACCACCAATATCTTCTCGATGCGATGCTTGTGCAGCTTGGCCAGCACTTCTTCCTTGTCGGCGCCTTCCTGCACCGTGACCAATCGGTCCTTGCCGGTCATCACCTTGGAGACGGGCTCGTTGAAGCGGGTCTCGAAACGAAGATCGCGGCTCGTCACGATGCCCACCAGGTTCTGGCCGTCCACTACCGGCACGCCGGAGATCTCATGGGCGCGGGTGAGCCTCATCACCTCGCCGATGGTGGTGCCCGGGGTGACCGTGAAGGGATCCTTGATTACACCGCTCTCGAACTTCTTGACCATGCGCACCTGGCGCGCCTGCTCCTCGGCGGTCATGTTCTTGTGGATGATGCCCATGCCGCCTTCCTGGGCCAGGCTGATGGCGAGGCGGGCCTCGGTCACCGTGTCCATGGCGGCAGACAGGAGCGGGATGTTTAAAGTGATGTGTCGTGTAATGCGGGTGGAGAGATCTACGTCGCGGGGCAGCACGTCCGAGTAAGCGGGCACGAGGAGGACGTCGTCGAAGGTGAGGGCTTCCTGGACGATGCGCATGCGGGCTCCGGGGCTGCGTTGCGGTAAATCGCGGGATTATAAGCTTTTCCGCCGGTCCGGGTAAAATCCTGCGCACCCCGCCTTGCTATGATTGGCCATGGCCAGCCCCACCGCCGCCGAGGGACTCTTCCCCGAGCGCCGCATCCTCAGCGTCTCGGACTTGAATCGCGCCGCCCGCGGCCTGCTGGAAGGCGGTTTCCCCCTGCTATGGGTGGAGGGCGAGATCTCCAACCTGGCACGCCCCGCCTCCGGTCACCTATATTTCTCCCTCAAGGATTCCCAGGCGCAGGTACGCTGCGCCCTGTTCAAGAACCGCGGCCAACTCCTGCGCTTCAAACCGGCGGACGGCATGAAAGTGCTGGTACGCGGCCGGGTCAGCCTCTACGAACCCCGCGGTGACTACCAGTTCATCGCCGAGCACTTGGAAGAAGCAGGTCATGGCGCGCTGCAGCGCGCTTTCGATGAGCTGAAGGCGCGCCTGGCGAAGGAAGGGCTGTTCGACCCGGCACTCAAACGGCCCTTGCCCACGGTACCGCGCCGCATCGGCGTGATCACCTCGCCCTCCGGCGCGGCGCTGCATGACATCCTGACGGTGATCCGCCGCCGCTATCCGCTGGCGCGGGTGATCCTCTATCCGACGCCGGTACAAGGCGAGGGCGCGGCGGCAAAGATCGCCGCCATGATCGGCACGGCCTCGGCCCGCGCCGAGTGCGAGGTCCTGATCCTGGCGCGGGGTGGCGGTTCGCTGGAAGATCTCTGGGCCTTCAACGAGGAGCCGGTGGCCCGCGCCATCCGCGCCTGCCGCATCCCGCTGGTGAGCGGCGTAGGCCATGAGATCGATTTCACCATCGCCGACTTCACCGCGGACCTGCGCGCGCCCACGCCCAGCGGCGCCGCGGAACTGGTGACACCGGACTCGAGCGAATGGCAACGACGCCTGGCGCAGCGCGAGGAGCAGCTGCACCGGAGCCAGCTGCGCCTGCTGCAGGATCTGCACCGCCGCCTGGACTGGTGCAGCGAACGCCTGCGACAACTCCACCCTTCCCGGATATTGCGTGACCGCAGCCAGCGACTGGACGAACTGCAACTGCGTCTCGGTCGTTGCGCCCGCACGCACCTCCGGCACGAGCGCTCGCGCCTCGCCGGCTTGCAGGCCGCGCTCTACGCGCATGGCCCGCTACAGCAACTGCGCCGCGCCTCGGACCAACTCACGGCCTTTGACGTGCGCTTGCGCAGCGCCGCGCGGGCGCGCATGACCCAGGTCGCCAATCGTCTCGCTCTTTCGGCTCGCGCGCTGGATGCGGTGAGTCCGCTCGCGACCCTTAATCGTGGCTATGCCATCGTCAGCGATGCAGCCAGTGGCACGAGCATGAGCCATGTATCTGCAGTGCGGCCGGGTCAGACCGTGCATACCCGTCTCGCCGACGGCACGTTCACAGCGGAAGTGAAGCAGGTACTTCACGGAGAGAAGAAATGAGACGGCCGATGATTTTCCTGCTGCTATGCCTGCCCAGCCTGACTTGGGCGACGAGCGTCGCTTTCCCCCTGGATGATGCCGTGCCGGGCGGCGTGGCAGTGGTGGCGCTGCCCGCCGGCGACCCTGCGCCTCACGTGGAGTTCTCGGGCCAGAAGGTGATGGTGGTACGGCACGAGGGTCACTGGTACGCGCTAGTGGGATTGAGCCTCGATACCGTGCCCGGCGCCAAGATGCTGGATGTGGACATGCCCGGTTCCACGGATATCCATGTGGGTTTCACGGTGATGCCCAAAACCTATGCCGAACAGATACTCACCATCGCCAACCCGGAGATGGTGAACCCCACGCCGGAACAGCTGAAACGCATCGATCGGGAGCAGCAGCACTTGGCCAAGGTCACCGGCGTCTGGCGCGAGACCCACAAGCCCGGGCTCTCCTTCATATGGCCAGTGAAAGGCCCCGAGACCAGCACGTTCGGCCTGAAGCGCGTGCTGAACGGCGAACCCAAGAGCCCCCATAGCGGCATCGACATCGCCGCGCCCACTGGCACGACAATCGATGCGCCGGCGGATGCATTGGTGGCGGATGTGGGCAACTATTATTACTGTGGCAAGACCCTGACCTTGGACATGGGCCAGGGTTTGTTCAGCGTCTACTGCCACCTGAGCAGGATCAAGGTGAGTCCGGGACAGCGGGTCAAACAGGGTCAGTTGGTGGGCAAGATCGGCGCCACCGGCCGCACCACGGGGCCGAACCTGCATTGGACCGTGCGCCTCAACGAGGTACCGGTGGATCCCCACGTGTTCCTGGGGAAGAACGGCCATACACCACCGCCCGTCACTCCACCCCCATCGGTGACCGCGCCAGCGGCAGCCACCACCGCGTCACCGGCTACTTCCACGCAGGCAGCACCGAAGGCTGCGAGCACTCCCGCGCCCGCCGCGACGACGCATCATTGAACCAGGGAATCTAGACGTTATAAGAGAGAGGCTTGTTCTTTCTCTGAAACCAACCGTCCGCCTCGGGCTCGAAGACGTGGCAGTTGTCCATCTCGCCGCCGTAGATATGCAGCGACACCGCGTTCAGGTCCGGCAACGGGTTGCGGATGAGGTGGTACTCATGGGGCGGGATCAGGCAGCCGGCGGAACCGGTCCCCGCCTGCACCGTGCCGCAGTGCTCGAAGCGGAAACGCTCCCCCTGGCGCTCGCGCATCTCGAACTGCTGCACCTCGATCTGACCCTGCCACACACCCTCGACGCACCACATGCCGGCGTGGTCGTGGATCACGGTCCCCTGCCCCGGTCCCCAGGTCATGGCCACCACGGTGTAGCCGAGGTCAGGGCTCTTATATAGAAGGCGTCTGGCGTAGCTGCCGGCGCATGGCTGGCACACGCTATCGGGCAGATCCATGCCGCGGTTACGGAAGATGTCGCAGAGCAGGTCTTTTATCGCATGCGTGGTGGCGCGCGGCTCGGCGCGGCGCACGGCCTCGTCCAGCAAGGGGATGAGGCGGTTGGCACCTTCGAATTCGACGGATGGCATGGCGCCCATTATAACGTGGCCAGGAATTCGCCGACGGCCGGGCGGAAACGTTCCATGTCCACCAGGAAGGAATCATGTCCCTGTTTCGACGCAAGCGCCTCGAAGCGCGCATCCACCCCGGCGCGATGTAAAGCGTCCGCCAGCGCCTGCTGCTGGTGCAGCGGGAACAGGATGTCGGTCTCGACACCCACGACCAACGCCTTCTTTAGATGCAGTCGCTTGAAGGCCTTGTCCACGCTGCCGCCGTGCTCGGCCACGTCGAACAGATCCATGGCGCGGGACAGATATAGATAGGAGTTGGGATCGAAGGCGCCGACGAAGGACTGGGCGCGGGATTCGAGGTAAGCCTCGATCTCGAACTCGACGCCGAAGGAATCGATGCCGGCATCCTTGGCCCGCTCCCGGCCGAAGCGCTCGCTCCACTCCCGGGCGGAACGGTAGGAGATCATGCCCAGCTTGCGTGCCAGACGCATGCCCTCGCGCGGACCTTCGCCCGGCGCGTAGTGGCCGCCGGCCCAGGCGCCGTCGCTACGGATCAGTTCACGCTGCAGGGAACGTACCGCGATGGAGAAAGGTTCCGAGTGGGTCGCCGACGAGAGGCTCACCAACGAATCCACTTCGGCGGGATACATCAGCGTGTAGGCCAGCGCGCTCATGCCACCCATGGACGGACCCACCACCACCCTTACCCGGGCGATGTCGAGCGCGCGCAACAGAGCGTGCGCCGCGGCGGCCACATCCTCGATGGTGAGCTTCGGGAAGGCGGGGCCGTACACCTTGCCGGTGCGGGGATCCGTGGATGCGGGCCCCGTGGAACCATGGCAACTGCCCAGGGAGTTCACGCAGATGACGTGGAAATGACCCGTGTCGATGGCCTTGCCCGGTCCCAGCATCTCTTCCCACCAGCCGGTGGAGGGGTCGTCGCCGCTGGAGGCGGCATGGGCCGAAGGCGAGAGTCCCGTCAGCAGCAACAGCACGTTGTCCTTGGCCTGACTCAGCGCCCCCCAGGATTCATAGGCGACCTGCACGTCATGCAGCTCTCCCCCCAAGCGCATGCCGAAGCGGCCGGGGAGCGTCACCACGCGGCGCGCGCTTGCTGCCGGGCGCCCCGGCATCTGGGTATGGAGGGTGAGATGAGGTTTCATGGCGGTCATTTTACCCGCCGCCGCACATCAGCATCCATATATAGGTGAGCCCGCCTGCCAGGAGCAGGAATGGCGCGGCCCAGGCATGGAAGGCCGCCAGATTACCGCGAGGCCCCGCCAGGCGCAGGGCGATGAGGTTTGCGAGCGAACCCACCACCAGGCCAAAACCACCCATATCCACGCCCCAGGCGAGGCTCCTCCAGTCGCCGGAGTAGTTGGCCAGCAGGATGGTGGTGGGTACGTTGCTGATGAACTGGGATATCAGGGCTCCGGCGAGATAGAGGTTCGGCGGGCGGCTCAAATCCACCCCGCCGATCAGCCGGCTCACTACCGGCAACTCCACCAGGAGACGCAGGTCCACGAACATGAGAATGAATACCAGGAGCAAAGGCCAATCGAAG
>DATBAJ010000063.1:0-13000 GCA_036271575.1 Gammaproteobacteria bacterium
ACAGGTTTGCCGAAGACCCAGGGGTAGCTGGCCACTTCGCCAGCCAGATTGCATCCCCTCCTTCCAAGGACTACTATCCCGCCGCCTTGAGCTGCCGGCACCCGGCGGCTCCTACTATCGAGTCCAGGCCTGTGATTGTCCGTTGCATCCGAGTGGGTTCCTCCCGCTCGTAAAAGGTCCCCGGTCAGGGAAGCGTTCCCAGGCGTGTTTGCGCCTGCGTGCCGCCCTGCCCGGCTTCAGCCTTTCTTTTCTCAGGATGCAACCAAATGAATGCTCAGATAGATACCCAGTGGTATTCCAGGTTCTTTGACGGCCTGATCGTGGACATGCAGCGGTGCATGTACCCGCCGGAGCTGACCCGTCTCGAGGCGGACTTCCTGCAGCGGCAGTTCGGCCTCCCGCCCGGTTCCCTCATCGCCGACCTGCCCTGCGGCGACGGGCGCCTCGCCATCGCCCTGGCCAAGGCCGGCTATGGGGTCCAGGGTCTCGACATCTCTCCCGACATCCTCGAGACCGCCCGGCAGAACGCCATCGCGGCCAAGGTGGCGGTGGAGTTCCGGGAGGGCGACATGCAGTTCCTGCCCTGGGCGGGCGAGCTGGACGGCGCCTTCTGCTTCGGCAACTCCTTCGCCTACTTCGACGAGACGGGCAACCGGGGTTTCCTGGGCGAGGTCTACCGCGCGCTCAAACCCGGCGGACGCTTCGTGCTGCAGACCAACCTGCTGGCGGAGAGCATCTTCGCGCGGCAGCCGGCGCGTTCCTGGTACGAGTTCGGCGACGTGCTGTTCATGCACGCCCCCGCCTACGACCCGGTCTCGGGGGTGCTGAGTTCGGACTACACCCTGATGCGGGGCGGGGAGCGTGAAGTGAAGCGCGCCCACTACCGGGTGTACCGGCTGCGGGAGGTGGCGGACATGCTGCTGGCAAGCGGCTTCGCGGGCTTGCGTTGCTTCGGCGGCATGAACGGGGAGCCGTTCAAGCTGGGCGACGTCTCGGCTTACCTGGTGGTCGACAAACCGTGACGACGGACACGGGGCCCGCCACCAGGCGGGCCCCGTTTATTGCTTGCTGCAAACTGCTCGGTAATACCGGCTGTCATCCGTGGCGCTCATGTCACCGATGCTGTGGGCGCCGATGAGGGTGTCCGAGATGTCCTGGGCCGAATCGAAGATCAGCGGCGCGAACTCCTCGAGCCGGCTCTTCTCCAGGTCATCCTCGGCATCCGCGTCCGCCGGGGTCTGGATGTTCCCATCCGAGTCGATGTAGCGCAGCTTGCCCACCGAGACGAAATCGCCCTTGGGCGAGCCCTGCAGGTCGATGACCCGCCGCAGCAGAGGCGCGAGGCTGAGCTCCAGGCCGTTCAGCGGCACGTGGGGTACCAGATCGTCCTCGTTCTCATAGCGGATGCCGTCGATGCCGGCGTACCTCGCGGCGAAATCCGGGCCGCCCACCCGCGGCGCGCCGAAGGTGATCACCTCCGTCACCGGCAGCTTGGCCGCCTTGAGCTTCACCGCCGCCAGCATGGCGAGCGCGCCGCCCTTGCTGTGGCCAGTCACGTAGATCTTCGTATTGGCGTTGAGCTTGCCCGCCGCAGCCCAAGCCTTGATCTGCTGCATGAGTCCCGGCCATACGCTCTGCAAAGCCGCCTCGAAACCGCCGTGCACCGCGCCTAAGTCCGGGTCCGCCGCGGGTCTGGCGTTCGCATCGTTGATCCAGTCCTCTATGGACAGCATCTCCTGGGAAGTCTGCTGGTCACCGCTGCTGTAAGGCAGGGTGCCGCGGAAGGCGACGATGAGGTGGTCGCCGGAGTGCCACACGTAGCCCGCGTCGCGGTTGCCGTCCTGGGTATCAGTGGCGGCGCTGGTCACGCCGTAGCCTTCGCCCGGCTCGGCCAACAACGCGGGGAGCGCCGGGTCGAGGATGGGTCCGGTCTTGCCGATGTCGTAAGCATAGGCCGAAGCCTTGATGAGCTTGCAGCCCAAGGGATCCTTGGCGGCAGGTGCGGCCGGCAGCGCGGGCACCGCCGGCTTCACGGTAGCTACAGCCGCAGGCTGGGCAGCCGCGAGTGCGGCGACCCGCAACAGCAAGAGCGCCAATAGAGCGATACGGACGGTCATGGGTTTCCCTCCCGGCAGACCCCTGAAGTATAGGGATGCGGGACTGCCGGGAGGGAGACCTAGGTCATGGAATGGCGTCTCAATCCTTGTGGGTAGCGTGGGCCTCGATATAGGGCTTCAGATCCAGGGACCAGATGTTGCTCTCGCCGTCGTCCCAGCTCAGGAGCCGCGCGAAGTCCTGCTGCGCCTGCTCGGGTGTACGGGGATACACCACCTTGATGGCACGGTCGCTGTTGAAATAGAGCGTCTTGCCGTCGGCGCTCACATGGGCGCCCCAGGGGTTGTTATCCGCATTCATGGCATCGCCCAGATCCTGTTGTGCTCCCCAGTGGTCGCCTTCTTTGAAGGCGATATAGAGGCGGTCCCGGTCCTTGTTGGCGGGATCGGGCGCATCGAACACCACGAAGGACTCGTCCGGCGCGATGCCCGGATCCTTCTGCCGTTCGGCGGGATTGCCGACCCTCTGCCGCACCGCCGGCTGATAAGCGCCGTCTTGGTACTGGGAGCGGAAGATATGCATGGTGTTGTCGTCGTCATGCCGGATGAAATACACGCTGCCGTCGGCGGCGATGCTGGGTGCATAGATGCGCGGGCTCACGTTCACCGCGTCCGGCAGGCGCCAGGGCTCGCCCCAGCCATCGCCCTTGCGGTCCACGCGCCACAGGCCACCCACCGACACGCCGCCGGCCTTGGCCGGACGCTCGGAGGGGAACACGATGAATTTTCCGTCCGGCGATACCGCCGGATCGTGGTCGTAATACTGGCCGGAGAACGGCGCCATCTCAGGCTTCGACCACACACCCTTCACCTTGTGGGAGATGACGATGGTCGAGCTGGAACCGTTGGAGATGTCGAACACCGCCATGTTGCCGTCCGGCGTCATGCTGAAGCAGTCTTCGCTCGGCATGCCGGAGATGGAGCCGGGGGCGAAGATCTGCGGCGCCGGGGCGTCCGCGAACGCGGCGCCGGTGAGACACAGTGAGAAGACCAGGCTGATGCCAGATGAGATACGGTTCATTTCTGTTGCCCCTTGAGGTAATCGGTGAGATCCACTTGCCAGATGTTCAGGTCGCCGTCGTTCCAGGCCTGCATGTCGGAGAGCACCTGCCTGGCCGCGGCCGCATCTCGCGCGGCGGGTCCGCCCACCACCTGACCGCTGGCGAAATACAAGCTGTGGCCATCGGGACTCAGGTGCGCCTCGTTGGCGTTGGCGAAGGCGTTGATGGCATCCGGCAGGGGTTGCGGCTCACCCCAGACGCCTTCTTTTCGGAACACGATGAACATATCCGACTGCCCAGCCGGTGTCGGCGGCCGGTTCGAGGAATACACCAGGAAAGATTCGTCCGCCGCCACCGCGGCATCCACGCCGCCGTACTGACCCGCCGTGAACGGCAGCGGCACCGGCGGTTGATACTGGCCGTCTTTGATGGCGGACATGAACAGCCGGAAATGCATGCCCTCGCCTGCGGCTTCCATGAAGTACAGATCGCCGTTGGCGGCGATGCTGGGGCTGAAGATGTTGAAGCTGCGATTGACGACGTCCGGCAGGCGCTGGGGCTCGCCCCAACCGTTGCCTTTCCTCTCCACGCGCCACAGGTTTCCGCCCTTGCCCGCATGCGGCTGGCCGCCCCAGGACCCGTCAGGCGCAGTGGTGCTGCCGGGCACTGGCCGGCTGGAAGCGAAGATGAGGTAAGAGCCATCCGGCGCCAGGGCCGGCTCCAGGTCGCGCCACTGTCCGGAGAAAGGCGCGATGCTGGGGCTCGACCAGCCGTCATTCACCCGATGCGACTCCATGATGAAGTAATCCGTGCCGTTGGACCGGAAGAAGTAGACAGTCTTGCCGTCGGGCGTGAAGGTCGGTCCGGCGTCGTTGGCGGGACCTGAGATCACACCCGGGCCGAACACCTGGGGCGCGGGATCGGCGACGACGCCCGCGGCGAACAGCGCCGCGGCGATGAATACGAGAGACGGGGATTTCATGAGCAAGTCCTTCTGGTTCCGGTCCAGATGCGACCTGCCCGGGGCCTTAGAGTTCCCTCAATGCCTGGGCTTCTTCTCCTTGCCCGCTTGCCGGCGCAGCGCGTCCTTGGCCCGCTCCAACACCCGCTTCTTGGCGGCGCTCAGGCCCGCTCCGCCGCGATTGATGTAGAAGTTGATCATGGACATGGCAGAGCGGTAAGGCGTGGTCTTGCGCGTGTGGCTGCGCCGCGCCGAAGCCAGTACCGAACGGGCGATCTTGTTGGGATCGCTGCCCGTGAACACACCCTGTTTCAGGTCCATGGCGTGGCTCTCGCGGGTGACTTTGCCGGACCAGTACCGCTTACCGCTTCGCGAGGTCTTCTTGCGGGTGCTGCTGCGGCGGGGACGGCTGCCGACGCTGTGATGGGCGGGGGGGCGGGACTGCGCTTTCTTGTGGGCTGCCATGGGTCACCTCGGGTGTGCGGGAGTCCCTGGAACTTAGCGCCGCCGGACGAGCATGACTTTGACCGGAGTCACACTGATGGCGCTTGTTCCAATTCAGACATGCGCTCATCCAAGAGCCGCCGCTCGGGGTCGGTCTTCGCGGTCGCCCTGGCCTCGCGGAAAGCCGCCAAGGCTGCATCGCGCCTGCCTAAGCGCTTCAGCAGGTCCGCTCTGACTACGTGCAGCAGGTGATACTCCTTGAACTCGCCCCTGGCCGCGAGGGAATCCACGAGCTGCAGCGCCTTCTCGGGTCCGTCCACCATGGATACCGCCACCGCGCGGTTCAACTCCACCACCGGCGTCGGCTGCAGGCGCAGCAACACCTCGTAGAGCGCCGCGATCTGCGGCCAATCCGTGACACCCTCCGCCGGAGCGCGTGCATGCAACGCAGCGATGGCCGCCTGCACCGCGTAGGCACTGACGCGGCCCGGTGCGCGCAGGGCCTGCTCCACCAGCACCAGGCCCTCCTCGATCTGCTGTTCGTCCCACAGCGCCGCATCCTGCTGCTCCAGCAGCACGATGTCGCCGGTCGCCGAGAGCCGCGCCTCGCGCCGCGCATCGTGCAGCAACATCAGGGCAAGCAGGCCCAGCACGTCGGGTCGCTGCGGCAACAGCGCATCCATGAGCCTTCCGAGGCGGATGGCTTCGAGACAGAGTTCCACGGCTATCAGCCGCTCGCCGGAGGTGACGGCATAGCCTTCCGTGAACACTGAATAGATCACCGCCAGCACGCTCTGCACGCGCTCGTCCAGCAGCGACGGCCCGGGTATCTCGTAGGGGATGCCGGCCTCGCGGATCTTGCGCTGCGCGCGCACCAGGCGCTGCGCCATGGCCTCTTCCGCCACCAGGAAGGCGCGCGCCACGGCTTCGGTGGAGAGGCCGCACACCGCGCGCAGAGTCAGTGCTACTTGCACCTCGGGATTGAGGGCCGGATGGCAGCAGGTGAAGATGAGCCGCAGCCGGTCGTCGCCGAACACGGCGTCCGCATCTTCGCCCTCCTCCGTCGCTTCATCGGCGGAGGCTTTCTCCAGCGGCAACACTTTTTCCTTGAACACCTGGGCGCGGCGCAACTGGTCCAAGGCCTTGTTGCGGCCCACCTCCACCAGCCAGGCTCGCGGATTGTCCGGTACGCCGGCCGTGGGCCAGCGGTCCAATGCCACGGTGAAGGCTTCCTGGCGAGCCTCCTGCGCGAGCTCGAAGTCGCCCAAGAGGCGGATCAGCGTGGCCAGCACGCGACCCGCCTCCCGGCGATAGATGGCTTCGATCTCGGACGGCTGCACGGTGACTTAAGCCCAGACGGGCCGGATCTCCACCGTGCCCCAGCGGGCACTGGGGATGCGCTCGGCGATGCCGATAGCCTCGTCCAGGTCCGCAGCCTCCACCACGTAGTAGCCGCCCAACTGCTCGCGGGTCTCGGCGAAGGGACCGTCGGTGGTCACGGTCTTGCCGTCCCGCACCTTCAGGGTGGTGGCGGTGGTATGAGGCTTGAGGCCGTGGTTGGAGATGAACTGGCCGCGCTTCTTCAAGTCCTCGTTGAAGCTCTGGTACTCCTGGTAGACCTTGGCCATGGCGGCCTTGTCCTGCTGGGCCATGTCCAGATCCTTCTGGTAGATCAGCAACATGTACTGCATGGTCGTTCTCCTCGGATCACATGTTCACCGGCCAGATGGGCCGGACTTCGATGCTGCCGACCCTGGCGCCCGGGATGCGCGCCGCCAGGTCCTTGGCCTCGTCCATGTCCTTGGCCTCGACCAGGTAGAAACCCGCCAGCTGTTCGCGGGTCTCAGCGAAGGGACCGTCGGTGCTCACCACCTTGCCGTCCTTCACCCGTACCGTCTGGGCCTCGGCCACCGGGCGCAGGCGCTCGCCGCCCTTCAGGTGACCGCTCTTTACGATGGACTGGGTATAGACGCCGTATTCCTTGCTCATGGCTTCGAGCTCAGCCGAACCCCGGGCGCGGAACTTGGTTTCGTTGGCGTAGATCAACAACAGATACTGCATGACGGACTCCTGAAGTTTCATGACGGAGAAGGTCTCCGGCATACAGACGTTCGGCAGTAGTTGAAATCGACATCCGCAGTATAAACAGCTGCCAAGGGCATCTCAGAGGCGTAAGTCCTTGTTTTTATTATTGAGACTTATGCTTCAAGACATTTTAGCTGTCTATATCCAAACTTGAGGTCGCTCTGCCGAGAGTGAAATGCCCTCGCCATACGTCTTAGCTATGTGGGATGCCCGAAGTCCGGATAAGACCATGGCAGCAAAGTTTGGAGGTTCTAGTAAACGCTTGGGTTTTAAAATTTATGCTGTACAAGAGAAGTGTGAATCCATAAAGCGGTGTGTGGGTGCCTCCACACGGAGGAGTAGCTCCGTGAATCGCACCCGGGTCCGCAGGAGCAAACCTGGCTCTAGGCGTCAGCGGGCAAGCTGACCAATGGCGCAAAGGCCCGCCCCGGGGATGTGTCCGGGCGGGCCCAGGCTCAAATTTTCAGTAGGCCCTGTATTTGACCTATTTGCAGGAGTCGGTGGTATTACGATAGGGGCATGAGGGAGTTCAAGGAGATCACCATGCGAAGACTGCTACTCGCGCTAGGCTTGTCACTAATACTGAGCCCCGCTCTCGCAGCGGCCCCTCCTCCCATCCAGACATTCAACTCCGAAGACGCCGCCCAGGTGCACTGCCCCCTGGACAAGGTGGTGTGGCTGGAACCCAAAGCCCACCTCTACTACTACCGCGAGTCCAGGCATTACGCCAACTCGGGCACGGGCGGCTTCGTGTGCAGGGGAGATGCGATAGCGGAAGGGGCAAAGGCAGGGCCAAAATGAGTGAGGCGACGCCAAATCACACATGCCGAAGGCATGTTTTGCGCGGCCGAACGGGCAGGTAGGAGCCGGGAGCGACGACCGCCAGCCAGAATTCTTGGGAGAGAAAATGATTAATCTCGACGGCCTGACCCTGTATGTAAGCAGCACCGCCGATATCGGTGTAGTGGGCGCCGATACCCTGCTCCACTTCACCCAGAAGGGTGACCGTGTGCTGGCGCGTTACAGCGGCGGCTCCATCAAGCGCGGCTATCTCGTGGGTGAGATAGCGGATGGCTCGCTTGGTTTCCGCTATACGCAGATCGAGGCATCCGGCGAGATCCATGGCGGCAGTTCCACCTGTGATCTCGTCACGCTCCCGGATGGGCGCACGCGCATCGTGGAGCATTTCACCTGGCGGACCCGGGAGGGGTCGGGAGACAACGTGTTTGATGAGGTGAAAAGCAGTTAAGGCCGACGCTCAGATCACGAACGGCACGAACATCTTGGTCCGCTGCATGTAGGCCGGATACTGCTCCGGGAATTGCTCCAGCATGAGCCGCTCCTCGCTGCGGGCGCTGAACGCGAAATAGCCCAGGCACAGGACCAGCGGCAACAACCAGTCCACCATCCCGCCGATGACCGAGCCGAGCATGGCGATGAGAAGGCCGCCATAGATCGGGTGACGCACGTAGGCGTAGGGGCCGCCGGTGATGAGTTCCGGGTTCTCCTTGCGGGACATGGGCATGCCCCAATTCCGCCCGAGGATGGTGCGAGCCCAGACGGCGAAACCCACGCCGAGGACGCAGAGCGCCGCTCCGACGAGACTTAAGGCCATACCGCCACTCGCGACTGCTTGCTGCACATGCCACAGCGCATGCCGCGAGACCGGGACCAGGAATACAGGCAGTGCGATCACGAAGATGGCGGCACGCAACCAGATATCCTTCTTCCAGGGACGGCTGCCGATGTTCCGCTTCACGCCCACGGCGGTGATGATCCAATAGGCGATGAATACGAGCCAGGATGCGGAGATGAGCCAGTTGGAAAGGATCATGGAAGAGACCTAAATGGATCGCGCGTATTGGGGCAAGGGTAGCAGGCAGTGGGAGACTGCGGAGCCTGGCTCTGCCACCCAGCCGGGGCTGTCCGCCCTGGGGCCCATGCGGCACCTGTAAGGGGTCTGCATCTTCATGCAATAATCTGCATGCTTTGCAAGGGAAGTGACACTTCAATCAGGGCCTGATTTCTGGCATCAATGCCGCAGACGGCAAGCCGATGGCAGCGGCTGCCAAGCACTCCGGCCAGGCATGGAAAGCCCTGCAATCATCAACAAGGGGTACTCAAATGAAAAGGCTTTACTCGATATCTGTTCTCCTGGGCCTCGCCGCCTTCGCGAACTCCGCTTCGGCAGCCGACAGCGGCTGGTACGCTGGAGTTGACCTGGGATCATCGAATTACGCGGTGATGAAACCCAACATGACGGCCCTGAGCCAGGACCTGGCCCAAAACGGACTCCCCAACACCACCACGGAATCCGACACCGCCACCGCCTACGGCGTGGACGTGGGTTACCAGTTCCTCCGGTATTTCGCCGTCGAGGGCGGCTACACGGATTTCGGCTCGGCCACCGGCGACCTCAATATCAACCTGATACCCCCCGGCACCGCGCACATCGACCTCCATGCCAAGGGTGAGACGCTCTTCGCCGTCGGCATCCTGCCGGTCTCCGATAGCTTCTCCTTCTTCGGCAAGCTCGGGATCCTGACCTACACCCAGGACTTCAATGGCAGCGTCAGTGTCGCCGGCGTCGGCTCCCAGACCTTGCCGAAGTTTTCCGACAGCGGCACGACTTCCGGCATCGGCGTCGGCGCCAGCTGGGCCATCAACGATCGGTTCGGCCTGCGTCTCGGCTTCACCCGCTTCCACGCCGTGGGTGACGAGAACAACACCGGCCAGGGCACTATCGACCTCGGCTACCTGCAATTCGTGGTCCATTTCTGAGCCGCGCCTAGCCAGCTGCAAGATGAAAGGCCCTGCGAAAGCAGGGCCTTTTTATTGCCTAAGGAACTAAACTGCGGACTCCGACTCCATGGCCCAGCGATGGTACGTCGGTACGATGCATGTATGTGTCTGCATCTTTGTGAAATAATCCGCGCGCTCGCAAGAGTATTCGACGCTTCATTTCAGGGGCTGATTCCTGGCATCGATGCCGCAGACGGCGAGCCGATAGCAGCGGCTGCTAAGCACTGGCATGGAAAGCCCTAAGATCAACTAAAGGGGTAATCAAATGAACAAGTTTTATTCAACACTTCTGCCTCTGGGCTTCGCCGTCTTTACGAGCTCGGTTTCAGCCGCCGACACCGGCTGGTATGCAGGGCTTGACCTAGGCTCATCGGATTACGCCGTGATGAAACCCGATTTGACCGAAATAAGCCAAGTGCTGGCCGAACGCGGAGTCGCCAACACCACAACGGAATCTGACACCGCCACCGCCTACGGCGTAGACGTGGGCTATCAGTTCGATCGGTACTTCGCTCTGGAGGGCGGCTACACGGATTTTGGCTCTTCTTCCAGCGACATCAATATCACGTTCCCCGCCCCCTTTGACTCGCCTGTCAAAGTCCATGCCAAGGGCGAGACGCTCTTCGCCGTCGGCATCCTGCCGGTCTCCGATCGCTTCTCCTTATTCGGCAAACTCGGCCTCCTGACCTACACCCAGGACCTGACTAGCGCCGCCACCATCACCGGCGTCGGCCCCGAGATCCTGCCGAAGTATTCCGACAGCGGCACGACTTCAGGCATCGGCGTCGGCGCCAGCTGGGCCATCAACGATCGGTTCGGTCTGCGTCTCGGTTTCACCCGCTTCCACGCCGTGGGTGACGCGAACAACACCGGCCAGGGCACCATCGACCTCGGCTACCTGCAATTCGTGGTCCATTTCTGAACCGCGCCTAGCCCGCTGCAAGATGAAAGGCCCTGCGAAAGCAGGGCCTTTTTATTGGGGGCTATCCCCGCATCACAGGTGCGTGCCCTGACCCTCAGTGCGCGACACCACCACCGGTCGTGAACTGGTCGATCCTGGACTCCGCGTCACGCCAGTCTTCCAGCTCCTGGCCGGGTACAAACCCGCGTTTCTCGGCAAGGTAATAGGCGGCTTCGGCGATCATCTCGTGCCGTGGCTTCGTATCAGGGCTATCGTGCCCCCCGGTCGAAGTCGTTTGCATGGTCTGGCGGTTCTTGACCCTACTTGCGGTGTGTTTCTCCATGGCTGTTCACCTCATGTGTGCTGACAAAGGCTTCGACGGGGTATCCGGATGAAGCGAGGGCCAGTATCCATCGACTGCCGATGAAAGAGCAGTCCTGACCCGACACTGAGTCGGGATAGGTCGCGGCCTGAACTTGTTGCCGGAATCGGCGTATGATTCACGTGACGTTGTCGATTGCCCTCCCGGGATCGGCAATGGTTGGGAGGAAGACTGTTAGAAAACCTAACTGAGGAGACCGACCATGGCCAAGAAAAAAGCTGCGAAAAAGAAAGTTGCTAAGAAGAGAAAGGCTGGCAAGAAGAAGCGCTAGCCAGCAAAAAAGCCCCGCGAAAGCGGGGCTTTTTCATGTGTGAAAGTAACAGCCCCACTCCGGTGGGGCTTTGTTTGCGGGTCCGCTTCAGACGCGGATCAACCCTTCTTGAGGGTATAACTCCCCGGCCTGTCCCCCGGCACCACCTGCCAACCGGGGGCCAGATCCAACGTCCAGCCCGGCCCTTCGATATGCGAGCCCGAGGTGGACTTGGGCGCCGCCACCGTGGCGTGGCTGAAGTCCGTGGGCAAGAGCACGCCGTCCTTCACGTCCAGGGTGCCCCAGCCCGCCGTGGCGTGGAAGGTGGGATACACCATGCCGGCCCCGTCCAGGGATACCGCGGCGCTCGGGTTGAAGCTGAAGGCGAAGTGCTTGTCGCCGGGCAGGAACAGCGTCGGTCCGTCCACCAGGAGCGCGCGGTAGCGCGACTTCACCGCCTGCGCTTTCTTGGCCCGTTCCTCCTCTGCGATGCGGATGGCGGCTCCGCCATAGAGCGGCGCGCGCCCCTCGGCGGAGACCGCGGCGCCCGGTGGCAGGGTCGAGGCCAGCAGGACGCTGAGATCGGACTTCTCATCCAGCTGCTTGCGCCAGCCGGGCATGCGTTCATCCAGGAGCAGGCCGTACGGGGGCCCCGAGATGTAGGCGAAGAAGCGGATGAAGCTCACGCCTGGGTCCGGTGTCGTGAGCCTGCCGATGGCGCGCCAGACGCCGGACTCCCAGTCCGGTTCGCCGGCCAGGGTGCCGGTGTATTCCGGCACGCCCTCGGCGATCTCCAGGCTCGCCTCGGTCTTGTCCGAACCCGGGAATAGCTTATGGCGATAGCTGCGGAAGGCCAGGGCATCGCGGATGGCTTGGGTCTGGGCATCGCCTTGGGCCGCGAGTGCCGCCGCCAGCGCGCGCCATTCCAGCTGCAGCCACAGACGCCCTTCCACGGTATCGAGCTGCAGGTTCGCCGAGTCCGGCGCCATGAGGCCGAGGCTCGGCTGGATGCGATGGAACATCTCGTGCCCGAGGGTCACGCGCAGCGTGAGCTCATCGGCGGGGAGATAAGGCCACAGCAGCATGGTCCAGCGTTTGCCTTCCCACTCCAGCGGCGCGTTGGCGATGATCACGTCCTTCGGCAGCGTACCCACGTAGAGCCCGTCCTGGGCGTGCAGCACGCCTTTGGGATCGGGCTCGTTCGCCACGGTGAAGCGCGAGTCCGGATCGACGAAGAACAGCGCGCCGTAGAGCTTCCGGCCCCAGAGCTTGCCGCCTTCATGGTCGGAGACGGATCGGGCCGTGGCGAACACGGCCTTGGCCTGGGTGAGATCGATGGGCGATGGCGTATCGGCGAAGGCGAGTGTCGAGACGGCTAGCAAGGTCGTGGGAAGAAGCATCTTGAGGCCGGACATGTTTCGTCAGCTCCGTCGTTGTTGTGAGTCGCGGAGGATAGCACCGCGGCACGCGCACACTGGTGTACGCAGGTAGGACGGCGGTGGGCTAGCGCAGGGAAACTTGGGTGTATGCTTGATGCAAGGGATCAAGGACAGGGGTGTCCGCTATGCCCAGGATTTTCGTAGCGTTGCTTCTGGCCGTAGTTTTAGGCCTGCCTTCACTTGCCCTCGCCTCGCCCCGCGTCGATACCGGCCAAGTCCCTCAGTTCAAGACCGAGCAGGTAGCCCAGAAGCATTGCCCCGGCGATACCGTGGTGTGGCTAAACACCTATTCGGGCATCTGGCATTACCGGGGCGCCAAGTATTGGATGAATACCAAGTATGGGGCGTTTGTGTGTGAGAAAGAGGCGGCGGGATTGGGGATGAGGGCGGCGAGGGATGGGAGCTAGAGGAGCAACCATGAATACCATGCGGTTTGTATTGTTCTCTGTAATCCTATTCGCCATTTCGATTTTGGCTACAAGCTCGCCGATCGACACGACTGAGTACCTATGTATCGGAAAGCATGTAGTAGGGTTTTCGTTTGATAGCAATACTCAAGAATGGATTTCAGATAATTTCAACCCACAAAGATATTTGATTCAGAAACCTGACAAGAATGGC
>DATBAJ010000064.1:0-15852 GCA_036271575.1 Gammaproteobacteria bacterium
GACTATCACAAGCCGGATCATTCCGGTTACATGCTGCACATGTACGTGGGGCTCGCCTTCACCGTGTTCCTGGCGGCACGGCTGCTGTATGGTTTCTTCGGCCCGCGAGAGCTGCGCTTCTCAGCCTGGTTCCCTTGGACCCGCGAACGCTTCGCCAAGGTGAAAGCGGACCTCGTCACTCTGGCGCGCTTCAAGATGCCGGAGCCGGTGACCCATCAGGGTCTGAACGCGATGGTGCAGAGCCTCGGGTTGGTGTTGTTCACCTGGCAGGGAACTTCCGGCGTGCTGATGGCGATCCTGATCGTGCCCGGCGAGAAGACCACCGGCTGGTTGAGTGTCGTACGGGAGATACATCACGAGTGGGGCGGCGTCTGGATCCCCGGCTATCTCGCACTGCACGTGGGCGCGGCGATGCTTCATTCATTAACAGGCAGACAGATCTGGCGGAAGATGATCTTCCTCTCAGAATGACCCGCGCCGCAGCACCTATACTTGATATATATGCGCGGCCCTGCATCCATCACACGCCCTCCTAGACTGGTCTTCGCCGCCGCCTGCCTCATGGGCGTGCTCACGGCGGAGGCCTCCGACATGTTCACGATCAGTTCGTCTGCTTACAAAGACCAGACCCCGATGGACGCACGTTTCACCTGCGAGGGCGCGAGCGTCTCGCCGCCGCTGAAGTGGAGCGGCGCACCGGCCGGCACCAGGAGTTACGCGCTCATCATCGATGATCCGGATGCACCGGACCCGGCGAAACCTGAACACACCTTCGTGCATTGGGTGATATACGACATCCCGGCGGGCGTGTCCTCGCTGGCGGAGAACGCCACCGAGAAGCTTCCCAGCGGCGTCCGCCAGGGCTCCAACGACCGGGGCGACCCCAGCTACACCGGCCCCTGTCCGCCCATAGGCCGGCACCGTTATTTCCATAAGCTTTACGCGCTGGACGTGGTGTTGCCCGACCTGCACAATCCCAACAAAGCGCAGCTCGTGGCGGCCATGAAGGGTCACGTACTGGGCGAGACCCAACTCATCGGCACCTATCAGAAGCACTGAGTGACGACAGCGATTTACCCCAAGACCGATGTGGCGATGGACTACCAGCAGTCCATCGCGGCATTGCATTCGGGTTTCGGCATCCCCGGTGACTACGCCGAGCGACGCCAGCTCGCGCTCTGCGAGGAAGCCAAGGAACTGGTGAGCATCGGTCCCGATTCACTCGGCCGCGAGCAGCGCATGACGCCGAAGGCGGCACAAGCCTGGCAGCGCATGCAGGCTGCGGCATCGAAAGACGGCGTGCAGCTCCTGGTGGTCTCCGCCTTCCGCAGTGTCGAATACCAGTGCGCGCTGATCCAGCGCAAACTGGACCGCGGCATGAAGATAGCGGATGTGCTCAAGATCAACGCCGCGCCGGGCTACAGCGAGCACCACACCGGCCTCGCCCTGGACATCACCGCTCCCGACTCGCAGCCGCTGGAAGTGGCCTTCGAGAGCACGTCTGCCTACGCGTGGCTCACGAAGCATGCCGGCGAACACGGTTTCAAGCTCTCGTATCCCAGAAACAATCCCCACGGCATCAATTACGAGCCGTGGCATTGGGCTTTCCACGATTGATGGATAGACAGACGCTCCGCAGAGAGCGGTCGGAAGTGCATCGAAGGGGATCACAACCTCAGGGGTAAGCACATGGATAAGCTGGAGATGATCACGGCCTTATACGCCTCGATCTGCGGTTTGTTGCTGGTGTTCATGGCGGTGCGGGTGTCCTACACCCGCGGCAAGCAGAAGGTGGACCTTGGGGACGGCGGCAAGGAGGCGATGCTGCGCGCCATCCGCCTACACGGCAACGCCGCCGAGTACATCCCCATCAGCCTGATCCTGCTGTTCTTCCTGGAGATGCAGGGCAGCGCGCATTGGTTCCTGCACGTCTGCGGCATCGCGCTCGTGATCTCGCGCCTGTTGCACATGCAGGGCTTGATGCAGGCCTCGACACTCACGCCGGGCCGTCTGGCGGGCACCGGTCTGGGCTGGGCCCTGATCGCGGTCATGTCCCTGGATAATCTTTTCCACATACTTTGAAACCGTGAAGCGGCGGCCCCAGGAACTCCCGGGGCCGCCGCCTGTCTCAAGCTATCCCGAAGCCTCTGCTAGACTGGCTCATGCTCAAAAGAAATCTATTGATCACCGCTGCCGCCTGCGCGTTCCTGCTGGTCGCCTGCGGCAAGCACGCACCCCAGGTGGATCCCGTGGCCTATCAGAAAGACGTGGACGACTGGAAAGCCGGGCGCTTGGGCCGCCTCACCGGCTCCGACGGCTGGACCACGCTGGTGGGTCTCTATTGGTTCAAGCCCGGCGCCAACCGCTTCGGCAGCGGCGCGGGCAATGACATGCAGCTCGATGCCGCGGGTTTCCCCAAGGACGCGGGCCGCTTCGACTTCGATGGCAAGCAAGTCACCTTCACCGCCGCCAAGGGCGTGACGGTGATGAGCGGCGGCAAGCCCGTGACCACCGTCAAGATGGTGAGCGACGCGGACTCCGGCACCGCCGACCCCACCACCCTCAGCATCGGCAGCGTGAGCTTCTATGCCATCAAACGCGTGGACCGCGTGGGCGTGCGGGTGAAGGACACCGACGCCGACGCGCGCGTGCACTTCAAGGGCCTGGACTATTTCCCCTTGAACCAGGACTGGCGCTTCGAAGCCAAGTTCGAGCCTTACTCGCCCATGAAGAAGATCCCCATCATCAACATCCTCGGCATGGAAGAAGACATGAACTCGCCGGGCGCGCTGCTGTTCGAGGTGGACGGTACCGAGTACAGATTGGACACGGTGCTGGAAGACGGCGAGACCGACTACTTCGTGATGTTCGGCGACACCACCAATGGCAAGCAGAGCTATGGTGCCGGCCGCTTCCTGTACGTGAAGCCGCCGGTGGACGGCGTGACGGTGCTGGACTTCAACAAGTCCTATAACCCGCCCTGCGCCTTCAGCCATTACGCCACCTGCCCGCTGCCGCCGCAGCAGAACAAGCTGCCGCTCGCCATCACGGCCGGCGAACTCAAGTACTCGGGCAGCCATCACTGATCATGTTGGCGCAGGCCGACCGCTGGCACGCGGCATTGGCAGGCGCCTTGTTGGGCCTGAGTCTCGCCGCGCCACCGGGGCCGGTGACGGCCATCATGGCCGGAGCTTCCTTGCACGGCCGGGTGAAAGAAGCGTTCTTCACTGCCTGCGGCGCCATCAGCGCGGACTTCTGCTGGCTCATTCTCGCGGTGATCGGAGCGCTGGCGTTCTTCGATGATCATCCGCGCTGGCTCGGGGTGCTGGGACTCGCGGGCGCGGCTTTGTTGATCTGGATGGCGTGGGGTACGTGGGCCTCCGCGCGTCGCGGGCTCAAGGACAGCCATACCCCGGGGTCCTGGAAGCTCGGTTTCTTCACGGTCCTGACCAGCCCCTTCTCCCTCGCCTGGTGGCTCGCCAACGGCGCCCTGCTCTATACCTCCTGGGGCCTGCCCGGGATCCTCTGCCTGTTCCTGTCCCTATTCCTCTATAGCGCCCTGTTCTGCATGGCTTTCCGCTGGTTGGGGACCCGCGCCGCCCGGGCGGCCTTGGGGTTTGCTTATGCCAGCGTCGGGGTATTGGCCGGCTTTGGCCTCTATGTCGGCTATACCGCTTTGGAATTGCTAAGGGCCTGATACGACCCGATTTCCCCGGCCGGGTATGCGGGGTGCCCTCGACAGGCGGGGCGCGTCTATGGCTCAATAAGCGCCCATTCCGACAATGGTTAAATCGCCGCGCCGGGGAGCGCGGACGGTGCCGATGTCTTCACTTTCAAAGGCTTACGCGTCCCATGAATATCACCATCCCGCCGGGCTATAAGGGCCTGGTCGCTCTCGATAAAGAAGTGCACAAGGGCAAAGGCGTGGTCGCCGACCGGCGCGCCGCATTCGCCTCCGGTCTCACCGGCGTCTATATCCTCGCCGCTGAATTCGTACAGGCCTCGCGCCACTATCCGATCGTGTTCGCCCAGGACCAGCAGAGCGGCGAGTTCCTGCCCATCGCGGTCACCGGCCTCAACCAGGACCAGAACCTGTTCGTCGGTGCCGACGGCGAGTGGGAGAAAGACATGTACGTGCCGGCTTACGTGCGGCGCTGGCCCTTCTTCGGCGTGCGCCTCACGGGCGAAGAGGCCAAGAACGGCAACATCCTCATCTGCGTGGATGACGCGGGCCTGGAAGCTTCCAGCCACACGGTGTTCGACGCCTCCGGCAGTCCGTCCACGGATTTCCAGCCCACCCAGACCCTGATCTCGGAGATGGAGGGCGCGCGCCCAGCCACCGAACACCTGTGCCAGACGGTGAAGGAGTTCGGCCTGCTGGAGCCCTTCGAGGCCCACGCCTTCCCGAAGACCGGCCGTGAGATGCGCCTGCGCGGCATGTTCCGCATCAACGAGAACAAGCTGAACGAGCTGCAGACCAAGGACGTGAAGCGACTGATGAAGAACGGCGAGCTCTCGCGCATCTACGCGCACCTGATGTCGCTCGACAACTTCAAGTTCCTGATGGACCGCGCTGCCGCCAAGGGCGTCAAGCTCGACTCCTGATTCCCCACATCTACTCAGAGATAAAAAGAGAATCCCATGGGCGTTGAAATCAAACTGACGGACAAGGAACTGCCGGTCTCACCGGTGTTCGTGGACTTCCTGGCACATATCGTGGACAACCGTCCCTTTGAGGGCGCGGCCTGGCACGACCAGCTCTCCGAAGAACTCTCCAACGACCACGTGCGGGTGATGGAGAAGGCCCAGGAGAACGCCGGCCGCATCATGGCCAGCGAAGCCGGGCAGCGCCATGTGGCGCGTGCTTATCAATTGTTCCTGGCGCTGCTCACCGGCGACTTCGAACAGATCCGCAACATCCAGTTCAAGTTCCATTTCATCAACATCATCGGCGTGCCGCGCAACGGCGGCTCCTACCTGACCATGGAGGCCTACCGCTCCCTGGGTTATGACGTGGACAAGGTGCCGAACGTGATCGCCCACGACGGTTTCCCGGAGGCCGGTCCGTTCCGCTTCCAGAAAGGCGCCAATAGCTGGATCGCCAGCCTGCAGACCATGGCCGAGTTCCTCACCATGGTGGAGATCTACTTCGGCAAGAACAAGCCGCACTACGGCAAGATCATGGTGCCGAAGAAGCTCCTCAAAGGCACCTACGCTGGTGGCTTCTTCCACCAGATCCTCGGCGAGTCGGTGGAGCAGATCCTCACCGTGCGTCACCCGGTGACCTCCGCCATCTCCGCCTACGAGAAATCCGGCGGCCTGCCGGCGGACGGCAAGTTCAAGGTGCGCGGCAACATCGAGGAGTGGGTGCGTCGTGACCTCTCCTACACCACCGGCATGAGCAACGAAGAGATGTTCGCGCTGCCCTACTTCGATGCCTACCTGCACTACTGGGAGCAGTACCACATCTACGTGGCCACCACCGGTCTCTCCGCCAACCGCAACATCCAGCTCGTGCCCTACGGCAAGGAGCGCATGGAAGCGGTGTCCCGCAGCTTCCAGAACCGCTTCGAGAGCGGCAAGCAGGCCAACGAGTTCAAGGTGTTCCCCAAGCAGGACCGCCATCCGGATTGGATCAAGCAGGCCGAGCCCGTGGTCAAACGCGTGGCCGAGATCTGGGAACGCGTGGGGCTCAAATTCCCGTATGCCGAGGTGATGGAGATCTGGTGATTAGACCGAGGATCTTCGGCCGAAGCCTAAGATGGGGAGAGTGGAAACACTCTCCCCATTCTCTTTTTAGAACCGAAATACTAGGAAATACATCAGCAGTGTATTGACCACGAGCAAGGCGAGACCGGTCGGAATCTGCACCTTGATGACGCCGTTCTGGTCCGGCAGTTCCAGCAGGGCCGCCGGCACGATGTTGAAGTTGGCGGCCAGCGGCGTCATGAGCGTCCCCGAATAACCCGCCAGCATGCCGATGGCGCCCATGATGGCCGCGTCGCCGCCATGCAGCTTCACGATCAGGGGCAGGCCGATGCCGGCGGTCATCACCGGGAAGGCGGCGAAGGCGTTGCCCATCACCAGGGTGAACAGCGCCATGCCGATGCAGTAGGCGCAGACCACCGCGAGTGCGCTATCGACGGGGATGAATCTCCCCACTAACGCCGCCACCACCTGTCCCACGCCGGAGACCGCGAACACCGCGCCCAAGACCGCCAGCAACTGCGGCAAGGCCACCACCGGGCCGACTGCATCCACCAGCCGCCGGGATTCTGTGAGGGGCACGGCGAAGGGTTGGCGCAGCATGTAGAGCCCCGCCGCCAGGGCCACGATCACCGACAGGCCCAAGGCGACCAGGGTCGCGTCCTTCATCTCCACCAGGGGCTTGCCGCCGGGCGTGTAGTTCTGCAGCAGCAGCGTGCCCAGGACCGTGACCACCGGTATCAATAACGCAGGTATGAACAGCCGATTGCCGAAGCGCGCGGCGCCGGCACGGCGCTCGGCATCGGTGGGCTCTGCGGCACCGGACTTGCCGAGACCGAGACCGGCGAGCAGCGCCATGCCGATGGCGAGGCAACCCACCACGAAGGGCGGCAACCAGGTGCCAAACAGGAAGGTGGCCGCATACAAGGCCCAGAACGATGCACGCCTGAGATGCCGTGGGTTGCCGCGGTCCTTGAGGTTGAGCCAGGCCGCGGCGGCGAACATCAAGCCCAGCAACAGATAGATGCCGTCCAGCACGTTCACGGCCTGTTCCCCAACTCACGCTGCAGACGCCGGTCCAGGCGCCAGAGCCGGAACAACTGGATCAGTAACGCCGCGAGGGCAGTGGGGATGGCCCACAGTGCTATCTGCAGCGGCGTGAGCGGATAGCCCGCCTGGTCCAGGAACGCCTTGATCAACAGCACCGAACCGATGGCTATGAAGATGTCCTCGCCGTAGAAGAGGCCGATGTTATCGGCGGCGGCGGCATGGGCGCGGATCAGGAAGCGGGTCTCGGGCGGCAACTCGCCGTAGCGGTTCTCGGCGGCCGCTTCCGCCATGGGCGCCACCAGCGGACGCACCATGGGCGCGTGACCGCCGAAAGCGGTCAGCCCCAGGCTCGCGGTGACCTGGCGGATGAAGAGATACAGCATCAGCACCCGCCCGGTCGTCGCACCTCCGACTCGCGCGATCAGCGCCTGGGCGCGCTCCTTGAGTCCGTTCTTCTCCAGCATGCCGATCACCGGCAGCGTGAGCCACACCAGGGCCATGTAGCGGTTCTGGGTGAAGGCGCGACCGAACTCGCTGACGATGCCCACGAGGTCCATGCCCGCCGCGAAGCCGGTGGCGACGGCCGCGGCCACCACCACCAAAAGCGGGTTCAAGCGCAGTGCGAACCCCAGGATGACGATGGCGACGCCTATGAGGGTCAGCACGGCGTGTTCCAGCGAGGTCTATCCAATGTCCAACGAAGCCTTGAGTCCGCTCCTGAGATCCGGGTAGCGCAGCGTGATCCCGGTCTCCCGGAGCAGCTTGTCATTGCGCAGGCGCTTGGACTCCTTCATGAAACTCATGATGCTGGGGCTCAGCATGCGTTCCGCCTCCTGCATGGAGATCAGGGGCGGTTTGGGCATGCCAGTCAGTTCCGCCAGCAGGAACAGGTAATCGGTGATGGTGGAGGGCTGCCCATCGCTCACGTTGTACACCGAGCCGCCGGGTGCATCCGCCATCACCGCGTGACACACACCGACCAGATCCTCGATGTGGATGCGGTTGGTGAAACTGCACTCCTCCGGCCGCACCGTGGGCATGCCGGACTTGAGACGCTCCGTGAGCAGGCGGCCGGGGCCGTAGATGGCCGGCACCCGCAGGATATCCCATTCGATGCCATGGTCCGTGCACCAGCGCTGCACTGCCTGCTCCGCCGAGATACGCCGCTGCGCGCGGGAAGTGGAAGGTTTGAGCGGCTCGCTCTCGTCTATCCAACGCCCCTCGCAGTCGCCGTACACGCCGGTAGTGCTCATATAGAGGAAGCGCGCCGGCATGCCGGTGAGCTCGAGGTGTTCCAGGAGGCGCTCGATGCGCACGTCGTCCTTGCCCACGTCCACCGGCGGCGCGAGATAGAACAGTCTGGCGCCCCCGGAAGGCAGGCTCGGCAGATCGCCGGCATCGAGATCGGTGCGAAGAGGACGGATACCGGCGGCCTCGATCACGCGTGCACTGGCTGCGGAACGGACCACGCCCGTGACCTGGCGGCCTTCGGCACGATAGCGCGCGGCCAGGCGGCGACCGGTATCGCCGCAGCCGATGATCAGTACACCCCTCTGAGTCGCGTCGCTCATCGGCCCCGATTATGCGGGCATCGTCCGGAGGCGGCAATGCACCCGTGCCCGTGCTTGCCCGGGGCTGGATCGTCGTGGGAGGATGACTCGGGGACAGCGCTCTATGACAACCAGATTGGGGAGGTCCTATGGATTCCGCACAGACTGCTGATATCCGCTTCTTTGAACTGAATGCCCGTATCGGTCGGCTGCGCTACTTGGCTTACGGCCTCGGCCTCGCGCTTCTGGGCACACTGGGAATCCTGGTGTGCGTAGTGTTGACCAAAGTGACCGCACCCCTGGGATTCGCGGCAGCGGTCGTGATCTACATCGGATGGATCGTCATGAGCGTCGCTTTCGGCGTGCGCCGTCTGCATGACATGGACAAGTCCGGCTGGTGGATGCTGTTGATGATCGTGCCGCTGGTGAACCTGGGTCTGGTCATCTATCTCTTGTTTTTCCCCGGTACTGCACAAGAGAATCGTTTCGGCGAAGTGCCGCCGCCCAACTCCGGCTGGGTCGTCGCCGGCGCCGTCGCCTATATCGCGCTCATCCCCATCGGCGGAATCTTGGCGGCCATCGCGATCCCAGCGTACCAGGACTTCCTGGCGCGCAGCCAGTCCGCGGAGGCCATCCAACTTGCGGTCGGCGCGGAGCAATCCGTCATCGCTTATCACGACCAGAACAAGACCTGGCCCACCGATCTCTCTTCGCTCTACCCGAAGAATCCCGATGGCAGCATCGGCAGCTACAGTGCAGGCATGACCGCGGTCACCGTGACGGACGGGACATTCGGGATCATGGTGGCCATGAAGCAGACCGGGGTGGTACTGCCCGTCGCCGGCAAGCGCGTGGAACTGTGGACCACGGATGGCGGCAGCAGCTGGCACTGCGGTCCGGCGAGCATGGATCCAGTGGACTCCAGATACCTGGTAGCCTCCTGCCGTTCGCCCGACGCGCCATGACGTGACGTAAGTCCGGGCACCGCTAAGGCATAATCTTGGGATGCCCTGCCTAAGGCAGGGCATCTTCTTTTCAGGAACCGCATGTCCAAGACCGTCACCTTAATGCCCGCGGCCAAGTCCTTCCAAGTGGAGGAAGGTGAGACTGTGCTGGCGGCGGCGCTGCGCCAGGGGATACACCTGCCCTACGGCTGCCGCACCGGCAGCTGCGGCACCTGCCGTGCCCATTGCCTGGAGGGCAAGACTCACTATCCGGAAGGCACGCCCTTGGCGCTCACGGCGCTGGAGATGCACGCTGGCGAGGCATTGCTCTGCCGTGCAGTACCGCAGAGCGATCTCAAGATCGAGGCGAGCGAGATCACCGCCATGGCGGCGCTGCGGGTCAAGGCCATGCCTTGCCGCGTCGCCAAGCTGGAGAAACTCGCCCATGACGTGATGGGTTTATACCTGCGGCTGCCGGCGGTGGAGCGGATGCAGTTCCTGCCGGGGCAATACATAGACATCCTGCTGCCGCAAAACCATCGGCGCAGTTTCTCCCTGGCCAACCCGCCCCATGACGACCAGTTCCTGGAGCTGCACGTACGCAACGTGCCGGGCGGGCGCTTCTCGCAGGAAGTGTTCCAGCAACTGCAGGAGGGCACCTTGCTGCGCATCCAGGGACCACTGGGCACCTTCTTCCTGCGCGAGGATTCCACGCGCCCGATGGTGCTGGTGGCAGGCGGCACCGGATACGCGCCGATCCAGGCCATCCTGCGCCACAGCTTCGAGCAGGGTCAGCAGCGCGAGATCGTGTTCTATTGGGGGGCGCGGGCGGCCCGCGACCTGTACGCTGACGCGAAGCTCAGGGCTTGGGCGGAGGAACATCCCCGCTTCCGCTACATCCCGGTGCTCTCGGAGCCCGTGCCGGAAGACCATTGGCGCGGCCGCGCGGGCTTCGTGCATGACGCGGTGCTGGCGGATTTCGCCGACCTTTCGGGCCACGATATCTATCTCTCCGGACCGCCGCCCATGGTGAATGCAGCCCGCGCTGCCTTCCCGCTGCATGCGGCCGATCCGCAGCACATCTATTCGGATAGCTTCGACTTCCCCGCCGAAGTGCGGGCGGCGCTGGAAGCCGCGGCGCTCGACGCCGCGCGCTGACACCGTCCCGTCACAGATCAATCCGGTCTGGTCACATGGATGACTGGAGCTGCGCATCATTTGCCCATGATGCATCCTGTCACACTGCAATCAAAGCTTAACGCAGCGTTCACAAACCGCAGGTAGGGTGGACAAAGTCAAAATGTCCCCCCACATGGATGCGGCGATGGCTGAGCAAGCGCAACTCCGGCAACTGGTGATCTCCGCCCCCGGCATCCCTCCCCATCTATTGGTGTCGGAAGTGGCGGACATGTTCATGGACGAGAGCCACGGCAAGCTGCTGTCGCTGCCAGTGCTGGACGGTGACCGTCCCGTGGGCCTCATCAGCCGCGCGCGCATGCAACAGGTGCTGTTCCGCCAGTACGGCCGCGAGCTGTTCGGCAAGAAGCCGGTGACGGCCATCATGAACGACGCACCGGTGGTGATCGAGTCCGACATGGCCCTGAACGAGGCCAGCAAGGCCGTCACCGAGCGGCTCAAGTTCCCGGTGACCGAGGACTTCATCATCACCGAGGGCGGCCGCTACGTGGGCATGGGCGCTGTCATGCACCTGCTGAACGCCATGGAAGCCCAGCTCGCAGCCCAGACCGAAGACCTGGCGGTAGCCTACAAGCAGCTCAAGGCCTCGCAGTTGCAACTGATCCAGTCCGAGAAGATGGCCTCGCTGGGCCAGATGGTGGCGGGCGTGGCCCATGAGATCAACACGCCCTTGGGTTACGTGAAGAACAACATCGAGATGATGGAGATGTTCTTCGACTCGAACCGCGCCATGGTGGCCGCCAGCAATGCCCTCGCGGATGCCTTGCTCGCGCCCCACTGCACCGAGCAGGAACTGCAGGAGAGACTCGCGGCTCTGGCGGAGCTGCGCCAGCAGCCCAGCAGCGAGGCGGACGACATGCTCAAGCTCTTCGCCGATACCCGTTTCGGCGTGGACCAGATCAGCGAGATCGTGCAGAACCTCAAGGACTTCAGCCGCCTGGACCGCGCCACAGCGGATGACGTGGACCTGAACGAATGCCTGGATAGCGCGGTGCTGCTGGCGCGCAACGTGCTCAAGAACCGCGTGGAAGTGGTGCGCCAGTACGGCGCCCTGCCGCGCATCAGCTGCATGCCCTCGCAGCTGAACCAGGTGTTCCTGAACATGCTCAGCAACGCCGCCCAGGCCATCGAGGGCCCAGGGCGCATCCTGCTCAAGACCGAGACCGAAGAGGATTGGCTCAAGATCACGGTGCAGGACACGGGCAAGGGCATCCCGGCGGACGTGCTGCCGCGCATCTTCGACCCCTTCTTCACCACCAAACCCGTGGGCCAGGGCACCGGCCTCGGGCTCTCCATCAGCTACCAGATCGTGCAACAACACGGCGGCGACATCCGCGTGACCTCCCAGCCGGGCAAGGGCACCCGTTTCACCGTGCGCCTGCCGCTGGCGGCACGCACGCCCCAGGAGAATGCAGCATGAACGAGAAAGCCAACATCCTGCTGGTGGACGACGAAGAGCGCGTGCTGCGTTCGCTGGAGATGCTGTTCCGCCATCGCTTCAAGGTCTACACCACCACCGACGGCAACGAGGCGGTGGACATCTGCCGGCGCGACCGGGTGCACGTGGTCGTCAGCGACCAGCGCATGCCCATGATCACCGGCGTGGAAGTGCTGCGCCGGGTGCGCGAGGTCTCTCCCAATACCATGCGCCTGCTGCTCACCGGCTACTCGGACCTGCAGGCCATCGTGGACTCGGTGAACGAAGGCGAGATCTTCCGCTATCTCAGCAAGCCTTGGAGCGCCAAGGAGATCACCAACATCGTGAACCAGGCGGCGGACATCGCGCTCAGCCTGGAGCACGAGAACGGCGGCACCGCCAGCGGCGCGGCGCCGGGCGTGCTGGTGATAGACGAGGATCCCTCGGTGGTGGAGATGGTCAAGGCCATCTGCGGCAAGGAGCGCCAGGTGAGCTGGAGCGTCGATCTGGACGAGGCCTTCGAGACCCTCGCCGCCAGCGACATCGCGGTGGTGGTCTGCGATATCCGCCTGCGGGGACGCGATATCTCGGCGGCGGTGAAGGCGCTCAAGGAGAGCAACCCCATGGTGCTCACCATCGTGCAGACCCAGTTGCAGGACGTGGAGACCTTGCGCAGCCTCATCAACCACGGGCAGATCTACCGCTTCCTGCCCAAGCCCGCACGCCGCGGCCTCCTGGAGATGAGCCTGGAGGCGGCGTCACGGCGTCACGTGGCCATGAAGGCGGTACCGCAGCTCACGGCGCGCTATCGGGTAGAGAAGAACGAACCCGCGCCGGTCGCCGCGCTCTCGACGCGCTTGCAGGGGTTCCTGGATCGGATGCGCCAGGGCAAGGGCCTGTGAGACCTATTTCATTCAGGACTTGAGTTCGGAATAGCGGCGTAGGCCATTGAGATAGTGAGAGAGCTTGAACTCCTGCTGAACGGGGAGTCTCGATACCGGTGCCGGCTGATCCCGCAGAGGCGAAGGCAAGGGACGCCCCAGGTGATAGCCCTGATGCAATTTGACGCCCAGGGATTGCACCGTGAGGTAGTCCTCCTCGGTCTCGATGCCCTCCGCCACCACCTTGCAGCCCAAGCGCACCGCCATGTCGCGGATGGAACGCACGAACTCGCGTTTCACCGCGTCGCCGCCGATGTTCTCAGTGAAGTGATGATCTATCTTCACGTAGGCGGGCCGCAGTTCCGACCACAGGCGCAGGCCGGCGTATCCGGCACCCAGGTCGTCTATGGCGATCTGGAAGCCGGCTTCGGTGTAGTGGGTCACCGCGGCCTTGAGCACCGCGTAGTCTTCCAGCGGCTGCTGTTCGGTAAGTTCGATCACCACCTGCTGCGGCGGCAAGCCCACTTCGCTCAGGAGCCGCAGCGTCTCGCCGGGGCGGAAGGTGGGCTCCATGAGACTCAAGGGACTCACGTTGAGGAACAGCCGCCCGGGCAGGCCAAGCTCCTGGAAGCGGCGGATCGCGAGTTCGCGGCACACCAAGTCCAGCTCGAACAGCCTTCCTGTCCGGGCAGCAGCGCGGATCAGGGGCAGCGGCGCGTGTAACGGACTATTGGAGGGGCCCCGGGTCAGGGCTTCGTAGCCGAATACCCGGCCGTCGTCCGAATCCATCACCGGCTGATACAGGGTCTGCAATACCCGGTATCTCAGTATGTAGTCCAGCTCGCTGTCGAGTTCGTGTTCCATGGGCCTCTTCCATGCCGCTGTCCCGTACCTTTACCCAAGGTAGACCGCTTGCGTGACAGCTGAAAGACAGGCAGGGGATGGCCTAAGAGTGCACCAACAACCCAGCTGAAAATGAGAGATTTTGGCCTCTGGCTAGGCATGCGAGGCGAGCAGGAGGGAGTGCACTCTGATGTGCATGACCGACTGCGAGTCCGAAGCACAACACAGCCAGAAGGCAAAAGATCCATTTTCAGACGGCTTGCAGGTCCCAGCCGATTAGAGAGTCATCCGGCGCTTTAAAAGCCTTGACCTTGACCTTCTGAAAACCTGCATCCTTGAACAGCCTGCCGATGCGATGCGCGCGGGTCTCATCCACGGCCGCCGCGCAGGCGGCACGCAGGCGCACCTGGGCTGCGCGCATGTCGGCTTCCAAGCTGTCCAGATGCCCCTGGATCTCCGCCAGGGTCATGTCGTCGCGCCGCTCCCAGCAATCGACGATGACCTGCAGGATGTGCTCACAGGCTTTCGGATTCGGTGTGTCTTGCATGAGGGATATGACCCGGTGCGCGGCATCGGCGTAGGCCTGCTGGCTCTCCATGGCCAGCATGACGCTGCGGAGCACGTCGCGCCTCAAGGCCGTCTCCTGGGTGAACGCCACGTCGAACATGCGGCGTGCATGCTCCAGGAGTCGCATGTCGTCCAACAGTGTATCCACCGCCTGCACGCGCCCCAAGCATTGCTGGTGGGCGGCGCCATCCACCGCGTGGAACACGAGGCGCAGGCCCCCGCCCTGCTTGAGGATACGGCGCAATTCCACGACACCCGATGCGGCCGCGCCGTCATCCGGCGGCGCCCATTGCATGCTGATGAAATCGAAATAGCCGTCCTCGAAAGGCGTGCTCATGCCATAGCGGCGCGCGTGGAAGCGGATGCCGTTGAGCGTGAGGGGCTCGGCGTGGAAGGTGGATGCCAGGTCGAGGCCGTGCACTTCGAAGTTGCGGGCGTGGGCCGTGGACACTTCCTGTGCGACCAACGCCACCGAACCGATGCCGGGGGCGATATCCAGAAACCGGGCGCCTGCCGGCAGTTCGCGCAGACACGCGCGCCAGCTGTCATGCACTGCTTGGGCGTAGCCCAGGTCCGCCGCATTCAGCGCTATCCCCAGGCGGGAGGCGGGGGCGCGACGGGGCGGCGTTGCGGGGACCGGCGCGGCCTGGTCAGTCTTGCGGCGCATGGCGGATTGCTGGCTGGACATACTGCTGGATCGCGGGATCATGACGGGATAGACGCGCAATGCTACGCGAGAGTTCCCCGGCAGGTGCGCATTTATTTGTTACTGGACGTAACGCCTGGCGGGAATATTCCCTTCCCATACTTATGTAAACCGCTGCCGCAAAACCTTCAACAAACCAAAATCTTGCTGCAACTTTCGCGGCGCATCGTGCCGGATGCCCGAGAAGTTTCGGAACTCACAGGAGCATCCCCATGCCATCCGTACGGACACTACGACACTGCATCATCGCCGCCCTCGGCACCGCCGTGATCATCGGCTGCGCCGGTGCCTCGGCTGAGCCGCATTTCGCCAATTTTGAGCGGGATGTCCCGACCGCTACCCCCATCAAGCACCTGGTGGTCATCTACCAGGAGAACGTATCTTTCGACCATTATTTCGCCACCTATCCCTCGGCGCTCAATACGGATGGCGAGCCGGCATTCCATGCCCGGCCCCACATCCCATCGGTGAACAACTTGGTGAGCGCCAACCTGCTCACCGGCAATCCCAATGACACCAACGCCGCCAACGGCGCGGGCGCAGCCGATCCCTTCCGCCTCGACCGTACCCAGGCGGCCTCGGCCGACCAAGGCCATAACTACACGCCAGAGCAGGAGGCCAACAACAATGGCGCGGCGGACCTGTTCCCGGAGTTCACAGGTAACGGCACCGCCGGCGGCGCCGGCGCCTTCGGCACCAAGGGCCAGGTGATGGGTTACTACGACGGCAACACCGTGACCGCGATGTGGACCTATGCCCAGAACTTCGCCATGAACGACAACTCCTACAGCGACACCTACGGACCCTCAACCCCCGGCGCGCTGGAAGCGGTGTCCGGCCAGACCAACGGCTTGCAGTTGTTGGCGAGTTCCAGGAGCTCCTACTACGTCGCCGACGGACAAGGCGGAAAGACCCTGATCGGTGATGTGGACCCGGGTTCCGATATTTGCTCCAGCGCCACTGACCAGGGACAGTTGCAGGCCAAGAACAT
>DATBAJ010000065.1:0-5523 GCA_036271575.1 Gammaproteobacteria bacterium
TGGCTCGCCACGGATTCCCAGACCGCCTATGTGAAAGTGGGCCGCGGCGCCCGCGCACCCCAGGCCGACGAGTTGTATTCACTGCAGTCGGGGCAGGAGGTGGCGGACCTGCATTCCGAGACCCTCGATGACTATGAGCTGGGCTGGCGCGGCGCAGCCGGCGCGCTCACCTGGGATACCGACGTGTACTACATGCTCAAGGATCACTACATCTTCAGGGATGAGGACGGCTTCAACGTCAGCGACGGGCGCACCCGGCATCGCGGCTTCGAGTTCCAGGGTTCCTACGCCTTCGCTCCGCACTGGACTTTGTTGATGGACGGCAGCTATGCGGTGCACTCCTACGCCTTCTCGGCCCAGCTCTCTCCGACCGACGCCATCGTCTACGGCAACGACATGAAATACGCGCCTCGCAGCCTGGGCGAAGCACGCTTGCGCTGGGAACCGGCGGCGACCACGCAGGTGGAACTGGCCTATCAGCACGTGGGCGGTTATTTCCTGGACGAGTCCGACAGCCACCGCTACGGGGGCCATGACCTCGTGAACCTGTACGCGCGGCAAGGGCTCGGCGACGGCTATACGCTGGCGCTACGAATGATGAATGCCGGGAACGTGGCCTACGCGGAACGCGCGGATTTCTCCTTCGGCAACTACCGGTATTTCCCGGGTGATGGGCGCGAGTATTTTGTCGGAATGGAAAAAGCCTGGTAAAAGAAACGGGGCCTTTCGGCCCCGTTTTTGATTCTCTCTATCTCAGATCATCACTTGTGTTTGGGCTTGGGAGCCGGCGCCTGGGCCGCCTGTTCCTTGGCGATCAGGAACTCCACGCAGCGCATGATGTCGGCGGGCTCCATCTGGTAGCCGGCGCCGGTCTTCCACTTGCCGTTGACGATGACGCTGGGCACGCCTTCCAGCTGGTAGGCGTCGCTCAGGTGCTGGGAGCGGCTTATATCCATCTGTACGCCGAAAGAGTTCCAGGCCGCGTCGAAGTCCGCAGGTTTGACGCCGTACTTGCCGAAGAAAGTGCGGATGGCGTCCTCATCGGTGCGCAGCGCCTCGTCGTCATCGCGATGGATGGCGTTGAAGAATGGCTCGCGGATCTTCTCGCCGACGCCGAGTTGATCGGCGGTGAACGCCGCCTGGGCGTCCACGTAGAACTCCGAGCCTTTCATGGCAGCCGGGATGCGCTTGAACACCACGTTCTTGGGCAGATGCTGTTCCCAGGCCTGGACGAAGGGCTCCAGCGCGAAGCAGTGCGGGCAGCCGTACCAGTAGAACTCGATGACCTCGATCTGGCCGGGCTTCACCTCGGTCTTCTGCGGCGGGTCTACCGGCACGTAGTTCACCCCCTGCACGAAGTTGGTGGTGTCGGCGAAGGCCGCGGTGGATAACCACAGCAGTGGAAGCAACAGCCAGATCTTCTTCATCTCAGCACCTCGGATGGATGGCGCGCCAGGAGCGCGCGGGTCAGGATCTTACTTGCCGGTGACTTGATGGGCGGTGCGCTGCCGGGCGATCAGGAACTGCACGCAGTCCATGATGTCGGCGGGTTTCATGAACTCGCCGGAGGCTAGCCTATGGCCGGCACCGGTCTTCCACTTGCCGTCTATCACGATGATGGGCACGCCCTGGATGCCATCGGCATCCTCCAGCTTCTGCGCATGGGCCAGCGCTGCCTGCACGGCCGCCGAGCCCCAGGCCGCATCGAAATCCGCAGGTTTGACGGCGAATTTGCCGAAGAACTGGCGCAGCGCATCTTCATCGGTGCGCAGCGGTTCATCCTGGTCGAGGTGGATGGCGTTGTACAAGGGCTCGCGGATCTTCTCGGCTATGCCGAGCTGGTCGGCGGTGAAAGCCGCCTGCGCGTCCACGTAGAACTGCGAGTCCGGCGCCGACTCGGGTACGCGCTTGAACACCACGTCCTTGGGCAGCCCGGCTTTCTCCCAGGCTTCCACGTAGGGCTCCAGGGCGAAGCAATGCGGGCAACCGTACCAATAGAACTCGATGACCTCGATCTGACCCGGCTTCACGTCGGTGGGTCCGACCGGCGTCAACGCCTCATAGCTCAGGCCCTCGAGGAACCTGGAGCCGTCCACCGGGGCGTCCGCTGCGGTGGCGATGGAGCAGCACAGCAACAGGGCGAACGGCAGCCAGAGTCTTTTCATGGGATCTCTTTAATCCAGGTGCGTGGGATGGGTCAGCGGGTCGCGGCGGGCAGTGCCGCCTGCTCCTGGCCGACGAGGAAGCTCACCACCGGCATGATCTGCGCATAAGGCAGCGCGAAGTAGCCGCCGGTGACCCACTTGCCGTTGACCACCAGGTTCGGCACGCCGAACAGTGCGAGCCCGTAGCGGTCCGCCAGCACATTGGCCTGGGCGATCTTGGCGTCTGTGTCCGGCGAGCTCCAGATGCTCTCGAATTTCTTGGGATCCACGCCGAAGGCCTTCACGTAGAAGCGTTCGAAGTCCGCCTCGGTCTGGAGATTGTCGTGGTTCTGGTGGATCTCATCGAAGGTGGCCTTGTGGGATTTGGCCAGGATGCCGAGCGCGTCAGCCGTGTAATAGGCACGCGCGGCCGGCTCCCAGTCGGCCTGCAGGATCGCAGGCACCCGCACCAGCACCACGTCGGCGGGCTTGCTGCGCTCCCAGGCTTCGAGATAAGGCTCGAGCGCATTGCAGTGCGGGCAGCCGTACCAGAAGAAGTCCAGCACTTCGATCTGTCCGGGCTTGGTGGAGGTCGGTTGGGCCGGCAGCACCACCTGGTACTGCTGGCCCAACTTGTAGGCGCCGCCGGTCGGGGCTGGTGCATCGGCGAGGGCCGGCGCTGTGAGCGCTGACAGCAGCAGGACGAGCAGGAAGGGCTTTGTCATGAGACCTCGCGGGATGTCAGGGTGTCTAACGCGCGGACCGGGTCCAGGCGGACAGCGGCCTACTGCGCCGCGGCGCGGTGCAGGCCCTCGATGTAGCTCGCCACCGCCTGTATCTCCGCGGGGGTGAGCCGCGAGGCGATGGTCTCCATCATCTTGTTGGGATCGGTGCTGCGGCTGCCGTTGGCGTAGTTCTGCAACTGTGCCATCACGTAAGCCGCGTGCTGGCCGGCGAGCGCCGGCACCTTCATGAGCGCGTTGCCGGCACCGTCCGGGCTGTGGCAGGCGAGGCAGGCCGGCACATCCTCGCCGGCGTTGCCGTTGCGGTAGAGCTGCTCGCCCTGCTTCACCTGGCCCGGCACTGCTTCGCCCACGACTACGGTCTGGCTGGAGAAGTAGGCCGCCAGTGCCTGCATGTCCTGGTCACTCAGGCCCGCGGCTTGGCCCGCCATGATGGCATTCTGGCGCTTGCCCGACTTGAAGGCGGCGAGTTCGGCCTGGATGTAGCTCGCGTTCTGGCCGGCAAGCTTGGGGAATTGGGGGTTGGTGCTGTTGCCATCCATGCCGTGGCAGGCGCCGCAGGTGGCGGCCTTGTTCTTGCCGGCGTCGCCCGCCGCATCGGCATGCACGTAGACGGCGGAGGCCGAGGCGGCCAGGGCGAGGGCGATGAGCAGGACCTTCTTCATGGGGCTGGGCTCCTGGGAGGTAGTCGTCAGGGGGAGCGGAAATATCCGGGCCGGCCGGCCGCTCGAGAGCCCCGGGATTTTACACTAGGCCTGCACAGCCTCTCCATAAGGTCTTCCATGCACCTGGATTTCCGCAACATGCGTTTCCTCACCAGCGCCGCGGCGTTAGGGGGGCTGCCCTCGGACACAGGCCGGGAAGTGGCCTTCGCCGGCCGTTCCAACGCCGGCAAATCCAGCGCCCTGAACGCCATCACCGGCGTCAACGGCCTCGCACGCGTCAGCAAGACGCCGGGCCGCACGCGGCTCCTCAACCTCTTCGGCATGGACGGGGGCATGCGCTTCATGGACCTGCCCGGCTATGGCTATGCCAAGGTACCCGAGGCGGAACGGCTCAAGTGGGGACAGTTGGTGGAGGGCTATCTCAGTTCGCGCCAATCCCTGGTCGGCCTGATCCTGGTGATGGATTCCCGCCATCCGCTCATGGACTTCGACAAGCAGCTGCTGGGCTTCGCCGGCCCCTTGGAACTGCCGGTGCACGTGCTTCTCTCGAAGGCAGACAAGCTCTCCCGCGGCGCCGCCGCCAAGACCCTCGCTGAGACGACGAAAGGCCTCCGCGGCTGGGGCACGGCCCAGCTCTTCTCCGCGCACTCGGGCCAGGGTGTGGAGGAGGCGCAGAAACTCTTGGCAGGGTGGCTCAGCGAAGACGAGGGCTAATCCGGGATCTCGTTCTCGGGACGCAACCAGTAATAACAGTCTGGCACGGAGATGGCCTCGTTGTTCTCCGCTTGTTCCAGGTTGACGATCATGGCTTGGGGAGCGGCGGCGAGGAAACGCAGGTCATAGACTTCCGTGCAGCCGGAGGTGATCAGCAGACGGCCGGTCTCATGCCCGCTGCGCAGGTCGACGATGGCGATGCCGCACAGCAGCTGTTCATGCTCGGTCTGCACTGGCATGCCGCCAAAGACCGCGGTCTCGCGGCTCTGGCACATGCCAACAAGCGCGTGGTCGCCCACGAAGCTGAGGCCACGCAGGTATCCCGGCAGCGAGACCACGGTCTCCGCCTTGCCCGCGGCCGCATCCACCTTCAGAAGCAGTCCCTTGCCGGAATCCAGCACATAGAGCTCGCCCCGATGCAGGCGCGGTGAGTGCGGCATGGCGAGACCGCCCAACACCACCTCGCCTGTCGGGACTTCCATCACCACGCCGCCATCCGCCTTGTGTTCGCGCCACGAGCCCGCGACGTCGGCTGTACCCATGGCCGTGACATAGCGCACGGCTCCGTCCGCCACAGCCATGCCGTTGAGATGACAGCGGTCATCGGGTCCAAGATCCTTGATGAAGGGCGGTCGCCATCGCGGCCGGAAAGTATGGGTGTCGCTCGGAGAGGCCAGGCAGTTGAAGCGGGTGTTCACCATCCAGATCTCGTCGCCCACGAACCCGACGTCGTGGATGGCCAGCTCCGGCATGTGATAGCTCTGGCGGGGGATATAGAGTGCATCGTAGCGTGCGCCCTTGCGGAAGTTCGGCGCCAGCGCCCGGCTGTTGCCGAACACCATCAGGTCGCGGCGTGTGGCCAAGGCCAGCCGGTCGCCGGCCACATCCAGTCCCATGCACTTCTCGAAACGGCGCAGCAATACCGTGACCTGGTGTCCGTTCCAGCCGAAGAACGCGAGGATGCCTGCCTGATAGGTGCTTAGGACGATGCTGCCGCCGCTGGAGGAGAGCCAACGGATGAAGCCCTCATCGGGCTCGCAGCGGAATGGGATCAGTCCCGTCTCTGCTTGCGCTTCAGTAGGTTTGCCCATGGACCGCCGTGATGCCGCTCATTTCACCGTGATGCTGACGGTGGCGGTATTGGAGGACCTGGACCCGTCGCCCACGTTGAAAGTGAACTTGTCCGCACCCTTGTAGTTCGTCTTGGGTTTGTAGACATAGCTGCCGTTGAGACTCAGCGTCAGTGTGCCGTGGCTC
>DATBAJ010000066.1:0-20884 GCA_036271575.1 Gammaproteobacteria bacterium
AGCTCCTGGTAGCGGGGCTTCATGAGCTTCTGCTTGCGCGGCAGGTTCACCCAGATCTGGAAGCCGTGCATGCGGCCGCCCTTGGCGCGGAAGGCTTCTTCCGGCATCTCGGAGTGCACCACGCCCGCACCGGCGGTCATCCACTGCACGTCGCCGGCCCCTAAGGAGCCCGCATGGCCGTGGGAGTCCTTGTGCTGCATCTTGCCTTCCAGCACGTAGGTGACGGTCTCGAAGCCGCGGTGCGGATGGTCCGGTGCGCCGACCGCTTCGCCCGGCGCATAGTCCACCGGGCCCATCTCGTCCAGCAGCAGGAAGGGATCGAAGTCCATGAGCATCTTGGTGGGGAACGGACGGTGCACGATGAAGCCGCCGCCCTCGCGGGTACGCAGGCTGGTGACGGTGCGCACGACGCTACGCAGGGTGTTGGCGGTGACGGGCCGGTTCATGCATCCTCCAGGGTGAGCCAGCTTTCGTAGATGGGGGCTGGATACGACACTTCAAGCGGGGACGCGGGTCATGGCGTCGAAGCAGCCGATAGCGGAAACTTCTCCCATGGGCCGATCTCTCACCCTCTCCATACTGACATGCCTCGCCGGCCTCGTGCTCACGGCGGGATGCAGCTCAGGGCCGCCGGGATACGAGGGGGACGTGCCGCCGGGGACCACGCTTGCGGACTGCGAGGAGACCAACGGCTATCCGCCCTGCATCTATAGCGGCGACGCTCCCGGGGAATCCTATGATTACTATCCGGATTATGGCGGGAGCTATTACCCGGGCACCGGCGTGGTGATCGTGCCGGAGCCGGTACCCGTGCCGGTACCCGCTCCGCCGGCCCACCGGCCGCCGCCGCGCAGGCCCCCTCCGCCCAAGCACCATGAACCGCCGCCGCGAGACTGCCATCCATATCAGGGGCATCCCTGCCCCTAGTCAGCCCGGTACGGCTCTAGCGTGGATCGGGCTCGACACGCTTGAGCCAGATCTCCCGCCAGAATTGCAGGTTGGAGCGCTGGCAACCCCAGGCCTGGCAGGTGACGCCGTCCAGGACCACGGTATCTTTCAATTGGATCATCTTGCCGGTCTCCTCCAGGATCATCTTCTGCAGCCGGTCCGCCACGTAGAAGCGCTTGCCGCAGTACCGCAACATGGGGGGAGCGAACAAGAGTCCTTTGTTCTTGCCGGCCACATCCAGGGTCTCTTCGATCTCCTTGCGGCTCCTGATCTCGACCAGCTCGCCGGTCTGGAGACCGAGGCTGACGGCTTTGGTCTTGTGCAGACGGCCAACTACCTCTTCACCCGTGTGGATACCTGCCAGATTCTTCACCCGGTTGAGGATGGTCCTGGACAGGTGCCACGAGAACTCCATGGGCCTCACGTTGCCCAGCCGCACATCATCAAGGTCGTCGCCCAATCTCTTGCGAAAGCCCAGGCTCTTTTCCTGGACCGCAGTCGAGGCCCCGGCCAGCTCGGTGGATTGGCAGAAGTAACGCTCGCCCTGCTTGGTCTTGAGTCCCGCTACGGCCGCGGCTGCGCCTGACGGATCATGCCTTGCTCCTTCCGGTGGCTCATCGCTGAGCCACGCTTCCCTCCAAAACAGGAGACACCTGCGCTGACAGCCATCGTGGGCGCTGCCGTCACAGCGAAGACCGTCGAGGAAGACGACGTCGGTGAACTCGCAGATCCCGGCTCCTTCCACGCAAGTCCTGTTCGGCAGGCAGGCGACGCGGAATGGCCGCCCGCAGTACGGGAGCATCTCGGGCATGAACGGCAGACCATCGAGTTTGCCGTCGTCATCAAGAGTCTTGAGTATGTCTTTCAGACCACGCACCCACACGGTCTGACCCGTGCGATAAGAGCGCTGGTCGCTAATCTGATGCGCAGGCTTCCCGGCCGCCGGGAGCGGCGTGAGCCTGAGATGCGCGGAGTTCGAGCTCATGGGCCAGTCCTTTGGCTTCAGGCGGGTGATGTCCAGACGCCGTATCGTGCCGATACGGACTCAAGCGTCGCCTCGAAGTCATCGGCGGGCATGGAATCACAACCGGTCCCGAAGAGGTCGCGCTACTTGATGTACCGCGGCGATCTCCCCGTTTATTCCGCTGCGTTTGACAATAGACTTGCAGATCAAAGATTTTTTGTGTCAGGTGAGCGACAGAACCCGCGCCGAAGAAAGCCGCCGCCGGCACTCAGGTGCGAAGGCTACCCAACATCACACCTGCTTGTGTTTCGGCAATCCCCGCAGGGTGATGAACAACAAAGGCAATGCCGCGATCTGGAATGCCACAGCGACGATCACCAGCGCCTGCGGACTTACGCCATAGAGCCAACCGAGCAGCAGACTTCCCAGCAACCAGGCAGTGCCGAACGCGGCGTCGAAGATGCCGTAAGCCGTGCCACGCACGCTCTCAGGTGTGAGCGTGGCCACGCCGGAGCGCATGGTGGCGTCCTGCAGGCCCATGGCAGCACCCCACAGGCCGCCGCCCAGCCAGATGAGTCCAGGACTTGGAGACAGGAACAACAGAGGCGTGGCCGGCACCGTGAACAGCGGCAGCAGCATCAATACCTTGAGGCCGTACTTGTCGTAGAGCCAGCCACAGGCGAGCGCTGCGATGGCGTCCACACCCATGGTGAAAGCGAACATGAGCGGGATGGCCACCGGCGAGAGGCGATGGGTGTACTGCAGGTGGTAGGCGTAGAGGATGTTGTGGGCGAAGCCCATGACCGTGACCACCGAGAAGGCCAGGTACAGGTAGTAACGCTTGTCGAACTTCGTGCGGTCGGCGCGTCCCGCACCGCGATCGGCATCGCCCAGGCCGCGGGCACGCCACAGGAAGAACAGCGACAGCACCGCCGGCACCATCAGGATACCGAAGCCCAGGCGGTAACCGGAGTACGCCACCGCCGCGGACACCGCCAGCGGTCCCAGCACCGCGCCCAGTTGATCAAGGAATTCGTGCAGACCGAAGGCCTTGCCGTGGCCGAGCTCGCTGCCGGCTTTCGCCAGGAGCGCGTCCCGCGCCGGCGCGCGCACGCCCTTGCCGAGGCGCTCGGTGAAGACCAAGAGGCCAGCGATGGCGGTATTAGGCGCCAGCGCCATGAGCGGCACGGATGCGAGATTCACCACGTAACCGAGGGAGAGGATCAGCCAGTCCTTGCGGGTGCGGTCCACCAGGCGGCCGGAGAAGAGCCGGATGGCGTACCCCAGGAATTCGCCGAAGCCCGCCACCGCACCGACGAAGAAGGCGCTGGCGCCGAGCGAGGCCAGGAACGGCCCCACGATGCTGCGTCCGCCCTCATAAGTGAAATCCGCGAACAGGCTGACGATACCGAGACTGATGACGAAGCGCAGGGCCTTCTGTTTCGCCGTGGTCACGTCCGCCCCTAGGCGAGATTGCGCGCGATGGCCGAGCCCGCGAACACCGCCGCTATGCCCAACAGCACGGACAGGCCAACGTAGAGCGCGGCCTGGGTCAGCTTGCCGTCTTCCATGAGCAACAGGGTCTCGATGCCGAAGGCCGAGAAGGTGGTAAAGCCGCCGAGCACGCCGGTGATGATGCCAAGCCGCAGTGCGGGACTGACGCTGACATGCTCGAGGGTATAGAAGAACAGGAAGCCCATGACCAGGCAACCTGACACGTTGATGATGAGGGTGGCGAAAGGAAAGGCCTGACCGAGACGCTCGTGCACCAGCTGGTTCACGCCCAGGCGGGCACAACAACCGAAGGCACCGCCGAGAGCTACGGCAACATAATTCCACATGAGACGACTCCTCCTGCTGAACATCGAGGCGAGTCCGGGCTTGCACCGGGTTCGCCGCGTCTGCGAAAGTCCAGGGATGGGCTTTTTGCAGACGTAGTCTATTAGGACTGTCCAGTAGGAGTCATCAGACCATGAGAGAGACCTCTCTCATGGACGGTTCGAGGCAGACCCCATTGCCTAATCGAATTATACGACCCGGTCAGGCCGTGGGGCCTGACCGGACCGGATATCACTTCGTCACTTGCTCCGACCGAACAGCCCCGTGATGGAGGCCTTGCCGAGCGTATTCATGTGTATATAGAAGCCGACCAGCGCACCGGAGGCATTCGCGTCCAGCTCCAGCTTGTCCGTCTTCAGCGCATACACCGTCACCTGATAGTGGTGCGGAGCATCGCCCACCGGCGGACAGGGACCGCCGAAATGGGAGAAGCCGAAATCGGTACGGCCCTGCACGGCGCCCGGGGGCAGGCCTGTCCCCTTCTCACTGCCGGCATCGGCCGACAGATGGGTCACGCTGGCCGGGATGTTGAACACCGTCCAATGCCAGAAGCCACTGCCGGTCGGCGCATCCGGATCATAGATGGTGACCGCGAAGCTCTTGGTACCGGCGGGCGCACCCGACCAGGACAGTTCCGGCGAGTGGTTGGCGCCGGTGCAGCCGAAGCTGTTGAACACCTGGTCCATGGCGATGGTGCCGCCATCGCTGAACGCATGGCTGGTGATGGTGAACCCGCCCGCGGCGGATGCCGTGGCCTGGAAGACGAGGGCAAAGCCCAACAGAACGGAGCTTACGAAGGTACGCATGTTCACTCCTTGGTCGCACCGCGGAGATGGGTGCAGTAGCTGTCCAGACCGCGCAATATACACCGCTATTCCCGGCACACCAAAGCCGCCGTCTGCGCACGCGGTCCGGCGCACCAAGGCCCCGTCTTGGGCAAAGAAAAAGCCGCCGGCATCGCTGCCGGCGGCTTTTTTATCGACTCGAACCGGGCTTAGCCGCCCAGGTTGAAGCTGACCAAGATCACGAAGTGGTTCACGCCGGCGATCTCCGCGGGCTTGGGCGGCATCGCCGCCTTCTGCACGGCAGCCATCGCGGACCTGTCCAACGAACGGGCTCCGCTGGACTTGTCCACGTGCACGTTGCTGACCACGCCGTTGATGTAGTCGAACGACACCGTCGTCACGCCGGCTTCACCTGCGAGGATCGCTTCCTTCGGATACACCTTGGCCGCGTCGATGGCCGCTTTCATGCTGGCCTCGAACTCGGACATGATGTTCTCAGGCGGCGCAGTGCGTTGCGTCGGGATCGGCGGCGGCTGCGGCGGCTGTACCGGCACCGCGTTCGGCGTCGGGATCGGCGTCGGCACCGGCGGCACCTCGGACAAGGGCTGCGGCACCGGCGGCTGCGGCGTCGGGATGTTCTTCGGCGGCGGCGGGGGCGGCGGCGGCGGATTCGGCGGAATCTCCATCGGCGGCTGCGCGATCGGCGGCGGAGGCGGCGCCGGGTGCAACTGCTCCCAGATCAGGATGCCGGCGAGACCTGCGAAGATCAGTATCTCGAGGATCGCCGCAGTGCCCAACGAGCGCAGGTTGCGCAGCGTGAAGACACCTTCTGAAAAGACGTATTTCTGTGCCACGTTAAGGGCTTCCTCAGTCGGTGTTCTTCGCCGCGATCCCGATCTCCGTCACACCGGCGGTGCGGATGGAATCCATGACTATCACCAGGTACTGCAGCGTGGTCTCCTTGGCGCCGGCGATGGTCACGTTGGCGTGCGCCGGGTCCTGGCCCAGGAGATAGGTGGTGAGCTGGTCGGGCGTCATCTTCTGATCGTCCACCACGATCTCACCGTCAGCCAGCAGGCTGATGATGATCTTCGGCCGTTCGATGTTCACCGCCGTGGAGCTGCGCGGCAGCTTCGAGGCGATGCCCGTGGCCGGGATCATGCGCAAGGTGATCATCACGAAGAACACCAACAGGAAGAACATGATGTCGATCATGGGGATGATCTCGATCCGGCCCTTCTTCTCTACGAAAAACTTGTTAGCCACTTTTTCCTGCCTCTGCCGTCGGCGTGCGACGGCAATCTAAGGTGGGATGACGGCGCCCTCTGAATGAGGGCGCCGTGACGCTTCACTATCAGGTGAGACGGTTGACCAGCATCACCTTGATGGCTTCCATCTGATGCATGATCAGACGGACGCGGTTGTTCAGGCCGTTGAAGAAGATCAGGCCCAGGATGGCGACGAACAGGCCGGCCGCGGTGGCGATCAAGGCCTCGGCCACGCCGCCGGTCACCTTGGTCGGAGCGGTGTCGGCGGCACCGAGCACCTTGAAGGCCTCGAAGATGCCGACGATGGTGCCGAGCAGTCCCAGCAACGGTCCGAGCGTCACGATGGTGTCCAGCGCCCACAGGCTGCGGTCGATGCGCGGGGCCTGCAGCAGGATGGTCTCTTCGATGAGCTCGGAGAGGCGATGCGGATCCTTCACGTCCGGATACTTGAGCGCCACTTCCAGGATCGCGCCCTGCGGATACTTGGCGGTACGCACCGCGAGATCCATGAGCATGTCACGGTCCACATCTTCCATCTCCAGCACGGTGCCGGCGATCAGTTCGCCCTGGCGCACCACCTTGGCGAGATACCAAGTGCGGTCGATGATGATGGTGAGACCCACCAACAGGATGACGACGATTACGTACAGGATGCCGCCCGAGACCGCAGCAATATGGAGTAGTTCTTGAAAATTCACGTGGATGTCTCCTGAAACACCGGATGTGGTATTCGCTCTGTTACAAATGCGCGAAAGGCGCCCGCCAGACCGTCGCGGTCCCGCGGACCTTCCCTATCACGCCGTCAGTGGGCCCTGTTTTTTACTCTAAACCGCCTCGTTAAGTCAATAATCCGAGGGGGTTTTGGGCTTCCTAGGGTGCTAATTATGCCTCATTCCGGGGCCTTGACGGCGACGGAATTTACCGCCCTCCACACTTGAAACGTAGCCAAGTGCGGCGGCCTTTGCCAGCGGAAAACCTTATAAAAACCTTATAAAAAGCTGATTCAGAACTTCGTCTGGGCTTCAGGCCCACGCGCTCAGTCGCCGAGCCAGCTCGCCAGCCGCGCCGCCCAGCTCGTCCTACTAAATATACCGTAGGTGATCGCGCCCAGGATAGCCACCGCCGCCAGGACCGTGAAATCCCCAAGCCGCGCGGCCGGGTCGCCAAGGAAGAAGATGACCACGCCCACCAGGACCACGCTCATGAGCCAGTCCGCCAACAGGCGCCAGCGCCTGGCACGCAACTCACCGAGGAAAGCCGCCAGCGCCAGCAGCGCGAGCGCGCCGAAGATCGCCATGTCACGCAGCAACTCGCCGAGCGGCAGGTCGCTCTGCACCACCGTCTGGTCCAGGGTCGGGTCGCCCAGCATGGTCCAGCGGAAGAACACGATCACGCCCAGCACCACGGCGAGCGCGCCGCTGCTGCCCAACAACACGCCGTTGATGAAGGTCATGGGACGCATGATCGGAGGGGTCCTGGAGTGACGCGATACGACGGTTTCGGGCCGCCATTGTAGGCGCGGCAAGGGGCTCGCCGCAGCCGGCGCCTTCCCCTATGCTGATATATATAGTGTCCTTGAGTCCCCTCCCCCGTCCCTGACGCCAGGAAGCCCAGAGCCCATGCGCATGAAGCACCCTCTCCTGCTGAGCCTCGCGGCTGCCGCCGCGACCCTCGCCGCCCTTACCTGCTCCGCCGCCACCCCGGCGCCTGCGGCCGCGACCACGCTGGCCCTCACGACACCGCCCAAGGACGTGGCGCCCGCGCCCCGCGATGCGATCGTGGACCAGGTGATCGCCGGACAACTGCAGCGCTATCACTACGGCGACCGCACTTTGAACGACGCCGAGTCCGGCGCGATCTTCGACCAATACCTCCAGGATCTCGATCCCAACAAGAGCTACTTCCTGCAGCCGGACATCGATGCGTTCTCGGCCAACCGCGTCACGCTCGACGATGACATCCGCACCGGCAACGTGCAGCCCGCCTTCGACATCTTCAACGTGTACCAGCGGCGCGTGGACCAGCGCATCCAGTACGCACTGAAGCAGCTCGACAAGGAACCGGACCTGACGGTGAAAGAGAGCTACGTGTTCGACCGCAGCAAGGGCCCCTGGGCCAAGGATTCCACCGACCTGGATGACGTGTGGCGCAAGCGCGTGAAGAACGACGTCATCGGGCTGCTGCTGGCAGGCAAGACCTGGCCGCAGGTGCAGGACACCCTGCGCAAGCGTTACCAGAATTTCGCCTACCGCAGCCGGCAGATCACGGCCGACGACGTGTTCGCCACCTTCATGAACTCCTACACCCATTCCCTGGATCCACACACCGATTATTTCCCGCCGGCGCAGGCCCAGGACTTCCAGATCCAGATGAGCCTCAAGTACCCGGGGATCGGCGCCTCCCTGACCACCGACGGCGAATACGTCAAGGTGACCCAGCTCTTGCCGGGCGGCCCGGCGGAGCAGGACCCCTTGAAGCAGTTGCATGCGGATGACCGCATCACCGGCGTGGCCCAGGGCGACGCCGACATCGTGGACGTGGTGGGCTGGCGCCTGACGGACGTGGTGGCCCTGATCCGCGGCCCCGCGGGCAGCGCCGTGCGCCTGCAGCTCCTGCCGGCCGGTGCCGCGCCCGGTACGCCGGAGAAGACCATCAAGATCGTGCGCGGCGACGTGAAACTGGAAGCCCAGGCGGCACACCAGAAGGTGCTGCACGTGACCCGCGCAAAGAAGGCCTACACGATCGGCGTGATCACGATCCCGGGCTTCTACGAAGATGTGGAAGCGCGCATGGCCGGACAGAAGGACTACACCAGCACCACCCATGACGTGCGCAAACTGCTGGGCGAGCTGCAGGCCCAGCATGTGGATGGCATCGTCGTGGACCTGCGCAACGACGGCGGCGGTTCGCTCAAGGAAGCCGAGGACCTGACCGGCCTCTTCATCCCGCAAGGCCCGGTGGTGCAGATCCGCCATTCCGACGGCGTGGTGCAGGTGGACGACGAGGATGAGGACTCGGGCGTGGTCTACTCCGGCCCCCTGACCGTGCTGGTGAACCGCTTCACTGCCTCGGCGGCGGAGATCTTCGCCGCCGCGGTGCAGGACTATCACCGCGGCGCGGTGGTGGGCTCGGTCACCTACGGCAAGGGCACCGTGCAGCAGTTACGCGACCTGAACCGCTTCCTGCCGGGCAGTGATGACGCCGGCCAGCTCAAGCTCACCACCGACAAGTTCTACCGGGTGAGCGGCTCCAGCACCCAGAACAAGGGCGTGGTACCCGATATCAGCCTGCCCGCCCTGGTGGACCCGAAGGATTTCGGCGAATCCTCCAACCCCAGCGCCCTGCCCTGGGATGAGATCCGGGCCAGCGACTACAGTCCGCTGAAATCGGGCCTGGACAAGGCCCTGCCCCAGCTCGCCGCGGCCCATGCCGCCCGGACCAGCGCAGACCCGGGCTGGAAGCTGTTCATGGACGGCGTGCATGAGTTGGACACGGAGCGGGCCCAGACCTCCATCTCCCTGCTGATGGCGGACCGCTTGAAGCAGCGTACCGAGGACGATACCCGGCGCCTCGCCGCGCTGAACGGCTGGCGCAAGCTCAAGGGCCTGCCGGCGGCAGCGACCCTCGAGGTGGCCTTGAAGGCCTCCAAGCCCGACAGTGCCGACGCCGATCCGGACTCCAACGGCTTGACCCCGGACGTGCTGCTGGATGAGAGCGCCGCCATCGCAGCCGACATGGGCGCCCAAGGCCTGTTCCGCAATCCCGGCGGCTCAGTGGTCGCCGACGCCTCGGCAGCGCAACCAAAACCCTAATCCCCGCATCTCATTTATATGGACCCCCCGGATATCCAGGGGGTCCGTGCTTGCATGTCTGAAAACTAGTGTTATACTTAGCTATAACAGTATCCGGCCCTAGCCGGCCAGCGAAAAACCAAGTCTCCGAGGGATGCTCCAATGAATAGCCGCCGCCAAGCCGTTGCCGTCTGCTCCCTGAGTCTCCTGCTGGTCACCGCCTTCGGGCTGTCCGGCTGCGGCGGCGACGCCCAGGCGGCCCAGGCCAAGACCGAGGCGGCAGACGCGACCCCGGCCATCCCGGTGGAAGCCGCCACGGCGGTGCGTAGCGAGGTGGCCGCCACCTACTCCGGCACCACCACCCTGGAAGCCGCGGAAGAGGCTTCGGTGGTCGCCAAGGTGGGCGGCACCGTCTCCGAGATCTACGCCGAGGAAGGCCGCGCAGTGCGCGCCGGCGATGCGCTCGCCAAACTCGAAGACTCCGACATGCGCTATGCCGCCGAGCAGGCCCAGGCTAACTACGACAAGAAGCAGCTGGAGTTTTCCCGCAGCCAGACCCTCTACGACCGCAAGCTCATCAGCGCCGATGCCTTCGACGCGGTGAAGTACGACTTGGCGGTGCTGAAGGCCACCAACGACCAGGCCAAGCTCAACCTCGACCGCACCGTGATCCGCTCGCCCATCGACGGTGTGGTGGCCAAGCGCCTCATCAAGGTGGGTAACACCCTCATGCCCAACGCGCCGGTGTACGTGGTCACCGATTTCGATCCGCTGCTGGCGGTGCTGTACGTACCGGAGAACGCGCTGGCGCGCCTCAGGCCCGGCCAGTCCGCCACCCTCAGCGCCGACGCCCTGCCCGGCAAGAACTTCACCGGCAAGGTGGCGCGTCTCTCGCCGGTGGTGGATCCCCAGACCGGTACCTTCAAGGTGACGGTGGAAGTGCGCCCCGCCGGCCATGTGTTGGCGCCGGGCATGTTCAGCCGCGTGAGCGTCACCTATGACGTGCACAAGAACGCGCTCACGGTGCCGCGTGCCGCCATCATCACCGAGGACGGCGAGTCCGCGGTGTACGTGGTGAAAGCCGGCCTCGCGCACCGCTCGGCCATCACGCTCGGCTATGCCGACGGCGACAAGGTGGAGATCACCCACGGCCTGGCCGACGGCGACATGGTGGTGACCTTGGGGCAGAACAGCCTCAAGGACGGCACCAAGGTTGCGATCGTCAACGGCCAGCCGCAGAAGGCCATGGCCACCGACGCTGCCAAGCCCGCGCCTTCGGTCTGATACCCGCCAACACCGTCCAAGGGGTTCGCCATGAAGACTCTGCTCAGGATCAGCCCGCTCCTGTTCGGCGCCGCATGCCTCACGGCCGGCTCCGCCGCGCTGTCCGACGCCCGCACCGCCGCCTACGCTCACAGCGACGAAGACGACACGCATGTGCAGGTGCTGGACCACGACAACATCGAGATGCGTGACGGCGACGTGTTCATCACCGCTGACGACGGCAGCGTGGCCCGCATCAGTCCCTTGGGCGACCTCGACATCCGCGGCAAGGCCGTGGCGGTGAGCCCAAGCCAGCGCCAGCTCTTGCAGCGCTACGCGGCCGGCATCCACGACATCCAGGACCGCGGCATGGAGATCGGCCAGCACGCGGTGCAGATGGTCGGCGGCATGCTCGGCACCCTGGTCAGCAGCCTGTTCGAGGACGGCGGCGATCACGACCTGGACCAGAGGATGAAAGCCAAGGCCGAGCCCCTGAAGGAAGAGGCACGCGCCCTGTGCAAGGACGTGAAGAGCGAGAAGCAAGTGCAGGATGCGATCGCTTCCTCGCTGCCCGCCTTCCAGCCCTACGCGGTGATCGAGCCGCACCCGGAACACAGCTGCCACATCGACGGCGATGAGGTCTGACAACTTGAAGAGGGAGATGACCATGAAGACCGTATCGAAAGCGTCACTGGGCCTTTTGGCCGCCCTCTGCCTCCTGGCTGTAGCCACCGCACAGGCGGATGTCCGCATCAACACCCATGACAAGGGCCGTATCGCCATCGAAGGGACCGACATCGTGATCACCGCCGACGACCATAGCCGGGCTGAGATCGACCCCGCCGGCGACCTGAAGACCGGTGGTAAGGACGTCCCGGTGACCGATGCCGAGCGGCAACTGCTGGTGCAGTACTCACAGAACCTGCGCGACATGGAGAAGCAAGGCGCAGCCGCGAAGCGGCAGGCGTGGCGCATGGCGCCCGGCATCCTGGGCACGGCCTTGGGCGATCTCTTCACCGGCGCCAGCGATAAACAGATCAATGACGACGCCAACAAGGCGGCCGAACCTCTCAAGGAAGAAGTACTGAAGCTCTGCGACAGCATGAAGGCCGAGCGTAAGGTCCAGGATCAGATCAGCGATGCCCTCCCCGCCTTCAAGCCTTATGCGGTGATCCACGAAGACGACACCGAGAATAACTGCCGCGCAGACAGCAAGGACTGAACATGAGCCAGCCCCACAAGATCCTCGGCATCGTCAAGCTCGCTACCAGCCGGCGCGTCACCATCGGCATGCTCACGGTCGCGGTGCTGGTGTTCGGCTTCGTCTCGCTGTCGCGGCTGAAGCTGAACCTCCTGCCCGAACTCTCCTATCCCTCGCTCACGGTGCGCACCGACCTGCCCGGCGCCGCCCCCGAGGAAGTGGAGAACCTGGTCACCAAGCCCATCGAAGAGGCGGTGAGCGTGATCAAGAACGTGCGCCAGGTGCGTTCCATCTCGCGACCCGGCGAATCGGACGTGACCCTGGAGTTCAGCTGGGGCACGGATATGGATTACTCCGGCGTGGACGTGCGCGAGAAGATCGACGCGCTGGAACTCCCCACCGAAGCCAAACGCCCGGTGCTGTTGCGCTTCGATCCCTCCACTGAGCCCGTCATGCGCTTCGGCCTGACCGGCATCCCCAAGGACCTGCAGGTGGCCTCAGCCGCCGATGCCGGCGTCCAGCAACTGCGTTACCTGCGCACCTATTCCGACCAGGACCTGACCAAGTCCCTGGAGGCGGTCGACGGCGTGGGCGCCGTGAAAGTCAGCGGCGGCCTCGAGGATGAGATCCACGTGCTGGCCGACCAGGGCAAGCTGGCAGAACTGCATCTCACCAATGCCGAGATCGGCGACAAGCTCAAAGCCGAGAACGTGAACCTCTCAGGCGGCCTGCTGCAGCAGGGCAACCAGAAGCTGCTGGTGCGTACCGTCAACGAGTTCCAGAACGTGAGCGACATCGCCGACGCGGTGGTGGCGACCCGTGATGGGCATCCCATCTACCTCAAGGACGTGGCCCAGGTTGACCGGTCCTATAAGGAGAGGCAGGCCATCACCCGCATCAACGGCGCGGAATCCGTGGAATTGGCCGTGTACAAGGCCGGCGACGCCAACACCGTAGCCGTGGCCAAGGAGGTGGACAAGAAGATCGCCGACCTGAACGAACACCTGCCGGCGGGCCTCAAGCTCACCAAGGAATACGACCAGTCGGTGTTCATCTCCGAGGCCATCGGCGACGTGATCGACGCCGCCATCATCGGCGGCATGCTGGCGGCGCTGGTGATCTTCTTCTTCCTGCGCAACGTCTGGTCCACGGTGATCGTGAGCATCGCTATCCCCGTGTCGGTGATCGCCACCTTCATCGCCATGTACGCCGGCCACATCACCCTCAACATGATGTCGCTGGGCGGCATCTCGCTGGCCATCGGCATGCTGGTGGACAGCTCCATCGTGGTGCTGGAGAACATCTCCCGGCACCGCGCCATGGGCAAGGGCACCCTGGAAGCCGTGCAGCACGGCACCAGCGAGGTGGGCGGCGCCATCACCGCCGCCACCCTCACCACCATCGCGGTGTTCTTCCCGCTGGTGTTCGTCACCGGCATCGCCGGCCAGCTGTTCCGCGACCAGTCCCTGACCGTCACCTACTCCGTGGTGTTCTCGCTGTTCGCGGCGCTGACCCTGATCCCGATGCTGGCCTGCCTGGGCTTGAACAGCGCCAACAAGCTTAAAGTAGAAGGCACCGGCGAGGACCGTCCGCGTGCCCTGCCTGCCGGGCGCATCACCCGCTTCCTGTATCACATACCCCGTGGCGGAGCGCGCGGCTTCAGTTTCGCCGCCAAGTGGACCGTGATCGGCTGCGGCGCTGTGTCGCGCCTGTTGGCCTTCGTCATCGGCCGTCCGCTCAAGCCCCTGCTGGACCGTTTCACCCGCGGTTACGCGTGGCTGGAGGAAGCTTATCCGCGCCTGATCCGCTGGGCGCTCGGCCACAAGCTGCACGTGCTCGGCGTGGCCGCCGGTTCGCTGGTCGTGGCGCTGCTGCTGCTGCCCACGCTGGGCGTGGAACTGATCCCCAGCCTCTCCCAGGGCGAATTCCAGGTGAAGCTGACGCTGCCGCCCGGCACGCCGCTCACCGGCAGCGACGACGCCATCGCCCAGGTGCAGGCTGCCGCCGCCAAGATCCCGCAAGTGCTGACCACCTACTCGGTCGCCGGTACCGGCAACCGCCTGGATGCGAACCCGGTGGATGCCGGCGAGAACACCGCCAGCCTCAACGTGGTGCTGCAACCCGGCACCAGCAAGCGCGTGGAGCACCAGGTGATGGACGCGCTGCGCGTCACCCTCATCCGCATGCCCGGCATCAACTACAAGTTCGAGGAGCCTTCGCTCTTCACCCTGGCGACGCCGCTGGAGGTGGAGATCGTGGGTTACAACCTGGAGACCCTGAAGCAGGTGAGCAACCAGGTTGCCCAGGCGCTCGGCAGCTCGCCCCGCTTCGCCGACGTGAAGAGCACCCTGCAGGCAGGACAGCCCGAGATCCAGATCCACATCGACGCCGCGCGAGCCGCCCAGCTCGGACTGCTCTCCAGCGACGTGGCGAACACGGTGGTCTCCAAGGTGCGCGGCGACATAGCGACCCGCTACACGCTGCATGACCGCAAGATCGACGTGCTGGTGCGCAACCGCGACGACCAGCGCGCGAGCCTGGACGACATCCGCAACCTGATCATCAACCCGGGCGCGGCCCAGGCGGTGCCGCTCTCGGCCGTAGCCGACGTGACGCTGGACGAGGGCCCGGGCGAGATCCGCCGCACCGCACAGCAGCGGGTGGCGCTGGTCTCCGCCAACATCGCCCAAGGCGACTTGGGGGGAGCCGCCGCCGAGGCCGGCGCCCTGGTGGCGAAGATCTCCCTGCCCGCCGGCGTATACGTGCGGGTCGCGGGCCAGAACGAGGAGATGCAGAGCTCCTTCCGCTCCATGCAGTTCGCGCTGGTGCTGGCGATCTTCCTGGTGTACCTGGTGATGGCCGCCCAGTTCGAGTCGCTGATCCACCCGCTGGTGATCATGTTCAGCGTGCCGCTGGCCCTGGTGGGCGCGGTGCTTGCGCTGTTCATCACCCAGACCACCATCAGCGTGGTGGTATTCATAGGCCTGATCATGCTGGCGGGCATCGTGGTGAACAACGCCATCGTGCTCATCGATCTCGTGAACCAGCTGCGTGCCCGCGGCATGGAGCGGGATGCGGCGCTGGTGGAGGCCGGGCGCTCGCGCCTGCGCCCCATCGTCATGACCATGCTCACCACCACCTTGGGCTTGCTGCCCATGGCGCTGGGACTGGGCCAAGGCGCCGAGATCCGCGCGCCCATGGCCATCACGGTCATCGGCGGCATCCTGTTCTCGACGCTCCTGACCTTGGTGGTGGTGCCGGTGGCCTACTCGCTGCTGGACCGCAAGAGCGACCGGGAAGTGGCTGAAGCCCATGAAGCCACGGTCCACGAGGGCAGCCACCCGTGAACATCACGGAGTTCGCCCTCAAACGCCCGGTCACCATCATGGTGATCTTCGTCTGCTTCGCCGCCATCGGCGTGATCGCAGCGCGCCTGCTGCCGCTGGAATACTTCCCGGACATCGAGTTCCCCTTCATCACCGTGCAGGTGCCCTACCAGGGCTCCAGCCCGGAGGAAGTGGAACGCCTGATCACGAAACCGATCGAAGAATCCCTGGGCACGCTCTCCGGCGTCAGGCGCATGGAATCCAGTTCCGACGCCGACCAATCCCAGGTCAACCTGCAGTTCGACTGGGATGAGAACGTCGCAGTGAAGGAAGTGCAGGTGCTGGACAAGGTGGATTCGATCCGCGGCGACCTGCCGGCGGACGTGCGCCACATCCAGGTACTGAAGCAGTCCGGTGCGGACGTGCCGATCCTGCAATTGCGAATCTCCAGCGAACGCGACCTGAGCCGCTCTTACGACATGCTGAACCGCCTGCTCAAGGACCGCATCCAGCGGGTCTCGGGCGTATCGCACGTGGACCTGTACGGCATCGAGCCCCAGGAGATCCGCATCGAGCTGCACGCGGACGCCATCGCCGCCCACAACGTGGACCTGAACAAACTCAACAGCACACTGTTGGGCGCCAATTTCACCCTGAGCGGCGGCACCATCAGCGACGCCGGACAGCGGCTATTGGTACAAGTCAACGATGAATACAAGGACCTGGACGACGTGCGTCGCTTACGCATCGGCCAGGGCGATCTCAGGCTCTCCGACATCGACGACGTGGAATACGGCAACCCCGAGCTGACCTACGGCCGGCACCTGGACCGCAAGTACGCCATCGGCCTGGACGTGTTCAAGGAGAACGGCTCCAACATGGTGGAGGTGGCGCAGCGGGTCATGCAGGAAGTGGACGACGTGGCTCGCATGCCCGAGATGCAGGGCGTGGTGATCTACCCCTTGGGCAACCAGGCGGATGGAGTGCGCCAGTCGCTCTCGGCAGTTTTGAACGCGGGCCTTCTCGGCGCGCTGTTCTCGCTGGTGATCCTGTATTACTTCCTGCGCCAGTTCACCACCACGCTGATGGTGACGCTGGCGGTACCCTTCTCGCTCCTGATCGCGCTCGCGGTCATGTACTTCATGGGCCTGTCGCTCAACATCCTGTCCATGATGGGCCTGATGCTCGCCATCGGCATGCTGGTGGACAACGCGGTGGTGGTGACCGAGAGCATCTTCCGCCACCGTCAGCTTGATCCGCGTGACCCGGCGAGGGCCGCCGTCACCGGCTCCAAGGAAGTGTCGCTGGCGGTGACCGCCGGCACGCTCGCCACCATCATCGTGTTCCTGCCCAACGTGTTCGGCGTGCAGACCGACGTCACGGTGTTCCTGAAGCACGTGGCCATCGCCATCGTGGTGTCGCTGGTGGCCTCGCTGTTCATCTCCCTGACCATGATGCCGATGCTGTCAGCACGCATAAAGGCGCCCAAGCCCTCCAAGCGCAAGACGCTGGTGGAGCGCGCCTCGGAACGCTACTCGCGGCTCTTGGGCTGGTCCCTGACCCGGCGCTGGACCATGATCGGCGTGATCTTCCTGGTGGTGGTCACTGCGGCGGTGCCCATCGCCCTGGTCAAGAAGGATTCCGGCGGCAGCAATCCGTCGCGCCTGACCATGGAATACAACTTCAACGGCCACTATTCTCTGGATGTGGTGGAGGACGCGGTAAACCAGGTGGAGGCCTATCTCTATGCCCACCAGAAACAGTTCGAGTTCAAGTCCGTCTACTCCTATTACGACAACGGCCGGGCCCAGACCACCATCCTGCTGCGCGACGACCTGAAGGACCGCAAGAGCGCGCCACAGCTGGAGGACGAGATCCGCAAGGGCATGCCGGATCTGGCCATCGGCAAGCCCTCCTTTGACGACCAGCAGAGCGGTGGCGGCATCCAGATGCAGCTGACCGGCGACTCCACCTCGGTGCTGGAGGCGCGTGCCCAGGAAGTGACCCGCATCCTGTCGCGGGTGCCGGGCGTGGTGGACGTGCGCGCGGCGGCCCTGGCGGGCACTCGCGAGGTGCACATCCACGTGGACCGGGACAGGGCACTGCGCGCCGGTCTCGGCGCCGACATCGTGGCGGGCTCCGTGATGGTGGCGCTGCGCGGCGAGCAGCTGCCGCAATACCGCGCCGCCAACGGCGAGGTGAACATCACCCTCGCCTATCAGAAGAAGGACCGCGAGACCCTGGAACAGCTGCGTAACCTGCAGCTATATAACGCTGCGGGCCAGCCGGTGCGCCTGGATTCGGTAGCGGATTTCAGCGTCACCGAAGGGCCCAACAGCATCGGGCACCTGAATCGCGCGGCCTCGCTGGACGTGCAGCTGAGCCTCGATGCCAAGACCAAGTTCGACGACGTGCGCCCCAAGATCAAGGCGCTCATGGACAGCATCAACTGGCCGCCAGGCTACCAGTGGGCCTTCGGCGAGGGCGTGGAACAGGACGACGCCGACACCCAGACCATGATCACCAACATGCTGCTGGCGGCACTGATGATCTATATCGTGATGGCTGCCTTGTTCGAGTCGCTGCTGCATCCGGCCGCGATCCTCTCCGGCATCGTGTTCTCGATCTTCGGCGTGTTCTGGTTCTTCCTGATCACCGGCACCAGCTTCGGCATCATGGCCATGATCGGCATCCTGATCCTGATGGGCGTGGTGGTGAACAACGGCATCGTGATGATCGACCACATCAACCAGCTGCGGCGTGCCGGCCTGTCGCGCTACGCGGCGGTGGTAGATGGCGCCACGCACCGGTTGCGGCCCATCATCATGACCATGTCCACCACCATCTTGGGGCTGGTGCCGCTCGCCATCGGCAACACCTCCATCGGCGGCGACGGCCCACCCTACTTCCCCATGGCGCGCGCCATCATCGGCGGCCTGGCTTTCTCCACGCTCATCAGCCTGCTGGTGCTGCCCACCATCTACGTGCTGCTGGATGACCTGGGCTTCTGGTCTTCGAAGGTGATGGCAGTCGCACGCGAGCGCCGCAAGCGCGTGACGCGAGCCGAAGCCGACCCGCTCCACAACAGGGTCTGAAAATCCCATCCCTGGGCGTTTCAGACTCGAACACCGCGCAGTGAATGCGCGGTGTTCTCCATTTTTCATCCGCGGACGCGAATGAAAAATGGCGGTGGGTTCGGCGCATGCGCCGAACGGGCGGCCAGGACGGCCGCCCCGGATCTTGAGCGCGGACAGGACAGCGAGCGCGCAAGATCCACCGCCATCGCTGCGAATCGTTCACATCGGAAGTCAGTCGGCGCCGACGCCCTTGACTGTTGGTGCCTGCTCTGTTTTTTCCGGCGGCTTGAGCAGCAGCGTCTCCAGGTCCCAATAGTTGAGGTTCAGGACGTTGACCGGCATGGCGGTGACGCTGGTATCCAGCACCGCCGCGTTGGCGGCGGAAGGCAATAGGTAATCCAGCGAGTGCGGCTCGGGCACACTGTCCTGGTCGCTGGCATAGGCGAGCTTCTGGCGTAGGTACTCGGCGCGGTGCTTGAGCTTCTCGGGCCTGAGCGTGTCGGCCTTCAGCTTCATCACCACTTCCCACATCTGCGCGCCGATCTTAAGGCAGTCGTTGGCCATGCCGAAGTGCACGTCCATCACCGGCTTCAAGCCGGCGCTGCGCGCCATGGGCGCGATCTCATGCTCCATGAAGTGCAGATACAGGTACTGGGCCATGGCGATCATGGCGACGTTGATGGCACGCCGGGTCGGGATGCCGATGCCGAGATAGGTGGGCACCGGCGCCTTCCTGACCTGATCCAGCTTGGTGACCAGTTCCATGCGGCGCTTGTCGATGGGGCCGAACTTGGTCATGGCCTCCTCGATCTGCTCCATCAGGTGCTCGCGTTTCTTCTTGTGCCAGAAACGCTTGAGAGCCGGGATCTGCGCTTCCATCCGGGCGATGTCAGCCGTGAGTGCCTGGCGGTCGCGATCCAGGATCTCGATGAGTCGCTGGGTGTCCTTGATCTGGGCGGCGCGCTGCTGTTCGTAAGCATCGGCGTAGCGCTTGCGCTCCACCTGGTCGTGTCGGCCGGAGAGCTCGTCCGCCAGGTTGCGTATCTGGTTGCGGCACAAGTCCCATACCGCGCGCATGCGGTAGTAGAGGATGGCGTTCTGACCCTTCTCCGGGTCCATGAGCATCTTCTCGAGGCCGGCGAGCTGGCGCGTGGCCTCCTCGGCGCGCTTGCCCAAGTCCGCCACGTCGGCGCGCAGCACCGTGCGCTCTGTCTCCGCCTCGTCCAATTTTCGTTTGAGCGTGTTGCGCTCCTGGAAGAGCTCCACCAGCGAGTGATGGGATATCTCGGCGTTGGACGCCTTCAGCTCCTGATCGGGTGCTTTCCTGGGGGACACGGCTTGCGGCTCTCCGCTGTGAAGAAGGCCCGTGGAGCGGGCTTGGCGGGCATCATCTTGCCATAATCGGGGATAGCCGGGTTGCCGGACGGCGACGGGCGGCGGATATTCAGCGACGGATGACGGGATCCAGCGAGTGCGAGAACCTGTGGTGGTTGTCGAGGCAGAACTCCAACCATTTATTGAGCAAGATATTCAGGGTCCAGCGCTGCTCCAGCTCCGATCGGGCCGGACGCCACAGGGGCCGCAGCACTGCATGCCGCGGGTTGCCGGCGCAGTCCACCGCCTCCACCAGGCGCGCGTCGTGGTAGATGCGCACCGAGAGATCCGGGTCGGCGACACTGCCCTCCGCCGCATCGAACCAGTATGTCATCTGCATGACAGTGGTATAGCGCGAACGCTCCTGTACGCAGACATGCAGGCTCAGGTCGGTGAGACTCTTCGATACCGCGTGTTCGGGTATGTGCCGCAGGTCGCCCAGCAACTGCTTCATGCGCGTATGGTTGCTCTCGTAGACGGTCATCAGACCCGCAAAACTGCGGGGCCGCACCAGACGGACGCGTTGCTGTAAAGTTTCGACGAACATGCTTTGGACTATATCATAGGCACATGGATCCACTGGCTTGGCAAACGGGCAGGCGGGGTGCATGATGAATATCCCCGCCGTCCCTACCCGTCCCTTCGACGATCAGCGCCCCGGCACCGCCGGCTTGCGCAAACCCGTGGCGCGCTTCCGCGAGCCACGCTATCTCGAGAACTTCATCCAGTCTGTGTTCGACTGCCAACCGGCCTTGCGCGGCGCGACGCTGGTGATCGGCGGCGACGGACGCTTCTTCAATCGCGAAGCCATCGCGGTACTGCTGCGCATGGCGACGGCCAACGGCGTGACGCGTTGCGTGATCGGACGCGACGGCCTGCTCTCGACACCGGCCGCCTCGCTGCTGATACCCGCGGTCAAGGCCGCCGGCGGTTTCATCCTCACCGCCAGCCACAATCCCGGCGGCCCGGACGGCGACTTCGGCATCAAGTTCAACCTGCAGAACGGCGGCCAGGCTTCCGAGACGCTGACCGAAGCCATCTACGCACG